>JAAELP010000020.1 GCA_024226535.1 Planctomycetota bacterium | reverse complement strand
GCCGCGCTCTGTGCCGGCCTGACCGGCGAGCCGGCGCACGCTGACCAGGCGGGCGCCCAGATCGTCGTCGGAGACGTCACGTTCATCCACGACGGCTACCAGACGATCATCCAGGCGAGCGATGGAAGCATCATCAATTACCTCAGCTTCAACATCCTCCCGTGGGAGACGATCCAATTCATTCAGCCGCACCAGTATGCGCGCGTGCTGAACCGCGTGACCGGGCCCGAGCCATCCGTGATCGGTGGTCGCCTGCTCTCCAACGGCCAGGTCTACATCGTGAACCCGGCGGGCGTGTACTTCACCGGCGGCTCCACCGTCGACGTGGCGGGGCTCTACGCGGCCGCGGGCAACATCACCGACGAGGACTTCACCACCTTCAACGACCGCTTCTCGCTCACGGGTGATGTCGTCAACGCCGGGCACATCAACGGCAAGGACGTCCATCTCATGGGCCGTCGCGTCGCCAACCACGGCGCGATCACCTCCAACGGCGGCATCATCACGATGCTCGCCGGCGACGACGTGTACATCAGCCGTCTCGGCGAGCGCATCAGCGTGCACGTGGACGGAGCGGAGCTGACGAACCGGAGCCACCCGTTCGCGGGCGGCACGACGCCGGACATGATGGCGACGCCGGGCGTCGAGAACACCGGTCTCGTGCACAACACGGCCGGCACGGTGGTCTTCGGCGCGGGCGACCTGTACTCGCTCGCCATCCGGAACACGGGCACCGTGTACGCCGCCGGCGGCAACGTCACGATGTCCGCCAAGGACGGTCTCGTCCAGAACGACGGCGTGATCTCCGCGAGCGTGGACTCCGGCCAGGCCGGCTCGATCACGATCCAGGGCCCGAGCGTGCTGAACCGCGGGTGGATCGACGCCGCTTCCAACCACGGCCAGGGCGGCTCCGTCGAGCTCACCAGCCAGAACCACACCTACCTGACCCCGGGCAGCGTGGTCTCCGTCGCCGGTGGCACCGGCTTCGCCCATGCCGGCCAGGCCCTCATCCACAGCTATGAAGGGCAGACGATCTTCCCGCGGGGCGCCGTGATCGACATCTCCGGCGGCCTCGCCGGCGGCTACGGCGGCTTCGTCGAGGTCTCGGGCAAGCACCTGATCTACGCCGGCGAGACACGAATGGGCGCGATGGCCGGGTACACGGGCGGCAGCCTGCTGATCGACCCCGTCGACATCGTCATCTCGACGACGGGCCCGTTCGATCCGCTGCCGGCGTCGGGCGAGATCCTGTTCGGCGATCCCCCGGCCCTGACGAACCTCGACGCGGGGGCGCTGAACATCTTCGGCGGCGACATCCACCTCCAGGCGACCAACGACATCACGGTGAACGCGGCGCTGACCCTCGGCCTGTTCGAACTGTGGCTGGAGGCGGGCAACGACATCGTGGTCAACGCGTCCATCGACGCGGGCTCGCTCGTGTTCAACGCGGGCAACGTCATCGACATCAACGCGCCTCTCACCGTCGGTACCGTGATGTTCGACGCCGTCGCCGGGGGCATCAGGATCCAGAACTCGATCACGGCGGACACCGCGACCTTCACCGGACCCATCGTCCGGATCCTGGACGGTACGGTCATTACCACCGGCGACCAGGTCTACAACGGCAACCTCGAGCTTGCGACGAACGTAGGCGACCTGCTCCAGATCCTCCAGACCGGCGGTACGGCCATCTTCAACGGGACGATCAACTCCCAGGGAACGATCGCGACGCCGTCGGCCCTGTGGGTCCAGGGCAACGCCGAGTTCAACGGAGACAT
>JAAELP010000019.1 GCA_024226535.1 Planctomycetota bacterium | reverse complement strand
GTGTTCGTGTTCGTGTTCGTGTTCGTGTTCGTGTTCGTGTTCGTGTTCGTGTTCGTGTTCGTGTTCGTGTTCGTGTTCGTGTTCGTGTTCGTGTTCGTGTTCGTGTTCGTGTTCGTGTTCGTGTCCGTGTCCGTGTCCGCGTCCTCCCGCGCGCGGGGGCGCACGCGCCCGCCACGCGAAAGCGAGGATCCGTCCCGTAGGGCGGTCCGAGCGGAATTAAAAGACGACCATCCGTGTGGGGGCGGGCGGATGGCCGTCGGAAGGTGCGGCGAAAAGGAGCGCGCCGCGTGTGGGAGTTACACAATCGCATCCGTTTGGATGCGCGGGCCGGCGAAGCCGTTCACCGGTTCGCCGATTTTCTTTCCGGTCCTGAACTCGATTCGGGTCCTGTCCGGGCGAGTATCGGTGCCCGGCTCTCCATACTTGGGTACCGGGCGTTCCGGATTCCGTTGCAGGCTTCGCGTATCCTCCGTTCGCATGAAGCTGCTCGTGACCGGAGGAACGGGACTGATCGGCAGGCGGCTCGTCGCCGACCGGCTCGAGCGCGGTGATCACGTCATCGTGGTCTCGCGGAGCGCGGCTCGGGGAGCGAAGAAGCTCGACGCAGCCCGCGACGACCGCCTGGAGGTCGTCGAGGGTGACCCCGTCAGCCCCGGCTCATGGCAGGACGCCGTGGACGGCTGCGATGCGGTGGTTCACCTCGCGGGGGCGGGCATCCTCGATCGACGCTGGAACGCCGAGTACCGGCGGGTGCTCGTGCAGAGCCGCGTGAAGAGCGCCGGGCGAATCGCGGAGGCGATCGAGGGCGCGACGGCTCCGCCGAAGGTGCTCGTCAGCGCCAGCGCGATCGGGTACTACGGCGATGCGGGGGATGTCGCGGTGGATGAAGAATCCCCCCCGGCCCCGGACGATTTCATGGCGGATCTGACCGTGCAATGGGAACGGTCGGCGAGCGCCGCCGCGTCCGACAACACGCGCGTGGTGACGGTTCGCGTCGGCATCGTTCTCGACGCGCGCGGCGGCGCGCTCGGCGGCATGCTGCGCCCGTTCCGGATGTTCGTCGGCGGACCGGTGCGCCCGGGAACGCAGTACCTTCCCTGGATTCACTGGCGCGACCTGGTCGGGATCGTGGACCTCGCGCTCGTGAACCCCGAGGCGCGCGGACCGATCAACGGCACCGGGCCGAATCCGGTCACGATGAACGAGTTCTGCCGCACGCTCGGTCGCGTGCTGCGTCGTCCGAGCTGGTTGCCCGTTCCGACCTTCGCGCTGCGAATCGTTCTCGGCGAGGTGGCGCGCCACGTGGCGGGCGGCGCGCGTGTACACCCCGCTCGCGCGCTTGCGCTGGGGTATGAATTCGATTATCCGGAACTTCGCCCCGCTTTGGAATCGCTCCTCGCGGGCTCCGGCGGATCCCCTGCACGCTGAGCATCTTGCGGCTAGAATGACGGGCAGCGTCGAGTGGCCGCGGCGCGAGGCGCCGTTGGCCGACTCCGCGGCTCGCTCTCCGAGCGGGCCCTGCGTTCATCGGTCTAGTTACGGTCTGGGTAAAGGAGGACCAATGACGATGGGAACCTGTGCGGACTCTTCATCGGTCGCCGCCGATCCCGCCTCGCGCGTGGATGGCGCACAGCAATCGCCCAAGCGCAAGATCTGGATGGACGGAGAGCTGGTCGATCAGGACCAGGCAAAAGTCTCCGTCTTCGATCACGGCTTCCTTTACGGCGACGGTTGCTTCGAAGGCATCCGCGTGTACGGCGGGCGCATCTTCAAGTTCCGTTCGCACCTCGAACGTCTCTACCGGTCGGCGGAGAAGATCTACCTGAAGCCGGCCTACTCGTTGGATGAGATCGATCGTGCGACGCGCGAGACGGTGCGCACCAACGGGATCAGCGACGGCTACATCCGCCTCGTGCTCAGCCGCGGTGTCGGGACGCTCGGTCTGAATCCGTTCAAGTGTCCCGTGCCCGGCACGGTCATCATCGCCGACTCGATTGCGCTGTACCCGCCGGAGCTGTACGAGACCGGGCTGAAGGTCGTCGTCGCTCACCGACCGCGAATCCCGATCGACTGCCTCGATCCCGCGATCAAGAGCCTCAACTACCTGAACAACATCCTCGCCAAGGTCGAGGCCATCGAGGCCGGCGTCCTCGAGGCGATCATGCTCAACCTCGACGGGTACGTCTCCGAGTGCACCGGCGACAACCTGTTCGTCGTCAAGGACGGACGGCTTGCGACGCCGCCGCCGGGGGCGGGGATGCTGCACGGAATCACGCGTCGCTTCGTCATCGAAGAGGTCGGCCCCGCGTGCGGGCATCCCGTCGAGGAGCGGAACCTGCGTGTCGAGGACGTGCTCGGCGCCGACGAGGTGTTCCTGACGGGAACCGCGGCCGAGATCATCGGCGTGGCGGAGGTCGACGGGAAGGCGATCGGAGCCGGCAAGGTCGGTCCCATCACCGCCGGACTCGTCGCCGAGTTCCGACGCAGGGTGAAGCAGGACGCCCCGGAGGACTGACCTGCGCTGCCGCACGTGCGATTATCCGCTGTGGAACCTGACGGCGCGGGCCTGCCCTGAATGCGGGGCGGAGTTCCGCCCGAGCGAGTTCGAGTTCGTCCCGGGGGCGGTCAGCTTCTGCTGTCCGCACTGCGAGCAGCCGTACTACGGCACGACGACCGAAGGCCACCTCCTTCCGGCGCGGTTCACGTGCGTCCGTTGTGAGCGCCCCGTCGAGATGGACGAGATGGTGCTGCGCCCCGAGGGGCAGCTTGCCGACGTCGATACGCAACCGCAGCGCATGCCGTGGCTCGAGCGTCGTCAGCGTGGTCGCTTCTCCGGCTGGGTCGGCACGATCGGCATGGCGCTCGTGAAGCCACGCGCGCTCATGAAAGCGGTGCCGCCGGCGGCATCGTCGTGGCAGGCGTGGTGGTTCGCGGCGATCACGGGCGCCGTCGTGATGCTGCTCTCCATGCTTCCGACGCTGCTCTTCGCGACGGTGCTGCCGATCTTCGCGATGCGCGCGGGTGCGGGCGGCGGCGGTCCCGGTCCCGCGGCACTCGCGGGGATCATCGCGGGCATGGGTGTGGTGGGCCTTCTCGTTGGGCTCATCCTGACGCTCGCGTACATCCTGGTCTGGGGATTGGTGACCCACGGCTTGCTCATGATCACCGGTCCGCGCGTGGGCGGTCTGGACCGGACGCTCCAGGCGTTGTGCTACAGCTCCGGCGCGAACATCGCGAGTGCGTTCCCGTGTTTCGGACCGTACTTCGGCTGGATCTGGTGGGTCGTCAGCGCCGTGCTCACGGTCATGGAGGCTCAGAAGATCCGGGCGCTGCGAGCATCGCTGACGGTGGCCGCGTTCCCCGTGATCCTGACGATCCTGCTCGTGGCCGGGTACTTCGCGTTGATCCTGGCGTCGGCGTCGTTCGCCTCGTCGTCGGCGATGACCGGGCAGCCGGCGACGGTGCAGGCGCTTCGGATCTCCCAGGCGCTGAGCGGCTCGGTCACCGCCGACGGAAGCTACCCCGACCATGGCCTCATGCTCGTCGTCGATGCGAACATGTCGCCGGGCGAGTTCATCTCCCCGATGTCGAGCACGACATGGAGCGACATCACGCTGGGACAGTCCGACCTCGGCGAGTTCCGCCGGCAGGGGAGCGGACGCCAGGCGCAGATGGCCGGCGCTGCGGCGGACGCGCTGCCTCCGGACACGGTGGCCCACCGGATCGGAGACGTCGTATTCACCTTCCACGGCCTGGATCCGGCCGGTGACCCGAGCCTGTGGGTGTTCGTCATGCCGCCGGACCCGGCGCCCTTCCCCGGCGGAGCGCAGGTCTGGATCGTCGCGGAAGCCGGCGGCTCCGTGTACCCGGTCCAGCAGCGCGGATTCTCGCTGAAGCTCGCGGAGCAGAACGACCTCCGCGCCCAGGCGGGTCTCCCGCCGCTGCCCGACCCGTCCACGGTCGGCCACGACGCGCCGGCGACGGCGCCGTGACGCGCCGGGTACGATCAGGGCGCCATGCGCTGCCTCACCTGTGACTACCCGCTCTGGAACCTGACGGCGCGCGAGTGCCCGGAGTGCGGGCGGCCGTTCCTTCCCGGCGAGCGCGAGTACGTCCCGAACTCCGTTCGCTTCTGCTGTCCGGACTGTGACCAGGACTACTACGGCACCGGCGCGAACGGGCATCTCGTGCCCCGCTCGTTCGAGTGCGTGCAGTGTGGCCGTCACCTGGACATGGACGAGATGGTGCTGCGTCCCGCGGCGGGGGTCGAGGAAGAGCAGACCCGCGTCGATCTGCACCCGTGGATCAGCCGCGAGGGCCGCACCTGGTTCATGGCGTGGCTGCGCACGGTGGGCCTTTCGATGGTCGGGCCGCTGAGGCTCATGCGGGGAACGCCCATCGAAGCGCCGCCCGGGCAGTCGTGGTGGTTCGCGATTCTCACCGGGCTCATCATCCTCACCGCGGGGGCGGTGCTGCCGTTTCTCGTGATTGCGGCCGTGAGCATGCTCTCCGGCGGGAGCCCGTTCAACGAGTTCATCGCCGCCGTGGGCTTCCTCGTCATCGGTCTCGTGGTGCTCGTGGTGACGATCGCGTTGTGGGGTCTCGTGACCCACGGTCTGCTGCTGTTGAGCGGCGGCGCGCCGCACCCGATCGGGCGCACCTACCAGGCGCTGTGCTACAGCGCGGGCGCCAACGTGACGACGGCGCTGCCGTGCATTGGTCTCTACCCGTTCATCTTCATCGGGCTCTGCTGGTGGCTCGTCAGCGCCGTGCTCATGCTCGGCGAGGCGCAGCCGACCCGCGGGCCGCGGGGGACGCTGGCGGCGCTCGTGTTTCCCGCGGTGGTCGTGGTGATCGGCGTCGTGACCTTGTTCGGGGGGATGATCTTCGGGATGAACCAGGCGCGCATCGCCATGACCCGGGCGCAAGCCGTGAAGACCGAGGCGAAGTGCGTGCTCGTTCTCAGCGCGCTCACGACCTTTCCGACGGATCACGACGGCCGGTATCCGGCCCACGCTCTGGAGTTGATCGAGGCGAGTTCGCTCACGCCGCTGGACCTGGTCGTCGGGGGCACGCTGACGCATCCGGACAACGTGCCGATCGGCGACCAGACCCTCCAGGTGTTGTTCGAGCTGGATCCGATCGAACGCCGCGCGCTCGTCGCCGAAGTCGCCGGGAGCCTGCCTGACGACGTGATCGCGCACCGGCTCGGAGACTTCGTCGGCACGTGGCACGGGGTCGATCCCAACGGCGAGGAGGGAGCGATCTGGCTCGTCGTCGTCTCGCCGGACCCGGATCTCAACCGGCCCGGTTCGAACACGATGATCACGGTGGGCTTGCGGGACGGCACCGTGACGTCCTTCCCCGCGGCGGAGATCGTGGAGCAACTCTGGGATCAGAACGCGCTCCGTGCTGCGGAGGGTCTCCCCCTGCTCCCGATCCCGGAGACCGTGCGGCACGACGCGCCGGCGACGGCGGAAGAGCCGTGACCCGCGCGCTCGGCGGGTATCGTACGTGAACCCCATGCGCGTCAGCCGCATATACGCCGTCATCGCCGTCATCTCGATCGTCGGGGCGATCGTCTTTCCCATCGTGGGCTCGATCGCGGTCCGCCGCATGCCTTCCGACGACGAACTCCTCGGGACCGTGTGGATCACGATGGCGTTCGGGCTCGCCGGGTTCATCTCGGCGCTCGCGATGGAGCGGAGCAAGGCGCGGGCGTGGATGATCTCCGGCCTCGTGGTCGGGGCGCTCGCCTGGGCCGGCTGGGAGTACGGGCTCTGGTTTCCACGCGTGATCCTGGAGCCGTTCTCGATCCTCCGCTGGCTCTGCATCGCGGGAACGGGGTGGGCGATGCTGATGTCGTTCACGGGCCTCCTGCTCCAGCTCGGCGTGCCGCCGGGAGTCGCCGTGTACGTGCGGCGCTTTACGATCGGCGTCGCCGCGTGCCTGGCCGTGTTCGCCGTCCTGATGGCCACGTTCTTCACGACGATGGCGGACACGATGACGTGGAGGGACCGGGACGCGTTCCTGGAGATGGTCGGACGCGGAGGGGGCGTGCTCGGCGTGCTCACGCTCGGCGGAACGCTCGGCGTGCTCGCCTCGGTGCTCGTTCCCCGGATCGGGCTCGGAAGCGTGCCGGAGTCGCTGCGGCGTGACCTGGCGATCACGTGTCCGCGCTGCGGGCGCGAGCAGACGATCCGGTCCCACGGTGACGCGTGCGCCGGGTGCGGGCTTCGAATCAAGGTGACCCCGCAGTGACGACGTCCCCGCTGACGCCCATCTCGTTGCTCATCCGCGGGCTGATCGGGATCGTGCTCGTGGCCGTCGCCCTCGCGATGGTGTCCGCGTTGCTCGTGCTGCTCAACGGCGTGGACGACCCGTACCTCGGCATCAAGCTCATCGCGACCAACTCGCTCGTCGCGATCTACTCCGGCCTGGCGCTAGCCGCCGCGGTGTTCATCCGCCTGCGCCGCTTCCGGATGTTCATGACGTTCGTGCTCCTGGCCTGCCCGATCGCGGTCGCATGCTGGGGCGCGCTCATCTGGTTCGACGACGAACTGCGTCGTGGCGCTGACGAACTGGTCGCGCAGACCGGCGGCACGGCCACCGTGATCGCGGTGATCTGCCTGCACACCGCCGCGTTCGGATACCTCGAGACGAAATCGTCGGCGCTGCACTGGATGCGCTGGGTGGTCATCGCCATCGCGTGGTGCTTCGGGCTGCTCATGACCACGCTCATCTGGCTCGGCGAGTATCTCGACAGCATCGCGTCCCAGTGGCTCCTCGTGATGATCGTGTTCACGATGGCGATCGTCGGCGGCATCGGGCTGCTCGGCTCGCTGCTCGTGCGCATCGCCTTCCGCCTGACTTCCGAGCGTGAGCGTGCACGGGTGGAGTCGGTTCCGTCCGGCGTGCGGTTGGGCCTCGTCTGTCCCGGGTGCGCCGAGGAGCTTTCGCTCGCGCCCGGTAACGGCCGGTGCGACGGGTGCGGCTTCACGGTGAGCGTCGAGTTCGACGAGCCCCGTTGCGAGTGCGGCTACCTGCTGTTCCGGCTGGAGGGGGATCAGTGTCCGGAATGCGGGGTCGTGGTGCCACGCGAGCAGCGGTGGGGCAGGGCGCAATCGTAGTTTCGCCTGCCACCGCAGCGCCAAGCCACTTCGGAATCCGAAATCCGGAATCCGCATTCCGCAAGCCCAAGTGCTTGATTCACAGTCCGTCAATCCCACTGGGGATTGACGTATCGGGGATCAAGGATCGGGGGTTGCGGATTGCGGATTCCGGATTCAGATTACGGATTCCGAGTTCCGGGTTCGGCTTCGCCGGGACCAGAGTCGACGCGCACGATGACCGCACCACCCACCTCGTAGCCTGATTTGAATCACCGGTCAGCAAGAAGGATCGACAGGCGGCGGAAGCCCATCAAAATGCCTGTCCTTTTCTTCCCAGCCCCGTTGCGAGTGCGGCTACCTGCTGTTCCGGCTGGAGGGGGATCAGTGTCCGGAATGCGGGGTCGTGGTGCCACGCGAGCAGCGCTGGGGTGGGGAGCAATCGTAGTTTCGCCAACATGCAGCGCCAAGCCACTTCGGAATCCGAAATCCGGAATCCGCATTCCGCAAGCCCAAGTGCTTGATTCACAGTCCGCAATCCCCACTGGGGATTGACGCATCGAGGATCAAGGATCGGGACTGCGGACTGCAGACTGCGGATGCTCTCTTCCCCCCCGGGGCGACGTGTCCACGTTGCACTCGCTATAGCCTGTGCAAACGTGGACCCCCTTTGTAGTCTAGAGTTCCGACAATCGGACATGGCGCGGGGGGCGGCGGTCAGTGGCTCCCTCGTGGAGTCTCCGAGACGGTACTGGGGTGCATGATGATCACGCTCCGGGTTGGCGATGGCTTTGTCGAGTTGCTGTCGGAGGGCAAGGCGGCCGGTGGTCGTCGGGAGCTGTCGTCCGGGATCTCGGACGAGGCTGCGGCGTTCGTCCAACGTTATGAGGAGACGCTCACGCACGGAGGCGAGCAGACCGCTGCGCTCCTGGACATCGGTCGCGAGTTGAGTGCCTGGCTTGATGGGGCGGACGGTGCCTGGTCGCGGATTCTCGACGCGACGTCCGGCCCCGTGGTCTTCGAGGTTCAGGGGCCGGCGCACCCGGGACCGGAGGAGATGGCGGTGCTGCGCGCGCCGTGGGAGCTCCTTGCCGACGACCAGGGTTTCCTGGCCAACGTGCGGGAGTACGTTCCGTATCGCCGTCTGGGCCGGACCACAGGGATCATCGACCCTGACGAGTTTCGGCTGGGCGTCATGTTCATGGCTTCTTCGCCGCATGGTTCGCACGAGCTTGACTTCGAGGCCGAAGAGCTGGCCATCCTCCGCGCGACCGGGGACATCGACTCCATCGACGTGGTCGTCGAGGACTCTGGTGATCCGACGCAACTCGGCAGGCAGATCGCGGCCCTCTCGGATCCTCCACCGGTCTTGCACCTGTCCTGCCACGGAAACAACCAGCCCGAGGCGGTTCTGGCGATGGAGGATGCACACGGCAGCACACGTCTGGTGACCGCCCGAAACCTCCATGATGATCTCAGGCCCCACGTCCCGTCACTGCTGTTCCTCTCGGCGTGCCTCTCCGCCGCAGCCGGGAATAGAGACGGGAACGACCAAGTCGGTGAGGGAGCTGTTCCCGAGCGGTCTGCTGAGGACCAGCAGATCATCCACTCGCTGGCGACAGCGCTGATCGATGCCGGCATGCCGGCGGTGCTCGGCTGGAGCGGGTCGGTGTCCGATGTCGCGGCGACGGTGTTCGCGCGATCGCTGTACGCCGGGCTGTCGCGAACGATGACGATTGCGGAGGCGGTGGCGATGGCACGGCGGGATCTGCTCAATCCCCGGGAGGTCCCCGCGGCATTCGACCACCCGAAGGACCTGGACGAGCTCGAGAAGGCGGTCGCGGAAGGAACGGCCAAGGTGTGCCGGCGGGATTGGCATCTGGCTCGGCTGTGGCTGGGGCCGACCGGC
>JAAELP010000018.1 GCA_024226535.1 Planctomycetota bacterium | reverse complement strand
TATCGCACGCCGGGGTTGCCGTCGTCGAGGCGTTGGAGCAGGGCGGCGCGGACGGTCGGCTCGGTGGCGACGGTGGCGAGGGCGTCGGCGGCGGCGTATCGCACGCCGGGGTTGCCGTCGTCGAGGCGTTGGAGCAGGGCGGCGCGGACGGTCGGCTCGGTGGCGACGGTGGCGAGGGCGCCGGCGGCGGCGGATCGCACGCCGGGGTCGCCGTCGTAGTCGAGGCGTTGGAGCAGGGCGACGCGGACGGTCGGCTCGGTGGCGACGGTGGCCAATGCTTCGGCCGCATGGGATTGTACGGGCGGAGAACGATCGTCGGCAAGGTGTTCAGTCATTCGATCGCGGATCGGATCCGGAAGCGCGTGTTCCCAGTGCGTCAGCGCCTTGCAGACGGCACGGTCCAGCGTCGTTCGGAGCTTCGTCTCCGCGCGCTCGAGCGCAGTATCGACCTTGCCCCAGATGTATGACTGCGCCTCGGCGAGCGGAGTGAGCCCCACCCATTCCAGACAACGCAACTCGGGGCGGAGGAGGGTCGCGTCGAGCTCATGCCGGCTTGCCAGCACCGCGTCGAGGAACTCCTGAATCCGCACCGGATCCTCGAGTTGCTGAACGTAGAGACGCCAGACCTCCTGCCAGTCGGGATGATCCCAGCGCCGCCGCGCCTGTTGCGTCGCCTCCGTCGCGTGACCGCCGAGGTAGCGAGCGGCGTAGTACTCCTGGAACGTGAGATGGAGGAAGCCGAACTGTCCACCGCCCTTGTCCACGAGGATGCCGATGAGATCTTCTGCGGCTCGCATGAACTCCGGCGCCTCGGTGTCGATCTGCGCCGTCGTGTAGCCCCGGCGACGCAGCTCGTCCCGCAGGAGATCCTCGAGCTGGCTCCGGGTGAACGTGACGCGCCCGCTCAGCATCGCTTCGAAGCCGAGCCGGGTGAGGAAGTCACGGAGGTAACCGAAGCTCCGCTGGTGCGGCTGCGCTCCGCGCGATCGGGTCGTGCGCCAGGTCTCGCTGATCGCCTCAGCGGCGTGTTCGTAGAACTGCCATCGATCGCGCGGCAGCTCGTGACGCGACTTGTAGAAGAGCACCACGAGCGTCAGGAGCAGAGGATTGCCGAGGACGCGGGCGAGACCCACGTTGCCGGAGAGGCAGCGAAACACGTCGTCGGCATCCAGTGGGAGCTGCTCGAGCCTCCAGAGCACGTCCGACCACTTCTCGAGAAGAGCCTTGGTCTGAGCAGGGCTCAGGTCGGCGATCGTGCACTCGACCCACGGCGACGGAAGCCCAACTTCGAAGTACCCGCTGGGGCGCGAGCTTACGACCCACCGGTCATCGTGCTCGGTGCGGCGTAGCGCGAGCGCGCTCAGAATATCGCGCAGGCGGAGGCGGTTGCCTCGCTCCCGGATCTCGTCGATTCCATCCAGAAGCCAGAGGATCGGGCCCGCCAGCCAATGGTCGACCGCCTCGGGCCGCACGTCCGCGGAGGCGAGCAATCGCTCGCGCGCGTAAGCGACGAAATCCTCCGGCGCGCCGTCGACTTCCCACTGGCTCAGGCGGATATAGACGGGGCGACGATGATCGCCGGGGGGCGGCTCCGCATCAGCGTCGGTCTCGGCGGCCGCCGCGCGCAGCCGAGCCTCGACACTTCGACTCTCGGACATGAGCCACCACTGGAGCAGAGTCGACTTCCCCTGACCCGGATCGCCGATGAGCACGAGCCGGCTGTGGTGTTCCCTCACGTCCGTCGCCGGTACGCGCCGCGTCTCGTTCTTCGGCAGGTGCTCGCGTAGGGAGTCGTCCGTAGGCTCGTCGTGATCTTCGGGGTCCGGCGGGTCGACGGCTCGAGAGAGCGTCGCGATCGCCAACTCCGGCTCGATGAAGACGTCCTCGATCGGAATGATGCCCCGTTGGTAGGCGCGGCCTGCATACAGGCCTTCCAGGTTGGCGCTGTCGAACTCGCTGATGACCGCCGAGCAGTAACGTCCCCATTGCTCGGGGTCGTCGAACCGCGCCGCGGAGTCGACGTGGTTGCCGGTCGTGACTCGATCGGATCGAAGTTCGCGCAGGTGCTCGCCCACGTGATCGAACGCTGCGGCCCATTCGTCTTCATGCCGGATCGCGACGACGCTCAGGTTGTCCCGCATCTCGTACATGCGGATCCGTGCTTCCGGCGGCTGCCATAACCAGGCGTACGCTTTGGCGCGTCGGTCCGTTGCGCTGGAGATCTGCCCGAGCAATGCGTCGAAGTGGGGATCGCTGAGGCTGTACCCAACGAACAGCACCGTACGCTCGATGAGCAGCTTGCGCAGGAAGCGGAAGGCGGCGGGATGGTGCTGCGCCCAGTCGCGATAGTCGCCTTGAGTGAGCGTGTGAATCCCGTCCGGATCGTCGATCGACCCGTGGAGCTTGACGAGCCAGCGATCGACGGAGTCATGATCGTCCTCGCGAACCACCGGGGTTCGATCGGGGAAGAGGCGCTCGAGGAGCCGGTCGTAGTTCGTAGTGATGACGGCGTGGAACGGGAGACGCGCCAAGGCCTCGTGGGCGGGCGAGAGGCGAAATGCGCTGTCGTCGAGCCTCAGCCGGACGGCGTCCTCCAGCCCTTCACGCCCGGCCGGTGAGCTGTAAGCGATCGCGTCGAACAGCTCCAGGGGATTCTCGAACGCATCGGCCTCGATGAAGTGGCAATCCGCGGCAACGGATTTCGCCAGTGCCTTCCACAGCGGAAGACGTCGGCCGGATGTATCCGCGGCAAGGTGAGACATGCCGGCGCCAACGAAGATGGCGAGGCGCTTCTGATCGAGTTTTTGCGCGAGGATGCGCGCGTGGTCGTCGGGAAGGGGGGGATCCGCCGGCGCCGGGGCGGCGGTAGCCGTGAGGTATCGATCGAGATTCGCGAGGTTCGTCGCCGAGAGACCCCGGTCGTCGTCACGTTTGAGGAATCGGCTGAGCTGACCCGGGTCGACGCCTGCCCCGCGTGCGATCTTGCGTAGCGAGTCGCCGGTATCGGCTATCCGCCGTTCGGCGGCATCTCTGATGCCCTTCGCCTCGCTGGTCATGGCCGCTCTCCCGGAAGACGCCCGAGTGCATGTGCGCGCGTGAGCATGAGGATGGGCGCGAGAAGCATGGAGACCGCCGGCATGAACTTGAACCACGGGAGATCCAGGATCCCGGCGCCGACGAGACCGACGAGCGCCATGGCGTAGAAGGCCATCGCGATGGCTGCAGCGAGGATGAGCGAGCTGGAGAGCTGTCGATCCATGGCTCTCGACACTACGCGACCTGTGACCGCCTGTCAACAGGGAATGTTGACTGTTGACTGCACTGGCGGCCGGATCGCAGGGGCGTTCACGGCGAACGCGGCCTCCCCCAGCGTCAGCGTGAAGGTCTGGCCGGGGGCGATGGGCACTCCCCCCACGCCGCGATCACCGCGAGGACATCGGCGAAGTCCACGCCGCCGTCGTCGTCGAGATCCTCGAGACAGCCGGGGCCGGGGTTGCACGGGCCCCACGCGGTGAACAGTGACAGGAGATCGGCGAAGTCCACCGCTCCGTTCTCGTTGAGATCCGCGTGGCACGCCGGGCGCGGCACGAGCATGAACCCGCGACTCTGCGGTCCGCTCGGCGGGGCACCGACGCCGATGATCACCCCGTTGTTGTTGATCTCGATGGCGGTGCGGAGGTGCCAGTCGCTGCTCTCGGGCAGCAGGTCGTTGAGATCCGTCGGAACGGTGTCCACCCAGAGCACGGCCCGGGCCGCGTCGAGTCCGCCACCTTCCGTGTGGATCCCGGCGACGCCGACGACGTGTCCGAGATCGTTGCTCCCGCGGGTGAAGGCCGAGTCGGTCGGCACCTGCAGCAGGAGCACGCTCTCGACACCATCGGTCCAGGTTCGCGGGGATGACGGACCGCACCAGTTCTCGTAACACTCGCGGAAGTAGCCGAAGACCTGTCCCTGGTTGTCGATGCCCAGTGCCTCCACGAACGGCAGGTCCGTCACCACGCCGTCGTCCCAGAGGAACCCCGAGCACACCTGCGCGAAGCACGGGTAGTACCCGCTGACCTGCCCGGCATCGTTGATCCCGGTGGCGGAGGCAAGGAAGTGGGACGCCTCGTCGAGTCCGGGCAGCGGGATCAGTCCGCTGTGCTCATCCCATATGAACGCCCAATTGACGTAGCCGGCTCCGCTCGCCGATCCGACCACGACGTCATGAACGTTGATCGCGCTGCCGCCGGACGTGCCTCCCGCGCTGAAGCCGCCCAGCTCCGTCGAGACCCAGTTCGGCTCCCCCCTCCACATCACGGCCTTCTGCGCGATGTTGCCGGCCAGGTGTCCTTGTTCGTTGACGGCGCCGACGCCCGCGCTCACGCCCTCGAACGGCAGCACCGTCACGAGTCCATCACGCCACACGACGGGCTGGTGCTCGGACTGGCCGACGACCAGCCCGTCGTCGTTGAGCTCATTGGGGGATACCCGATCGGCACCGGGGCGGGGGAGCAACTCGATCAGCACGTGGTTCGCGGCCGGGGACCGCCCCGCGAGACCGGTCAGCAACAGCACTGCGCATCCGAGAGGGCATCGCATGGCCTGCTCCAGCGGACACGCACCGAGCCGTGGCGCTCCCGCACTGTCCGGCGCGATTGTACGACGCCGTCGAGCGATGACCAAAGGAAAAGAGGATGCCGCGGGGCCCCGGCGTCAGATGTCCAGCGCCGCGAGCGCGTGGTCGATCTTCTCGGGACGGATGTACAGCACGTACCCGTAGCTGCCCTTGCCGTCCGTGACGCCGTTGGATGCGAACACGTTGACCCCCGCCTGGGCGAGCCGCGCGTGCACGGACGCCAGCGCGCCCAACTCGTCATCACCCTGGACGAGGATTGCCGGGTGCGGCCCGTCGATCGCGAGGCCCGCGTTCTTCGCGGCGTCGCGCATCCTGTCGACGTTCTCCGGGAAGAGCGTGAGCTGCGTGTGGGTCGGGCCGAACGGGACGGCAGTGAACGCGGCGAGGCTGATGCCCATCTCGGCGAGCCGCGTAAGGAGTTCGTAGGCCTCGCCGGGCTCGTCGGTGACCGTCGCGTAGAAGTAGTCCATCCGCCGGATCTTGAATGCCATGGTGCCCATCCGTTCGTGTCGTTCGAGTACGGGTGCCGGCGCATTGTACCGACGGTGGGCACGTCACCCGCGACCGGGAGAGCGGGGCGGGATTCCCGTTTCCCCCGCCGCTCCCGGCGCGTGTCACGGCGTTT
This sequence comes from Planctomycetota bacterium, assembly GCA_024226535.1. Classification (GTDB taxonomy): domain Bacteria; phylum Planctomycetota; class Phycisphaerae; order Phycisphaerales; family SM1A02; genus JAAELP01. The sequence continues at coordinate 45,103 of JAAELP010000018.1, read as the reverse complement.
CGAGATCGAGGCGCCGTACCGGGACCCTCTCGTACTCCAGCGTGCCGTCCCAGATACGCTCGAAGCCTGGCAGGTGCTCGGCCTCGCGCGGCGCGGGACGCAGCACGACGGTCGCCTCCCGCACCGACTCGGGCAAGGGTTCGCGCAGCGTCCGGGTCATGCTCGATCCACTGGTGACGCTCTCGCTGACGGTGAAGTCGCCGAGGCGGTGCTCGCGGCCGTCGCACACGGCGAACACCGCGAAGCACACCGGCGCGGGCAGGGGGCGGCTGTACGCGAGATCGAGCGTCATCCGCAGGTGCTCGCCCCGGGGCTCGACGACGATCGACTTCGGCACGATGCTCTGCCGCATCTTCGCGATGAGCGTATCGTCGCGGAACAGAGCCACCGGCGACTGGCCTTCCGCCAGCACCTCGATGTCGACGGTGGCCGTGCGCGTCCACCGGAGAACGGCCTCCGGCCAGGCCGCCGCGCTCGTGCGGCGGCCGCCGACGGAGACCATCTCGCTGTCGGCGTTGCGGAGCAGCCCGACCTCGACGTCGAAGGTGAGCGTGTGGGGGCCCGGCGCCATATCGACGGGAATCACGCCGTTGACGTCGAAGGGGCTGTACGCGGTGAGGTCGCCGCGTGTGCCCCGACGTCCCGAGGCGTGCAACTCCTGTTCGTCGCCGTCGATGGTGAGGCGACGCAGCGTGTAGATCTGCTTCATGCTCGGTAGCTGCCAGGACGCACCGGCCTCCAGCTCGAAGTCGGCCTCGGCGCCATGGCGGACCTGTCTGCGCATGTTCACCCGCAGCGGGTGCCGGTAGTACGCCTCGTAGATCCGGTGCTTCTGATCATCGCTGACCCCACTGTCCAGGAGGATCAGCCCGACGAGGTCGCCCGACCACGCCAGCGACGCGTCGGTGTCGGCCGGTCGAGCGTTGAGGCCGGCGACGAGGGCGTCGATCAGAGCGGCAAGCTCCGTGGGCGTCATGTTCCCGGCACCGTAGCGTCGTGCCAGCTCCGGCGACACCCAGGCGTTGTCGACGTCGGCGGCGAAGTCGGTGATGAGGGCCGCGTTCGACCGGCGTGCGACGTTCATCGGTCCCCGGGACCTGAAGTGCATCGCCCAGAAGGTCAGCGCCGTCGCGATCACGACCGGCAGCAACGCGACGGTGACGCCGAGCAGCATCAGCTTCGGCTGTCGAGCGTGCCGACCGAAGGAGACGGCATGCCGCCCGCCCAGGTCCGCCCCGCACTCGGGACACGCGGGGGTCGCATTCACCGCGACGCCGCGCAGGTCGTAGCCGCACCCGGCGCACGTCGGTTCGGCCAGGGACGGGCGTCCGCGCCAACCGAGCCAGACCATGATGAGCCCGGCGACGATCGCGAGAAGGAAGACGAGCAGAATCAGCCAACTCAGAATCACGGACGAGGATGATACCACCTGCGCGCGTGGCGGCGCGACTCACGCGCCCCGGGCGCGGAATGCCTCGAACGTGGTCGTCTCGAGCATCTCGTCCATCGCCGCGTGCACGGCGATCAGCCGGTCATGCAGCGGGCAGGGGTCGTCGCTGCCGCAGAGGCCGTCTCCGAAGGGGCAGAACATCGTTCGTTCGGCCGTGCGCTCGAAGAGATCGAACACGTTGCGCAGCGTGATCTCACCGGGCGGGCGCGCAAGGCGAAATCCGCCACCACGTCCGGCCTGCCCGGTCACGAGCCCCGCGGCCGCGAGCTGGGAGAGGAGCTTGGAGACGGCGGCGCGAGGCCGCGCTCCGCGGCGATGTCGGCCGCCGGCACGGTGCCCGGCTCGTCCCACGCGGTGGCGAGCTGGCTGATGATCGCGATCGCGGATCGGGTCTGGCGTCCGTACATCACGCGCTCCCGGGATCGGGGGGGATGCTGTCGGTGAGCTCGCACAACGCTTCGTAGTACGCCTCGACCTCGAGCCCGAGCAGGGTGGCACCGAACAGCTCCGCCTCGGCGGCGGTGGCGATGTCCCCGTAGTTGATGTCGATGATGTGGTAGGCGACGAGCAACGGCAGGTTCTCGAGCTGCGTCTCGAACCAGGGATGGACCACGAGGCGGAAGCCGTCGGCGGGCGTGGCCCCGATCGGCTCGGCGTGGGCGAACTCGCCGGGGTCAAGCGCGGCCGCGTCGAAGACGAGCTCCGTCGGGTAGCGCACGAACTCCCGGTCCTCGAGCAGGCGCCGCATGACGTCATGGTCCATGTACAGGCCGTACTTCACCCGCGCGCGTTGCGCCCGGTCCACGAGGTGCTCGCGAAGGGCGCGTCGGCCGTCTTCCTCGGTGAGTTTCTTCGCCATCGATGCTCGTCCTCGATCAGCCGGCGATCCGCTCGCACGCCCGGCCCCCGACCGTGATCTCGAGCCCTGGATCCTCGGAGTCGGGATGCGCGTCCGGCCCGGTGCGCCGCCGTCGGAAGCCCAGACTCAACACGTCGCGCGGACACACGTCGGAGCAGGCGCCGCACCGGATGCACGCGGAGTGATCGATCCACGTGCGATCGCCTTCGACGTACTCCTCGAGAACGCGGATGCCCATCGGGCAGTCGCGCGTGCACTGCCGGCAGGGCGAGCGTGCGACGTGAGCTCGGTTGATCCGCACGCGGAAGACGCCGAAGCGCCCGACCAGACCATAGAGCGCGCCGAGCGGACAGGCGACGCGACACCAGATCCGGGGCCGGAACCACTCCACCACGAGCAGGACGGCCAGCACGATCAGCCCCGTCGCCGATCCGAACAGGAGCCCGCGTACGAGCAGGTTGATCGGCGACAACGCCTGGAAGATCGGCGCGGCCGCGAGCAACGCGAACACGATCACGGCGGCGAGCACGGCTGAGCGAAGAGCCGGGGACGGCGGTGGGTTCGGCGCCGGCGGTCGCCGCTTTCGGAGACGGCGCAGCACCCGGTCACGCACGGCCTGGTTCAGGTCCATGAGCAAGCCCAGGGGGCAGATCCATCCGCAGAACACGGGACCGAGGATCACGGCGGCGAGCAGGAGCAACGCGACGCCGAGCACCGTCGTTCCCGTCACGGCGCGCGTCGCGAGCATCGACTCGATTCCCGCCAGCGGATCGACGAAGGGCACGAGGTCGAAGGCCCGCGTCGCCGCCGCCGATCCGGTCAGCCAGGCCGGGCCGCCGCCGGCAGCAAGGGCGAGGAGGGCGACGAACGCCAGCGCCGTGACGCGGCGGCCCACGGTCCACGCGTGCAGGCGTCGTCGGCGGGGCCGGGTCATGTCGCGACCTCGGCGTCGCCGGCGGGCTCCACGACGATCGACGACGGCTCGGTTGGACAGGCGTGCTCGCACAGACCGCAGCCGACGCACGACGCCTCCACGACCGGCCGGAGCCGTTCGTCGAGCCGGATCGCGTCGTTCGGAAACGGGCACGCATGCCAGCACGAGCGGCAGACGGTTTGGTTGAACACCAGGCAGCGGTCCGGGTCGACGCGCGCGATGCCCATGCGGATGGAGGTCAGATCCTCCACGGGGCGCAGGGCCTCGGTCGGGCAGACTCGGATGCACTGCGGTTCGTCGTGGCCCTGGCAGAGGAAGCAGGGGGTCTGCCGCGCGTCGACCACGGGAGCGCCCGCGGCGATGCCGGCGTCGACGTCGGCGAGATGCAGGGTGTCGAACGGGCACGCCTCGACGCACAGCCCGCAGCGGATGCACGCGGCGAGGAACGCTCGCTCCCCGGCGGCGCCTGGTGGGCGCAGGGCCGAGGGCGTGGCCGCGGTCGTCGATCGCCGGTGCCAGGCCGCCGCGGCGCCCCCGGCCGCGGCGCCCCCCACGATCGCGAGCGCGCCGCGTCGCGAGATCACCGCCGTGCTCTGGCGCACCCGCTCACGGCGCGCCCCACGGGTCGTTCTGGTGGCCGCGGATCTGGACGTGGCACGACCGGCACTTCGAGTCGATGTAGATGCCCGGAAGCCCCTCGTGCTTCACGATCGGGGCGCCCTTCACGCCGTCCTCGTGACAGAGCATGCAGTGCGGTGTCGTCCACGCGTTCACGTGCGAGGTGGAGTTCGGCATCATCGGCGGGAACGCGTTGGACGCGAAGCGGTCGTCGATCGTGTTGTCCCGCTCGCCGGTGGGCATGAGGCCCGGCTCGACGACGTGGCACGACCGGCACTTGGCGACGAGGAAGATCTCCGGCAGCCCGTAGTGCTTGACGATCGGGGCGCTCTCGACGCCCGTCTCGTGGCAGCGGAGGCAGGTGTTGGTCATCCAGGCCTCGGCGTGCCACTCCGACTCCGGCATCGTGGGCGGAAACGCGTTCGCGGCGAACGCGTCGTTGGGCCCCGTGAACTCCAGGCGCATGGCGAGCACTTCCGGATCCGTCGTCGGCGGCATGGCGTTTCCGCCGGACTGCATCGTGCCCGCCGCCACGTGAACGGCGAGCACGACGGTTGCGAGGGTGGGAATGGTCAACCAGGGGGGGACTCGCATGGTTCCGCTCCTTCAGGCCCGGGCGAGCTTCACGGCACAGATCTTGAACTCCGGCTGCTTCGAACCGGGGTCGTGCGCGTCGGTCGTCACGCGGTTGATGAGCGACGCCTCGTCGGCCCAGTGCCACGGGACGAACACCATCCCCGGTCGCGGCATGTCCACGACCCGGGCGCGGATGACCGCCTCGCCGCGACGCGACGTGATGCGAACCTTGTCGCCGCTGCGAACACCCAGGTCGCGGGCATCGGTCGGATTGACCTCGACGAAGCAGTCGGGGTAGGCGCGACGAAGCTCCGGGGCCTTCATCGTCATCGTGCCCGAGTGCCAGTGCTCGAGGACGCGGCCGGTGGACAGGATGTACGGGTACTCGTCGTCGGTCGGCTCCGCCGGTCCCTTCGCCGGGCGCAGCCACACGACCGCCCGGTGGTCCGGGGCGCCGTAGAACTTGACGTCGCCGGGGGCGAGGCTGGCGTCGGCGTAGGGGCCGTCGTCCAGCAGAGGATCCTCGCCCTTGACGAACCGGCGCGCGGTGCCGGGGTGATCCTCGGTCGGGGCCGGCCACTGGATGCCACGCTCACGCCGGAGCCGGTCGCGCGTCATGCCCGTGAAGTCGTAGGCGGTTCCGCGCGACGCTTCGCGCATCTCGTTCCAGACGTCGTCGACGTCTCCGATCTTCCCGGTGATGTACCCGCGCGGCACCGCGCCGCGTCGCTCCAGCCGCGCCGCGAGATCGAGCAGGATGTCGAGATCGGGCTTCGCCGATCCCGGTGCCGACTTCACGGCGGGCTGGTACTGGTAGCGTCGCTCGGACATGCCGAACACGCCGCGCTTCTCCGACCACATGGCGGCGGGAAGGACGACGTCGGCCAGCTCGGTCGTGCGGGTGGGGTACGCGTCGATGACGCACATGAACGGCTTGTTCGGACGCTCCTTGCCCATCGCCTCGCGGTGGGGCGTGAGGTTCGGCATCGACTGACCCGGGTTCGTGGTCAGCACGAGCATCGCCTTGATCTCGTCGCGCCCCAGGGCGTTGAACATCTCCACCGTGTGGAGGCCGGGCTTCGGCGGGATCGTTCCCCGCTTCGCGCCCCACAGGTCCTCCATCTCGGCCCGGTGCTTCGCGTTCTTCACGGAGCGGCCGTAGGGGAGGATGTGGCAGAGCGTGCCGGTGTCGCGCACACCTCCGCAGGCGTTGGGCTGTCCCGTGAGCGAGAACGGCGTCGCGCCGGGCTTGCCGATCTGGCCCGTGATCAGGTGGAGGTTGTGAACGAGGTTGTTCGCCCACACGCCGGCGACGCGCTGGTTGAGCCCCATCGTCCAGAAGCTCGTCGTCGGGCCGACGGCGAAGAGCTTGGCCGCCTCCTCGATCTTCTGGGCGGGCACGCCGGAGATCTGCTCGGCGCGCTCGGGCGTGAAGTCGTCGAGGAACGTCCGGTACTCCTCGAAGCTCACCTTGGCCGGCTTCCCGTCACGCATGACCTTGAACTGTACGTTCTTGTCGATGAACGCCTGGTCGTGCTTGCCGTCGCGCACGATGCAGTGCGCCATCGCGTGCATCACGCACAGGTCGTAGCCGGGAACCGGGTCCAGGTGCACGTCTGCCACCGAGACCGTCGGGCTGCGACGCGGATCGAGCACGATGACCAGCACGTCCCGCCGCCGCTGCCGGTTCTCGAGGATCCGGTCGAAGATCACGGGGTGGCACTCGGCGGTATTCGATCCCACGAGGAAGAGCACGCGGGCGTGCTCGATGTCGTCGTAGCAGCCCATCGGCTCGTCCTTGCCGAACGTGGTGACGTATCCGCCCACCGCGCTGGCCATGCAGAGTCGTGGGTTGCCTTCCACGTTGTTGGTGCCGATGCCGCCCTTGAACAGGCGGTTGGCGAGGTAGCTCTCCTCGCTCAGGGCCTGGCCGGATCCGTAGTACGCGACGCTGTCCGGTCCGTGCCGCTGGATCATCTCGGCGAAGCGGTCGGCGACGAGGTCCATCGCCTCGTCCCAACTCGCGTCGACGAGCCGCCCGTTGCGCCGGATCTGCGGCGTGGTGAGGCGATCGTCGGAGTGGACGATCTTCGGCAGGAACAACGCCTTGGCGCAGCACAGGCCCTTCGTGGCCGGGTGCAGCGGATCCCCGCGCACGGCGACGAGGCGGTCGGCCTTGGTGCCGATCTGGACACCGCAGCCGGTCCCGCAGAAGCGACAGACCGACTTGTACCACCGCAGTTGGGAGTCCTGGCGCACGGCGAGCGCGATCGACGGAGCGACCGTGGTCGTCACCGCCGCCGCGGCCGATGCCTTGATGAATTCACGTCGTGTTGAGTGCATGGTCAGATCCTTCCGGGGTGCACCCGGTTGAGGCGGGCGCCTCGTCATCCGGTTCGTCGCCGTCGTCGAAGTGCGCGTAGAGCGGCCAGACCCCGAGCACTCCCGGCGCGTGCCGGACGTCCCGGGTCACGATCGCGTGGGCGCGATCCAGGTCTTCGGCCTCGATCACGAGCCCGAGCTTGCCGGGCTCGTCGAGCGGGAACGTCTCCACGCCCGGGATTTCCTCCAGCCGGCGGGCGACGTCGGCGGCCGTCGCCGCGTCGATCCGGGCGAAGGCGCCGACGGTCGCGATCGTCGTCGAGTCTTCCGTGGGGGTGTAGGTGGTCATTTCTTGTACCGCGCCTTGAACGCGTCGGAAGCTGCCTTGCGGCGGGCCGCCTCCTCCGGGTCCATCTTGCCGAGGACCCACTTGTGGTCGTTGGAGTTCAGGACCTCGTCGAGCTTCGCCGCCAGGGCGTCGGCGGCGGCGCTGCGTTCGGGGTCGCCGGACTCGTGGGCCTCCTTGACCAGGTGACGGATGGCGGGGACGTAGTGCGTGTAGAAGGTCTTGGCGACCTCGTACGTGCCGTGCCAGTGCGTGTAGTCCGGCCCCATCATCGAGGCGCCGTGCCGGGCCCGACGTCCCTCGTGATGCCAGAGCTCCCACCACGACCAGTCGACCTCGTGCGTGAAGTTGACGCTGGGAAGCTCCTTGGCCGGTTTCGCGAGCTTGTACAGCTCGGCGCCCGGCTTCGCGAACTTCTCGTTGTACAGCTCGACGAGCCCGTCGTACTGGATGTAGAAGTTCGTGACCCAGTTCTTGTTGTGGCACGCCGTGCACACGTCCTGCATGTTGTGGCGTCGGGTCTGCCAGGGGACGTCCGCGCCGGGCAGGCCGAGCTTCGCGTCGGAGACCTCCGGCCGGACGGAGACCGGCGGCCGGTTGTTCCAACTGATGCGCATGCCGATGTCGTGCGTGACCGGCTGGTTCTTCGTCGCCGACATGTGGCACGTCGCGCAGGTGGGCGCCGCGTGGTAGTCCTCGCCGACGATCCACTTCGGGCGATCGAGGTTCATCTTGTCGATGTTCGAGAAGAACGAGATACCGTGCTTGGACTCCTCGTAGACCTCCTTCTGCGGGTGATCGGGGCCCATGTGGCACTTCCCGCAAGTGTCGGGGTGACGCGCCTGCGCCGCGGAGAACGCGTGCCGCGCGTGGCAGGCGGTGCAGGAGCCCTCCGACCCGTCGGGGTTGATGCGGCCGATGCCCGTGTTCGGCCACGTGGCGGCATCCAGCTTGCCTCCGGCGAGGACCTTCACCTGCGAGCCGTGGCACTGCCAGCAGCCGTTGACCGCGGCTGCGGAGTTGCCGTGCGGGAAGCCGTCGGTCACGAAGGCGTTGTTGCCCTCGACGACCTCGGCGAGCACGTTGTCGAGCGAGCCGAGGATCCGGGCGGCCTTGGAGTGGTGGGATCCGAGGAACTCCTCGACCTCGTGCGAGTGGCACCGGCCGCAGTCCTTCGGGCTCACGATCGTCGCGATCGTCGCGTCGTAGTGCTGCATCGCGTCCGGATCGGACCGGTCCGCGGCGTGACACTCGTAGCACCCCACGTTGGCGCGGTAGTGCTTCGAGTCGCCCCATTGCTGGTAGAGCCCGTGGCTCTCCTTCTTGTGGCAGTCGACACACTCACGGCTCTGCTTGCTCATCTTCGGCAGGCCGAACGGACCGCTCACGACGAGCTTGGTGACGGAGCCGGCGATCGTCCCCGTGGTCCGAGACGGCGAGGCGATGGCGAGCGTGGCGGTGAGCACGCCCGCGCCGGCAAAGAGTCCAACGATGTATCCCTTGCGGTTCATGATGACCATGCTCCAGGACTGGCCCGGTCCGCTACGGCGCGGCGACGCCGCTCGTGGCTGCCTCGAATCCGCGGGCGGACGAGAGACGACCGGAGAGGACCGGTACGGTGATGCGAACGAGGACGGTGTAAAGCAGGAGGCCGAAGGCCCAGATCCCCAGGCAGACGAGGATCTCGTTGAGGGTCGGGGTGTACTCGACGATTTCGCCCAGCGGGCTGGGGATGAACGCGGGAATGATGAGCCCCATGCCCTTCTCGATCCAGATCCCGACGAACAGGAGCACGCACGCGATGTTGAGGTAGCGCAGGCTCCGGGCCATCGGCAGGTAGAGGATCGTCAGGGCGGCGAAGTTGAGGAGGATCGACGTCCAGATCCACGGTACGAGGGCGTGATGACCCTCGAGACCGAAGTAGAGGTAGCGGATGGACGTGATGTGCGCCGTCCCCGCGTAGAACTCGGTGAACAGCTCGCTCACGAGCAGGAACATGTTGATCGTGAGCGCGACGAGGACGATCTGCCGCAGCGTCTGGAGGGCCTTGTCGGTGACGTCGTACGCCGTGAAGCGCCGGATCACCTGGAGCGTCACGATGATGAACGCCGGGCCCGCCGAGAAGGCCGAGGCGAGGAAGCGAGGGGCGATGATCGCCGAGTTCCAGAACGGCCTCGCTCCCAGCCCGACGTAGAGGAAGGCCGTCACCGTGTGGATGCTGATCGCCCACACGATGGCGACGAAGACGAACGGGACGACGAACAACGCCTTGCGCGGCTCGCGGTTCCGGTACTTGCAGTAGATGAGGTACCCGGTGATGTGCAGGTTAAGCAGCAGGTAGCCGTTGAGGACGATGACGTCCCAGGTCAGCATCGAGAACGGGAAGTTGAAGCGCCGGAACAGGTGCGTGGCCCGGTCCGGCCGGCCGAGATCGACCGTCACGAACAGCAGGCACATGATGATCGAGGCGACGGCGAGCAGCTCGCCGAAGATCACGAGGTCGTGCAGGTCGCGATTGCGGTAGACATAGACCGGGATCACGAGCATCACGGCCGCGGCGGCCATGCCGACGAGGAACGTGAAGTTGGCGATGTACATGCCCCAGGAGACCTGGTCGGTCATCCCCGTGGTGGCGAGCCCGTACACCAGCTGCTTGCAGTACGCGTTGATGCCGAACAGCACGAGCGTCGTCAGCAGGAGCATCCAGGCGTAGTACCGCCAATCCCCGACGAAGCTGATGCGGAAGCACCGCCACACGAAGCGGACGTACTCCTTCATCCTCGCACCGCCTCCTCGAGCGTCGGGCCGTCCTCCGGTTCGGAGGATCCGGACCGCGGCGATCGCTCGTCGAAGTAGTAGAAGAACCGAGGCAGGGTGCCTGCTTCCTCCTTGAGCACGTAGATCCGCTTCTTGCGGAGGATCTGCGCGACCTCGCTGTCTTGATCGAGCACGTTGCCGAACTTGCGCGCGCCCACCGGGCAGACCTCGAGGCACGCGGGAAGCCGGCCGTTGCGGGTGCGGTGGAGGCAGAACGTGCACTTCTCCATGACGCCCTTGGGCCGGGGCCGGTTGGAGAGGTAGCTCATCTCCGGGTTGAGGCGCTTGCGCTCCAGGTCGGCGTCGCTGGCCAGCTCGTCGCTCGTGGCGAGGCGGGGATGCGTGAAGTTGAACCGCCGCGCCCAGTACGGGCACGCCGCCTGGCAGTAACGGCACCCGATGCACCAGTCGTAGTCGACGACCGTGATCCCGTCCGGCTCCTGCCACGTGGCCTCGACGGGACACACCTTCACGCACGGCGGCTTGGCGCACTGGTGGCACTGCACCGGCATGTAGAAGTGATCGGGGCTCGGAACCGTTGGCCGTTCGTAGTGATGCTCGGAGCGTTCCACGTCGATCGAGCCCTTGGGGATCTCGAGCACGCGGATGTACTGGATCTGGGGATCGCGGCTGAGGTTGTTCTCCTTCACGCACGCGTGCACGCAGCGCCGGCAGCCGATGCAGCGACTCAGGTTGAGTGCGTAGACGAACTCCACGCCGGCGCGGGGCTTGACGTCGCGGATCTCGGGGCGCAGACCGTAGCGTTCCTCCACGCTTTCGCGGATCCGCGTCAGCGCCCGCTCCATCTCCTCCGGCGTCATTTCCTTGTAGTGCTTCTGGAGGAACTTCTCGACCGAGCCGAGGTCCCCGGCATCCAGTTCGGGGTCGAGCAGGGGCTTCAGGGAGGCGACCGCGGCCGTCAGGCCCGCGGTGGCCGCCGCCCCGCGGCGAAGAAAGCTCCGCCGGGTCAGCGGGGCCCGCGGCTCGTCGGAACCGGGATCGCTCGGAGCGCCGGGTTGGCGGGCGGTCTCGTCCGTCACGTCAGCGCTCCGTCTCCTGGCCGTCGAGCACGTCGATCGTCAGTTCACGGTCGCTGAGAACGGGCGCCGCGACCGGCTTCTCATGCCACTTGCGCAGCGGATCCACGTGCTCCACGGCCTCGCCGTGAACCTCGCGTTCGCCGCCGCCCATGCGGAGCGTCCGCGGTCCGGGCAGGGGTCGCAGGGGGGCGTAGGCGGGGGCGTGGGGGGAGTGGCAGTCGGAGCACACGAGACGCGCGTGGTTCGGCGCGCCTGGATCCCAGCTTCCCGTCGTTCGGCCATGCATACCGCGTTGCCAGTCGCGGTAGGTGGGGCCGTGACACTTGGCGCACAGACGCGGAACTTCCTCGTAGGAGATCGTCACGCCACCGCGCAGCGCGAGCCGGTCACGGTTCTCGCGGTCGTGGCAGTTGAAACACCGGTCGTTGAGTCCGTGATCGAGCACGACGTGCTGGTGCTCGGTGCGTTCTCGCGGCGCGTCGTCGCCGGACGGGAAGAGGTCGTGGCACTCGCCGCACCGTCGCGTGAACGAACCGATCGTGATCTCGCCGACGTGCATGCGGCCGACGCGAAGCGGATCCGTCGAGAGGTCGCGTTCGGAAACCGCGGCGGTCAGCGTGCCCGGAATGTCCACGGGCTTCGAACCGAACACGAACCAGGCCGCGACGGCGAGGAAGCCGACGATGAGCCCGGTCTCGACGAGCCATGACAGGTCGCGATGAGCGGTCGGAGCGGCCAACGGGGGCATCGGTTCCCGATTCGTGAGGGGGGACTCAACCGGCGCGGCTGCACCTTAGCGAAATCATCGGCGCTTTCAAGAAATGGCGATCCATGATTCCGGATTTCTGCGGGCTGCTGCGCACGATCGGGGTGCTTTCCCCCCGGGGTGCGCGATGTTCATACTTGCGAGCGTGCGGCGTACCGCATCGGTGACCCGGCAAACGGCCCCCCCCTCAATCTCCGTGGGAAACCGGCAGGATGGTGCTTGACATCTTCCGCCGCGCGCGGGATAGCCCGAAGGTGGAACGTGCCTCTCGCTGCATCGGCCGCGGGGGCGCAGGGGGGCGCCAGTGCATCCGGGTGGTTCACAGAGCGACCGTTCGAACGTGGCATGACGCACAGGGGATTGGTGCGCGCGCGATCGCTCGGAAGACAGGAGCAGTACGATGTTCGTCAGTTCATTCCGACTTCGTCATTCGACCATCGCCGGAGCCGCTTGCCTCGCTGCTGCCGCGATTCTCGTCGTGAACCCGATCACCTTCGCCGTCGATGAGGCGTCCTCGCTTCCGACCTCGACGGAGGCGCCGCAGAGCGCGCCCGCTCGCGGAGTGGGCCTGGGGCCGTGCCCGGGCGACGCCAACGGCGACGGTACGGTCAGCTTCGCGGACATCTTCGACATCATCGGGAACTTCGGCCCGTACGCCCCGTGTCCGCCGCACGACCCGTTGGACCTCAACCAGAACTGCAACATCGACTTCGCCGACATCCTGCTCGTCATCGCCAACTTCGGTCCGTGCCCGGCGCTGCTGGATGCGTGGGCGACCCCGGACGACACCGTCAACATCACGTTCTTCGAGTTCGGTACCCCCGAGCATCCGGCGCTGCCCGCCGACTACTTCTATCCGGGATCCGATCCGTTCACGGGGCAGGTCAGCCTCTACGGCGAGCCGCTGAGCGGCCAGGTCGAACTCCTTGCGCCGCCCCTCAACCCGTTCACCGGCATCACGGACACCGTCGTCGAGCGCAAGGCACAGTTCCTCGACCCGATCGGTCCGGAGGTCGTGCCCATCGAGATCGTGGCCCTGAACCTGCGATCCGCCGACCCGATCGACGTTTCCGGTGGCGAACCCGATCAACTGTGGGAGATGTACGTCACGCTCTCGGACGTTCCCGCGGGCCAGGGCAATCTCCAGACGAACCCGAGCCCGATCAACCCGAACTCCGGCACCTTCGGCGCGTCGGTGCCGATCAACCCGCTGTTCGTGTTCGCGCGATCCGACGAGCTCCAGCAGGCGGCGGTCGGGCTCATCCCGCCCGAGGGCGTTCAGGTGCGGCTGCTCGACTGGCCGCTGGAGGGCCTGACCCCACTGAACGTCAGCTTCGAGCCGACGAGCTTCAACCCGTACGTTCGCCAGGTGGATCCGCCGTACCAGGCCTTCAACGATCTGTTCATCTTTCCGAACCCGCCGCTGCTCCAGTCCCTGGGCTTCGTCCCGGGTCTGTTCCAGGAGGAGCCGGGCGGCGAGTTGTTCAAGCCGGGTCCGATGAAGCACGTGACGCCGGGCGAGGCGCATTACGTCGCGCCCCCGAACAACAAGCCCGGCGGCCAGCAGTTCAACCGCTGCGAGTACATCTACTCGGGCGTGTCGATCCTGGTCAACTGCGGTCCGGTCTGCCCGCCCGCGCCGCCGCTGGTCAAGGGGCGCCTCTGCCCGCCGCTTCCATGCCGGCCGATCCTGCTCCGCATCGTCCGCTGCGCGGGCGGCGGGATCTGCATCCAGATCTACCACATGCCGGTGTGCGTGCCGTGCTGAGGCGCTCGCTGACGGAGGGCACGTTCCGGGATGGGTGATGGCGGTCACGGGGGGAGCGTCTTGCCGGGTGGGCGCGTATTCGCGGTCGTTCCCGACATCCCCCGATCGTGTCGAATCGCGCAACCGTCAAGCCCGGGCACGATCCCGGCCGCCGTCCCCGGTCGGCCGTGGAGGCCCGGACCCCGGTGGACGATGACGCTGCGGGCGGTGCTCACGTAAGGCGCCGCGTGAAGCGGTACACGAGCGTCCGGCTCTGCGGCGGCATCGTCCGATATCGGCCGGGCGTGGGAAGGGAGTCATGAGATGAACGAGAACAAGTCCACGGGCGTCGCCTACCTGTTGTGGTTCTTCCTCGGCGGGTTCGGAGCGCATCGCTTCTACTGCGGCCGGACGGGCAGCGCCTTCGGCATGCTCGGCCTGAGCATCGGGTCCGTGCTGACGGCGCCGTTCCTCATCGGCCTGCTCGGATTCCCCGCGTTGTTCGTGTGGTGGATCGTCGACGCATTCCTGATCGGCAAGTGGATCAACGAGGACGCGTGCCCGGAGATGATGAGCACGGGCGGACCGCTGCCCGGCACCGTCAGCGCGGGGTCGCCGACCGGGACGATGGAGACCGACGAGGACTCCGTCACCAGCGCCGCGGCCTGAGCGACGACAACGCACGCAAGCACGACCTGCGCGGCCCCGTCTCTTCGATGAGACGGGGCCGTTCGTTTCGCGCCCGCGGTGCTCCGCGTGACGGCGGTTTCCGAGTATCATCCCCGCGAGCCGCGTTGACCAGGAGATGAGCCGATGCAGTACGCCGCCCCATCCACGCCCGCCCGCACCTCGGGGCTCGCCATCACCGGTCTCGTGTGCGGTGTTCTCGGGTTCGTCACGTTCGGTCTGCTCGGCATCGTCGGGCTCATCCTCTCGATCGTCGCCCAGCGGTCGATCAGCGGCAGCGACGGTCGGCTCGGCGGACGCGGCATCGCCACGGCAGGGATCATCGTCTCGTCCACGAGCCTGCTGGCGGGGTGCGTGATCGGCGGGCTGATCGGCCTGCTCCTGCCGGCGGTCGGACAGGCGCGTATCGCGGCGAAGAGCGTCAGTGACATGTCGCGGCTCAGAGACCTCGGGACCACCGTCGCGATCTACGCCGCGGAGAACCAGGGCCGCTACGTGCCCGTCGAGACGTGGGACCAGGTGCTCATCGACGCCGAGATCGTGATCGACGAACGACTCTACACGTCCACGTTCGCCCCGAACGACGGTCGCGCGTTCGCGATGAACGAGGATCTCGACGGCCTGCGCGATGAAGACGTCACCGACCCGGCTACGACCGTGCTCATGTTCGAGTGCGCGATCGGAAGCCCTGCGGCCGGCGGTCCGGAGCTGTTCGCGCCGGATCCACGCCACCGCGCGGGGTACCTCGTGCTCTTCGCCGACGGAAGCGTCGATCAAGTCGCGCGCGAGGACATCGCCTTGCTCACCTGGAGCCCGGGCGGGGAGTGAGCGTCACCCGCTCCAGTTCCCGATCACGAGCAGGATGTCCTCGAAGCCCACGATGCCGTTGCCGCTGAGGTCCTCGGGGCAGGGCGGGCCGCACGGTCCCCAGGCGCCGATGACCTGGAGCACGTCGCCGAAGTTGACGACGCCGTCACCGTTGACGTCGCCGGCGATCGAGCCGCTACAGCCGATGTCGAAGAAGCGCACGGCATCCAGACCCGCCTCCGCGACGGAGTTGCTCGGGTTGTCCGTGGCGCCGAAGCGGACCTGCACCGTCGCGGTCGGCGTCACGTAGTCGCCGATGCGCACCGTGCGCGTGACCCAGCCGGAGCTGCCCGGTACCGACTCCACCAGCTCCCACGATGCGCCGCCGTCGTCGGAAAGCTCGACGTCGAGTCGATCGTCGTCGACGTCGTCGCTCGTGAACCACCGCGCGTAGCTGAGATGCGGGTCCGTCAGTGTCGAGAGATCGAGAACGGGCGAGATCACGCGGGTGGGACCGCCGTCCACGTCGGAGTTGCCGTCCACGTTGTCCGTGAGGTAGCAGGTGCCGGAGCCGTCGAAGTCGGTCGGGGGATCCCCCCGATCGCCGCCGCCGATCGGCACGCCGCGCACCCACGGGCCGTCGTCGAGATCGATGTGCTCGAGCGTCCAGCCCACGTTCGTCTCGAAATCGTCCGCGAACGTGGTCGTGATCTCGAAGACGTCCCGCGCGTAGAGATCGACGGGCGCCGTGGGCGGATCGGTGTACGGCGTTCCGATCAGCGTGCTGATGCGGAAGTAGAACTCGATCGACTGACCGCATGCGACCGCGGGCATGGTCGCCTCGTAGAGGTTGCCGCCGAGCGCCGTGAGGGGGCTGACGGAGAATGTGTCGTCGCCGACCAGGCGCCACCGGAGACTCGCCGACGATGGGTCGAGCAGGCTGGCCGCCACCGGCGTCATGGTGACTTCGAAGCTCGTCGAGACCCCCGCCGGCACGATGTCGGGCATACCCGTCGGATAGTCGAAGAGGACGCCGGTCGTTGCGGCATCCGCGAGCGCGAGCGCGCCGGCGAGGTTCTCCATCGCCGTCGGCAGGATCTCCTCCGGCGGCGGTGCGAACCCGGGCACGGAGCCCAGCGGGCGCAGCTCGACGGTGTAGGAGAAGACGCCCTGGTCGCCCCAGGTCCAGTCCACGCTCGCGCCGCTCGCCGGGTACAGCGTGTCCTCGATGGGGCCGTGCTCGTAGAGCAGCCCGTTCACGCCGTAGATCGCGTCGACCACGTCGTCACCGATCGCGGCGTGCACACCGCCGTCGTTCACCGGATCGGCGCCGTACGCCCACGGCCACAGTACGAGCTGTCCGTAGTTGTGGAAGTCGATCGACGCCACGAGGTTCGGATGCGCGATGTAGAAGTCGCGCATGACCTGCGTCTCCGGCTCGGAGAACGGAGCCGGCCCGTGGTAGAGGGGGTCACCGGGGAACGGCTCGGCGCCGTTGCCGCCCCACTCGTAGCCCCAGTTGCGATTCAGGTCGACGCCCATGGTGCCGTCGCCGTTGTCACGCCGGTTCTTGCGCCAGAAGCGCTCGTCGGTCCACGACCACTCGTAGCCGTCGGGGTTCACGATCGGGATCACGAAGAACTCGACGGCGTCGACGAGGGCGGTGACCTGCGGATCCGTGCCGTACTGCGTGACGAGATGCTCGAGGATGTACATCGTCGTCATCGGGCTGATCCACTCCCGCGCGTGCTGGCACGAGTTGTAGAGCACGGCGGGCTTGCCCGTGCCCGGCCCGGTGATCCGCGCGGCCCAGATGTCCCGTCCCTCGAGCGAGTCGCCGATGTCGATCATCTGCATGATCGCGGGATGCGCGGCGGCGAGATCGTTGAGCCTCGTCACGATGTCGGCGAGGTTGCGGAAGTCGTCGTACCAACTGCCGCCGCCGGGTCCGGCCGCGTCCTCGGCGGCGTCGCGGGCGAGGAGCCGTAACCGCTCGGCGTCCACGGTGGCCTGGAGGTTCTCGACGAGGACCCGGTGCTCGATCCCCGAACGCTCCAGCTTCGCCATCGCGTCCGGCGGCACGCGGAAGTCGAGCGTGCCCCGCTGCGGTGTTTCGCACCAGCAGTCGGGGCTGATGTCCATCATCGTCCGGAGCTGCTCGGCGGTGCGGATCTCGGTGCGGACGAGCCGGTGACCCTCGTAGGGAGGGGGCGGGTCCTCGGCGGCGAGCGTCGATGCGGCGAGCATCGACGCGGTGAGCAGGGCGGCACCGATCAATGTGGCGGTACGGATCGAGCGTCGCATATGTCTACCTTCTCCAGAGTGTCCATGGTCAGGACCCCCCGACACACGGCGCGCACCGCAACCAATGCCAATCTGCGGGGTGGGGCACGGTGTGTCAAGCGCTATTCGCCCCGCGCCCCGGTGGAAGGCGTCGATTGCCCCTGGGCGGGCGGTCGGCAGGTCGTTTCGCATGTCGCTCCGCGACCGGTCAGACGCATCCGGTTCCTCGCGAACCAGCGGTACAGGGCGTCGAACATCGGGCGGAGGCCGGGCCACGCAGTGGGGGCGAGAATCCAGCCGAACCCGACGGCGCCGTAGGCGCGCCGGAAGACCTCCACCCCGGTGACGACGCGGCCATCGGCGCACCGGCCGTGAATGCGCCCCATCGCCTCCTCGAAGGTGATCCCGTAGGCGGTGAGATCGACATCCTCATCGGTGAGATCGACGATGCGCACCCGGCCGCGCCCGCGATCGAGCCGGCGAAGGGCAGCGGCCTCGCGCTGACAGAGCGGACAGGCGCCGTCGATCAGGATCTCGAAGATGGCGTCGGTCATGGAGTCACCCCGAGGTCGTCAGGAACGTCGTGCCACCGTCGTGACAACGCCCACCACCACGAGGGAGAATAGGTTCATGAGCAAGGCAGGGAGAACGGCGTCAATGCCCGCGAGCGCGCCGGGGAGTAGATCCGCTTCGAGCAGGCCCTTCCAGATCAGCGCCGTGCCGAGGCCCGCCGCCATGCCGGAGACCACCGCCCGCCCGGGCACGCGCGGCAGGAGCAAGGCGCAGAGAACGGCGGGGGTGAGGCTCGCGCCGTAGAGCGTGTACGCGTAGAGCGCGACGTCGAAGAAGCGATTGCTCGTATACGCGAGGCCGAGGGCCGCGATCCCCAGCGCGATCACGATGATGCGCTGCTGCTTCGGCGACCGCAGGCCGGGGCCGAGGTCCACCGCCACGGACGTCGAGGCGCCGAGAAGATACGAATCGGCGGTGGTCAGGATCACGACGGTCACGGTGGCGACGATGAGGATGCCGATGACCGGGGGAAGTCCGGTGTAGGCGAGATCGAGGATGCAGTGACCCGGGTTCTCCGGGGTCGCGGGGAGCATCACCGTCGAGAGCAGGGCGAGGCTGATGACGACGATCTCCAGCACGAGGACCCCCACGAACATGCCGATCGCCGCGCGTCGCGCCGTGCGCGCCGAGTCGGCCGACATGAAGCGCTGGTGCAGGTTCGCGTCACCGAGCACCAGGAGGAACGCCGGAAGCATGATGCCGATCCAACTCCCGGGGGAGAGCCCGCCCGACGGTTCGCGCAGCGGCTCGGGAATGGGCGTCGTCGCCGGGTCCCAGTGCGTCAGCGCCCAGACGAGGGCGGCGATGAGCCCAATGGCCATCAGGATCCCGTTCACGAAATCCGTCCACGCCACGCTGAGCATGCCCGCGAGCGCCGTGTAGAGCACGATGAACGCGGCGAAGCCCACGAGCAATGCGCCGGGCGGGATCGTCGGGAAGATCCGCGCCGCCACCGCGGCGCCGGCTCGGTACTGGTACGACACGATCACGAGGTACGCCCCGATCAGGGCGACGGCGCCGATGAGCTGCGCGGCGCGCCCGAAGCGCTGACCGAGGATCTCCGGCACGCTGCCGGCGGGGATCGCGCGCACGCGTGGCGCGAGGAACGCGAGGGCGAGGATGCCGGCCGCTCCCGACAGCGGCAGGAACAGGCCGGCGACGCCGTGCTCGAACGTGAACTCGGCGTTGCCGAAGATCGAGCCCGTGCCGATCCACGTTGCCACCAGCGTCCCGATGACCACGCCGGGGCCCAGGCGGCGTCCCGCGAGCGTGAAGTCCTCCGCCGTGCGCACGCGACGGGCGTGAAGCACCCCGACCGCCGCGAGGACGGTGAGGAACGCGAGGATCACCCATGGCGCGTGGTGCATAGCGTGGGCAGCATATCGCGGGTCGCGCGGCAATACGGGTATGCTGTCCGCGTTGCATGGGAACGGAGGTTCGAGAGCCGCGATGAGTCAACGAAACACACTGGGAAGGCTGGGCGCCCTCGGGAGCACCACGCTGGGTCTGACCGTGACGGCCCTGGTCGTCGTCACCCTCGCTGCGTGCGGTGACCAGCCGGCCGGTGGCGGCAAAGCGGACACCGGGCCGCCGACGGCGGCCGCGCCGACCGGCGATGCGTCGGCGCCGGGTACGCCGGTCCCGACGACCGACGCCCCGGCATCGACCACGCCGTCGAACGCCTCTCCGCCCACGCTCCTGGGCGTGTGGGTGATGAACCGCTCGCAGGGTGGTCGCATCGCGCCTGGTCCCGCATCGTTCTTCGAGATCTGGCCGAATCGCATGCGCGTCATCGACCTCTTCAACGCGCGCGAACTCATCGTGAGCTACCGCGACATCGGGGAGTCGAAGATCGAGATCACCGGCGGCCTCGCCGGCGTGTTCACCGAACCGGACGGGAGCCCGGGCATCTGGGGAGTCCAGCACGAAGCCGACGGCACCCTGACGCTCTGGCAGCCCTCGCGTGTCTACGGCCTGATCCGCGACCACGTCAAGGTGCGCGAGCACAACAAGGGCTACGCGTTCACCGAGGCGGATCAGAAGGCGCGGCTCGCCGCCAACGATCGCCTCCGCGCGATGTCGGTGGCGATCTTCCGTTACGGCGCCGCAAACGAAGGGCGTCTTCCCGAGTCGCTGGACGCGCTCGTCGAGTCCGGCCTGCTCAACGGCGCCGGCGATGCCCCGCTCGACTCACCGCTGGGCCGGGTCGGTGACGGTGGGGGCGACTACTGGCTCTCGCCGGCGGTCAAGCTCCAGGGTCGGCGCGAGCCACGCGCACTCCTTGCGCAGGTGTTGTACCCCGACAAGGAGATCCTCATCTACGACCGCACCTCCGTGCTGCGCGGTAAGGGCGTGCACGCGGTCTTCTTCGACGGGCACATGGAGCTGATGGACGACGAATCCTTCGCCCGCGCCCGCCAGCACGTGTCGCACGAGGGCGTCAACCTCCAGCTACCGAAGCGCTGAGCCACGGGCAGTCACTCCCGCTCGATCACCTTGATGCCGTCGGTCACGCGATCGCTCGGGTGGGCGATGACCTGCTCGTCGGCGGCGAGTCCTTCGCGGACCTCGGCGATGAGACCGTTGTGCTTTCCGACCTCGATCGTGCGGAGCGTGGCGCGGCCCGCCTCGACGACGTAGACCGCCCACGCGCCGTCCTCGCGGAACAGCGCCGCCGTCGGCACGCGCACGACGTCCTCGGCGTCCCATGTCACGATGCGCCCCTCGACGCGATAGCCGTCGCCGAGCGTCGGGCGCTCCGCGATCGGCGTGACGAAGTCCGCGATGACGTTCACGCGTTGTTCCTCGACGCCGAGGGCGGAGATCTTCGTGAACGCCGAGGGTTCGACGAGGCGGACACGGCCCGCCAGCGGCTCGTCCCCGCCCCAATGCTCGATGATCACCTCCGCGCCGGGGAGGATGCGTACCGCGTCGGTCGAGAGCACGTCGATGACGAGCTCGAGGTCCGCGGGATCGCCGATCTCCAGCAGGGGGGTGCCGGGGGCGACGACCGCCACGCTCTCCTGGAACACGCGCAGCACCCGGCCGGAGATGGGGGCGAGGATCGGGAACCGCACCGCCGACTCGCCCACGGGGGCGTCGGGGTCGGTGCGCGGGGTCGTGTGCAGCAACGCGCTCCGCGCGAGCTCGAGTTCGTAGCGTGCGATGTCGGCCGCGAACTGCGCGGCGCGGTAGGACTCCATCGCGTTGCGACGGAGCACGGCCTTCTCGTCCAGCTCGCGCGGGCTGGAGGCGCCTCGCTCGAACGCGTCGCGGATCTTGGCGAGGTCGTTCTCGGCGAAGTCGAAGGATGATCGCGCCTCGCCGAGCTTCGCCTCCGACTGGCTCACCGCCGCCTCCGAGGCGAGGACGCGCGCCTCGGCCTCGGCGCGGGCGCGGGCGTCGAGGAGCTGGGGATCGGTCGGCTCGATGATCGCCACCGCGGTGGTCACCGCCTCCACCGAATCGCCCGGGTCGAGGTCGATGCGTCGCAGCCGGCCCGCCAGCGGGGCCGAGACGACGTAGCGCTCGCGGATCCGCGTCACGCCCTCCTCGTCGACGGTCACGCTCAGCGGCCCGCGCGTCACGTCCAGCAAATCGATCGGAATCGGCTCGGGCAGGAACGCCACCACCAGCGCGGCGAGGACCAGCAGGCAGACGATGACGAGGATGATTCGGCGCAAGCTCACGCGCATGGCGTCCACTCTACTCCCGTGTCTTGAGGACCGCGACGAGGTCCAGCCGATCGAGCATCCGCCGCACGACCAGCCCCGAACAGAGGGCCGCGATCATGATCACCGTCGCCGCGAAGGCGTAGGTTCCGCGGCTGACCACGAGGGGGATCCGGAACAGCTCGGTGTCGAAGGCGAACGAGGTCAGCGCCGCGAGGGCGTAGCCGAGCAGAAGCCCGCCGGGGATGGCGATCGCGTTCAGCACCGCCAGCTCACCGAGCTGGATGAACGAGATCTCCGCGCGGGTGAACCCGATCACGCGGAGCGTCGCCAGCTCGCGGCTCCGCTCCGACAGCGAGATCCGCGCCGTGTTGTACACCACCCCGAAGGCGATGATCACGGCGAAGCCGATGTTGAACGCGCGCATGAGCATGATGTTCTCGGCGATCGTAGCGCGAAAGCTCTCCAGCGCGACCGACTTGACGGTCACCCCGGCGACACCGGGCAGCCCCTTGAGCGTGTGGTGCAGCTCGTCGAGCCGGTCCGGGTCGACGGTCAGGAACGCCCCCGAGAGCGCGCTCTCGTGACGCATCATGCGGTTCGCCGCGTCGAGGTGCATGTAGGCGGCCGTGCCGGAAAAATCGGTGACCACGCCGGCGACGACGCTCTGGCGCACCGGGCGCGACTCCTCGAGGATCTCGATCGCGATGGGATCGCCGACGCCGACGGCCAGCAGATCGGCGAGCTTCTCGGACATGACGATACCGCCCGGCGGCAGGGGGACGGGCTGCTCGTCGGCGTCGATGGGCCGGAAGAGGCGGGCGTCCGGCCGGAGGCCCATGATCCCCACCCGGCGCGAGCGGTGGGCGGAGCGGAGGCGGGCGGGCAGGGCGCGGAAGGGCTCGACCCCGTGCACGCCCGGAAGGTGCCGCACCTCGGCGAGCGCGCGGGGCGACTGGGTCCGGATGAAGGTCACGTTGACGTCCTGCTTCTGCACCAGCTCGAAGTCGAACGCGAGCGCGTAGTCGATCGCGTCCTCCATGTAGTAGCCGAGCACGAGGATCGACGTGGCGAGGGAGATGCCGAGGCACGACAGCGCCGCCTTGAGGGGCCGCCGTTCGAGCTGCCGCAGGATCATCCGCGCCGCCGGCGAGAGCAGACGTTCGAGCCCGGCGCGCTCGATGATCGTCGGGCGGTACTCGGCCGGGGGCTGCGGCCGCATGGCTTCCGCCGGCGGAAGCGCCGCGGCGCGGCGCACCGCGCCGAGCGTGCCGAGGAGGGCGGCGATTCCACTCACGATGAACGCGAGGGCGATCACCGCGGGGCGCAGGTGGTACTCGAAGATCGGGAAGTGGAAGAACTGGGAGTACAGACGCGTGAGCCCGGCGCCCATCCACGCGCCGGCCGCCGCTCCCAGCACCACGCCGACGAAGACGATGATCCCCACGAGCTTCAGGTAGTGCACTGCGATCTCGCCCCGCCCGTATCCGAGCGCCTTCAACGCGGCGATCTGCTCGCGCTGCGTGCTGATCAGGCGCGACAGCACGACGTTGAGCAGGAACGCGGCGACGGCGAGGAAGATCGCGGGCATGATCTTCGCCATCCCGCGCAGCTCCTCGATCTCGTTGGACACGAACTGGTGGGAGGCGTGGTCGGCGCGCCCGTACGCGCCGAGGCTGCCGTACGTGCGCAGGATCGCGTCGAGCCGCGCGATCACCTCGGGCTCCGACGCCCCCGGCATCAGGGTGAGCGTCACGTCGTTGAACGCGCCTTCCATGTCGAAGGCGGCGGCCAGTTCGATCTCGCTCAACCAGAACACGCCGTAGCGGAGATCGTCCGGGACCAGCTCGCCGGGCCGGATCTGGTAGATGAACTCCGGGGACATCCCGAAGCCCACGACGCGCAGACGCTCGCGGCGTCCGTTCATCACGGCGGTGACGGTGTCGTTGAGAGCCAGGCCGTGCGCCAGCGCGAACGCCTCGCTGACGATCACCTCGCGTCGGCCCGCCGGATCCGGCGGGCGCCCGGCGCGGAGGTACACGTCGTTGAGCCCGAGGCTCGCCTGCCGCGGGAGCGAGACGAGTCGTCCCACTGCGGGCTCCTCGAGGCCCGGCATGTCGAGCGTCACGTTCTCGACGATCCGCGTCTGGACGCGGCCGACGCCGGGAATCTCGGCGAGGCGGCGGAGGAGTGAGTTGGGGGCGCGCTCCACGTGGGTGAAGACCTCGGCGAAGCGGTAGCGCTCGTAGTACGTGTCGAGCGTGCGCACGAGCGACTCGAGCATGCTCAGCGACATGACGAACGTCGCCACGCCGCACGCCATGACGAGGCAGATCGCGAGCACCTGCCCGCGCATGTGCAGGAGATCGCGGAACAGCTTGCGGTCGAGGGCGCTCACCGGAGCTTCACCATGCCAACTCCCGCGCCGGGATCGTGCGCTCGTTGCACAGGGTCTCGGCCACCCGTCCGTCGGAAAGTCGAATCACCCGGTCGGCGGTGTCGGCGATCACCGCATTGTGCGTGATGACGGCGGTGGTGGTACCGAGGTCCCGGTTGGCGCGCTCGATCGCCTCCAGCACGACGATGCCCGTCTTGACGTCCAGCGCGCCGGTCGGCTCGTCGCAAAGCAGCACGTCCGGGCGCTTGGCGATCGCGCGGGCGATGGCGATGCGCTGTTGCTCGCCCCCGGAGAGCTGGGAGGGGAAGTGGTCCATGCGGTCGCCGAGGTCCACGAGCGCCAGGGCCTCCTCGGGGCGCATCGGATCGTCGGCGATCTCGGTGACGAGGGCGACGTTCTCGCGCGCCGTCAGGCTCGGGATCAGGTTGTAGAACTGGAAGACGAAGCCGACGTGCTCGCGCCGGAAGCGTGTGAGCCCCTTGTCGTCGTCGCTCGTGAGATCGTGACCGAGGTAGCTCACCGAGCCCGACGTCGGCACGTCGAGACCACCGAGGATGTTCAGCAACGTCGACTTGCCGCTCCCGGAAGGCCCGAGCAACACGACCAACTCGCCCTCGTAGAGGTCGACGTCGACGCCGCGCAACGCGTGCACCTCCAGGTCGCCCATGGGGTAGACCTTCGTGATGCCACGGGCGGTGAAGACCGCGTTGCCGGCGGCGTGCTCATCCATTCGGCGTCGCTCCCCGGGGGTTGCTCATGCCGCCCATAGAGTACCCTACCGTAGGATTCAGGAGCGCCGACATGCCGGATCACGACACGGGAGACGCGCTCATCGCGGCGGTCCGGAAGCGGTTCCGCGAGGGGCTGGCCCGGATCGAGCACTGCCTCGATCAGCTTTCCGACGACGACGTCCACTGGCGGCCGTACGACGCGCACAACAGCGTGGGCACGATCCTGCTGCACCTTAGCGGCAACGTGCGGCAGTGGATCATCTCGGGCATCGGCGGCGCCGACGACGTGCGCGAGCGATCGCTGGAGTTCACCGATCGGCGGCGTCACGCGCCCGAGGATCTGCTCGCGCCGCTGCGGGCGACGGTGCAGGAGGCGGACGCCGTTCTCGCGGCGCTCGACCCTGCCACGCTCACGGATCCGCGTCGGATCCAGGGCTTCGAGCTGGACGGCGTGACCGCGATCATCGACACGGCGGCGCACTTCGAGGGTCACGTCCAGGAGATCACGTGGATCACGCGCACACGCGTAGGCGCGTCGTATGTCTTCCGGTGGGAGCCGACCACCCCCGAACAGGGAGCGCCCGCGTCGTAAGGCCACGTGTTCTGCGGGGTTCCCGCGGCCGACGGCGCACGATCCTCCGATGACCCGCTATGCGATCTGGCTCGACGCTCATCCCCGGCTCGCGTGGCTGGCGGTGGTCGCGATGACGGCCCTCGCGGCGTTCGGCGCCACGCGGGTCGAGTTCGACGTCAACCTCCGCAACCTGTTCCGCTCCGACGATCGCCGGATGGAGGTCCTGGAGGAGTTGTACCGGGACTTCGGCTCCGACGACTTCGACTGCGTCGTGCTGCTGCGGTCCGAGGACATGACCGCGCCGGCCGCCGCGGAGGCCGTCGGCGAGATCGCCCGCCGCGCGCGCACGCTTCCCGAAGTGGAGACGGTCCGCACGCCGCTCGCCCACCCGGCGGTCGCCGCCCGTCTCGTCTCCGCCGACCGGCGTTCGGCGCTGATCCTCGTGCGTCTCGTGGACACCGTTGACTACCTCTCGTACCTCGACGGGGGGCAGTGCACGCTGCGCCGGGCGGTGGCCGAGTCGGTGGAGGGAACCGGGGTCACGGCGGTGCTGACCGGCGTGCCGGTCATCCGCGCCGAGATCCTCGGCACGATGCAACGCGAGCAGATCCGGTTCATGTCGTTCGGGAGCATCGCGGGGGCGATCATCGCGCTGCTGTTGTTCCGGAGCGTCGTGGCGACGGTGGTCGTGTGCACGGGCGCGCTCGCGGGCGGCCTGTGGACGATCGGCTTCTTCGGTCTCGCCGGCGAGCCGATCAACCCGGTCAACTCGGCGATCCCCACGCTCGTGCTCGTGGTGGGGTTGACCGACGCGGTGCACCTGATGCACGAGTTCCGCGTGCGACGTCGGAACGGGACCGCGGTGCGCGACGCGGCTCGCGAGACGCTGCGTGTCGTCGGACCGGCGTGCGCCCTGACGAGCCTGACCACCGCGATCGGGTTCGCCTCGCTGGCGGCGGCGCGAATCGACGTCATCGAGCGTTTCGGTCTCGCGGCGGCGGCGGGCTCGGTGCTGACGTTCGCGGCGGTGGTCTCCGTCGTGCCGCTGTTGGTGCGAACGAACCTCGGGGGTCGGGCGGGGATGGCGCGATCCCGGCACCACGCCGACGGTGGCTTCATCGGGTTCCTGCTCGCCCGGGCGCGGCCGGTGGCGGTGGCGGGCGTCTTCGTCACGGTGCTGCTGGCCGCGGCGAGCACGCAGCTCGTACCGAGTTCGTCACTGCAGGAGGGCCTGCCCGGGCGGAGCCCGGCCGCCGGGGCCGTGCGGATCATCGACGGCGAGTTCGGCGGTCTGATGGAGCTGATCGTGCGGGTCGAGTGGGACGCGACCATGACCCTCGAGCATCCCGTCGTGCTCGACACGCTCGCGCGTGTCCACGCCGTGCTCGAGAGCGAAGCGCTCGTCGGCGCGCCGTTCTCGGTGCTGACCGTGCTCGGGGCCGTCGGCGGCGACGACGAGCCGGCCCGGAAGGTCCGTCTGCTGTCGCGCGCTCCGCCGGGGATCGTCAAGCGGGTCGTGCGACCGGACCTGCGTCGCGCCGTGGTGACCGCGCCGGTGCCCGATTCGGGAACGCACGTTCACGCCCCGGTGCTCGACCGACTCCGCACGCGTCTGGAGGCGATCGACGCCGAGACACCGTTGGTGAAGCTGGTCCTCAGCGGGACACCCGTCGCCGTCGGCCGCAGCGCCGACTTCATGATCGAGGACCTCGCGGTAAGCCTGGCGATCGCCGCGGGGGTGATCCTCGTGGTGATGATCGTGGCGTTCCGGTCGATCGTGCTGGGCCTGGTGAGCCTCGTGCCGAACGTGTTCCCGCTCGTATCCGCGGGCGCGCTGCTCGTGGTGACGGGACGACCGCTGACGATCACCGGAGTGATCACGTTCGTGGTCTGTCTCGGGATCGCCGTGGACGACACGATCCACGTGCTCACCCGCGTGCGGCGCGGGGTCGCCGGCGGGCTCACCGTGCCCGACGCGGTGGCCGACGCGTTGCGCTCGGTCGGAGCGGCGCTGATCACCACGACGGCCGTGCTCATCGGCGGCTTCGGAACGGTGTTGTTCAGCGAGATGCCGATGCTGTCGCTGTTCGGCGAGCTGTGCTGTGTCGCGCTGATCGCCGCGCTCGTCGGCGATCTCGTGATCCTGCCGGCGCTCCTGGCGGTCCTGCTCAAAGGAACTACGACTCCTCGAGCCGGGCGTATTCCGCCGGGTGCGACCACGGGGCCGCGGCGCCCGTGATCGCGCGGGCGATGCGCTCCACGTGCACGTGGCAGTTCTCCAGGAACACGCGGGCCCGCTGCTGCGAGCCGCCGGTGGCGGTGCCGGCGACGAAGACGCCGGGGACGTTCGTCCGCATCGTTTTGCGATCGAAGACCGGCGCCTGCGTCGGGCCCGCGCACTCGACGCCGAGCTGATCGAAGAGCGTGCGGTCCTGCACGTATCCCGTAAGCAGGAGCACGAAGTCCGCGTCGAGCGCACGCGTGTCCGTCTCGTCGTCGACGGAGGCGATCACGAGGCGGTCGGGCTCGATCGCGACCGGCGTCGTCCGCGGATGCCACGCGATCCGTCCCTTGTCGATGAGCCACTCGATCTCGGGACGCAGCCAGTACTTGACGCGTTTCGGGTCGAACGTGTCGCCGCGGTAGCTCAACGCGACGTCGACACCGCAGCGGTAGCAACGCAACGCCGCCTCGACCGCGGAGTTCTTCCCGCCGACGATCACCACCCGCCGTCGGAAGTAGCGGTGGGGGTCGTCGAGGTAGTGGCTGACGTGGGGGAGATCCTCGCCGGGGATGTCCAGACGCCGGGCGCGGTGCATGTTGCCGATGGCGAGGACGACCTGCCGGGCGCGGAGCGTGCGACGGCCGGTGGCGGCGTCGGGGGCGTCGGCTTCCTCGGCGGGACCACCGACGCCGTGGTCGCTGCGCGCGATCGTGAGCGAAAAGCCGTCGGCGTCGCGCTCGATCCGCGTCACTCGCTCGCCGGTGCGCACGTTCAGGTCGTGCTGGCCGACGACGCCACGCAGGTAGCGCAGGTACTCCTCGCGTGTCGCCTTGTCCTCGTTCGGCGTGACGAGCGGCACGCCGGCGATCGAGATGCGTTCGGGGCTGGAGAACCAGCGCGTCCCCGGCGCCCACCACTCGATGGTCGAGCCGATCGAACCGGCCTCGATCAGCACGTACGACGTCTCGGACGCGGCGAGCGCCGCGGCAAGCTCGATGCCGATCGGTCCGCCACCGATGATGGTGACCTCGACGGATTGCTCCTCTGTAGGCATACCCCCATTAGAATCACGGCATGACCTCTTGGCGAACCTGGACGTTGATGCTCGCGGTGGCGGCCTGGGTGACCGGGTGCCACGGGCACGACCACGCCCACGAGCCCGCGGCGCCGGTGCACGACCACGCGCGGGCTCATCCGCACGACGATCCGGGCGGGGCATGCACGTGCGACGCGGCGAAGCTCTCGAACGGGTGGTGCGGGGCGTGCGGCGTCGGGTTCGTCGCCGGCACGGAAGTGCGGTCGGCGGACCTCCACGAGGCCCTCGACGCCCACGGGCACGACTACATCGTGTCGACGATTCGATGCGGCCAGTGCCGGGAAGCCGAGGCAGTCGACGGGCTCTGCTCCCGGCACGAGCGGGGGTTTACCGGCGGGATGCTCTACGCGTCGCGGCTCACGTGGGCGCTCGCCCAGGGAACACCGACGGCGCCCGGCGAGATCGGTTGCGCGCGGTGCCGCGGCGGCGCGGACGCCTGGTGCGAGGCCTGCGAGCGCGGCGTCGTCGGCAACGTCGTGTTCACGGACGAGGCGTTCTACGAGATCGCCCGCGACGAACACCGGCGTCTGCGCGCGGCCATCGCCGAGCAGGAGCGCTGCGAGATGTGCGGCGTCGCGATGTTCCTGCGCAGCGGCTGCCCCGAGTGCGGGACGTCCTACCGCCAGTGATCAGCAGGGGCCCCAGTTGCCGACGACCTGGAGGATGTCGGCAAAGTCGACGATCCCGTTTCCGCTGAGGTCGTGGGGGTTCAATCCCGTCTGGCCCCATGCCGCGATCACCGCGAGGATGTCGCCGAAGTCCGCGGACCCGTTGTTGTTGAGGTCCTGCGGCACGCAGGCGGCGATCACGGTGCCCTCCTCCTCGGCGTAGTTCCGCGGCGAGTTGACGGCCGTGGTGCCGTCACGGTCGAGGGACGTGACGCCGTCCGTCGGCAAGGCGAGGAACGCGATCTGCATCTCGGGGCCGTTGTACAGCCAGTACTCGAGCGTGTCCTGGGTGACGTTGAAGAACCCGTCGACGATGATGTAGTCCGGTGTCGGCGCGCCGGGAAGCGCGGCGAAGCCCGCCGTGCCGAACAAGAGGCTCTTGTTCGAGGTCGGAGCGACGAGGTTCTCCGTGATCGTGTACTGGTTACCCGTCGCGATGCTCTTGAGCCACTTGTTGAAGAGGCCGGTCTCTTTCGCGGCACCCATCGACTCCTTCATCTCGACGAACTGGATCGTGCCGTCGGCGTTGCTGAAGGCCTCGACGACCTCCCAGAAGTGGGATCCGGCGGGGGCCGACGTCGTGACGGCGGCCGCCGCGGCGATAGCGGCGAACGAGAGAGTGCATCGCTTCATGACCTGCTCCTTGTCACGGGATTGCCCGTGTGCTCCGTTTCCACCCGCGAGCATGGTACGGCTCTCCCGCGGGCCCGGGTACAATCGCGTCCGTCACCGGCGGCATTCCGCGTCGCCAGCGACAAGGAGATGCCCATGGACATCGCGACCTTCGCCGCCGGCTGCTTCTGGGGAGTGGAGGAGGCGTTCCGGCAGGTGCAGGGGGTGACGGCCACCGCCGTCGGGTACGCCGGCGGCACGGTGGACGATCCGTCCTACGAGCAAGTCTGCGGCGGTGACACCGGCCACGCGGAGGTCGTGCGGGTGGAGTACGACCCGGCCGAGGTCGAGTACGACCGGCTGCTGGAGATCTTCTGGTCGGTCCACGATCCCACCCAGAACGACCGGCAGGGTCCGGACATCGGCAGCCAGTACCGCTCCGCGATCTTCTATCACTCGCCAGAGCAGGAAGCCGCGGCCCGGGCGTCGAAGACGAGCCTCGAGGATTCCGGCCGTTGTCGCGGACCGATCGTCACCGAGATCGCGCCGGCGGGGCCGTTTCACCGCGCCGAGGAATACCACCAGCAGTACCTCCTGAAGAACGGGCGCGCGGCGTGCCCGTCGAGCATGCGCCGACCGTGATTCCGTTCAGCAGCGAGTTGCCGATCCGGATCGCGCTCGCGGAGTTCGATGACCTGGCCCTCGGCGTCGGCGACTCCGCGTTCGCGGCCCTGGAGGCGTGCGCGGAGGACCAGAAGGCGCGATCCGAACGCGAAGGTACTGCGTCGCCCGGCGCGTTCCCCGGCGTGCAGACCGCGCGGCGGCTCTTCCGGGCGCTCGGTATCGATCCCACCAAGCATCGTCCGTCGTCGGAGGCGCTGCTGCGCCGCGCGCTCAAGGGCAAACCGCTGCCGCGTGTCAACACGCTCGTGGACGTCGGCAACTGGTGGTCGCTGGAGTACCTCCTGCCGATCGGGCTCTACGATCGCGACCGCATCGAGGGCGCGGTGACGCTTCGGCAGGGGCGCCCGGGCGAAGCGTACGACGCGCTCACCGGCCGCCCGCTCAACCTGGAAGGCCGGTACGTGCTCGCCGACGACACCGGTCCCTTCGGCACCCCGATCACCGACTCGGAGCGGACCGCGATCTCCGAGGCGACCCGGCGCGGCGCGTTCTTCGTCTACGCGGACCCGGCGGATGATCCGGCCACCCTGCGCGCCGCCGTCGAACAACTCCAGCAACGCGTCGAGGAACACTGCGGCGGACACGCGTCCGGACTCGCCGTGTTCGAGCCCTGATCCTGTTGCCTTTCCTCAACAACCTGTTACCGGACCGCGCCGGCTCAACCGGCGTCGGCATCCGGTCGAAGACCGTTTGTCATGGGCATCGGCAGCTTCCA
This sequence comes from Planctomycetota bacterium, assembly GCA_024226535.1. Lineage (GTDB taxonomy): Bacteria > Planctomycetota > Phycisphaerae > Phycisphaerales > SM1A02 > JAAELP01. The sequence goes on along the minus strand of JAAELP010000018.1, from coordinate 13,905 downwards.
GATCATCATGATCGTCGTCAGCCTGATCCTCCCGGTTCCCCTGGTGCTGGGCGTGATCGTGATCGCGAAGCGGCTGCCGTGGCGTCTGCCCGTGCCGCCGAGGGTGAAGCCGGCGGCGATCATGCTCGCTCTCTCGCTCGCCAGCACGGGCACGCTCGCGTTCTGGGCGGGGCTCGGTCCGGGCGAGGCGGAGGCGTCGGTCTACGAGCAACGGGCGGGCTCCGGCGACGAACAGCCGGTGAGCGGCAGCGAGCGTGCGCGCGTGGTCTACCTCTTCGAGATGGAGAACTGGGGCGAGGAGGCGCGGCGCGAGCGCGCGGCCGAACGCATCCTCCAGGCGATCCGCACGGTGCTCAAGGACGAAGGCGTGTTCATCAAGCTGGCCCAGGAGCACCACGTTCCGCTCGACCTGTTCCAGACGGACAAGCCGGATGCGAACATCCTCCGGCACTATCACAAGCTCGTGCCCTTCGTCTGCGTGTGGGGCTACGTGTCGCCGGGGCAGGAGAACAACCTCGAGGCCACGATCATCGTCAGCACCGCCGACCGGTCCGTGACGCCGAAGGACCTGCGCACGATCAAGCTCGCCTTCCCGCCGCTGCCCGGCTTCGTCAGCGACGCGGCCGACGACGCGGCGGAGGAAGTGCTCGAGAGTCTCACGGAGTACTTCGCCGACGAAGAGTAGGACAGGACCGCGTCAGCTCATCACGAGCTCGACGAACCGCTCGAGCAGCATGTCCGTCTCCGGCGTCTCCTTGCAGGTCGCAATGAACTCTGCCAACGGGAGCCCGGCGATCTTCTCCACATACTCCGGGTAGCGGTAGAGCCGGTCGAGCAGGCAGCTTCGGTTCAGCTCCGGGTGGAACTGCGTGGCGTAGATCGGTTTGCCTTCCAGGCGAAACGCCTGGTTCTTCACGCGGTCGGTCGACGCGAGGAGGACCGCTCCGTCCGGCAGCCGGTCGACGATGTCCTGGTGCCCGATCTGGACCGGGAACCTCTCCCCGAGCGGACCGAAGATGGGATCCGCGGCCCCCTCCGGCGTGAGATGCATTGTGTGCGTGCCGACCTCCGCGCGGTGGAGATCGGTGACGACCACGCCGCCAAGGGCGCGAACCATCGCCTGGAACCCCCAGCAGGAGGCGAAGGTCGGCTTGGAGAAGTCGGCGAGTTCGCGCATCGCCTCCATCGCGAGGTCGAGCCACGGGCCGCCGGTCGCCACCGAGTAGTCGCCGCTGCCGCCGAGCAGCACGATGTCCACCTTGTCGAGTTCGCGCAGCGTCGGGCAGTGCCGCAGCAGGTCCATCACCGCGATCTGCGGCTCGGGGCAGCGCAGCGCCCTCGCGAAGCACCGGACCTCGTGCTCACGCATCGGGTCGTCCGGGTTGCGGACCTGGAGCAGGAGGTAGCGGACCTTGGCATGCACGGGGGCAGAGTGTACCGAACGAGCCCGTGGTATTCTCCTGTACATGTCCCGCCCGACCTCGTCGCTGACGACCGCGTTGTGCCTCACCGTGGCGGCCGGCTGCGGTGACGGATCGACGGAGCCGGCGCCGTCGTACGCGGAGTCGATCGCGGCGTGGCACGCCGAGCGGATCGCGCATCTCGGCGCCGAGGACGGATGGCTGAGCCTCGTGGGACTGCACTGGCTGGACGAGGGCTCCAACGGCGTGGGACGCGGCGCCGAGCACGCCGTCCGGTACGACGGATTCCCGAGGGAAGAGCTGGGCGTCATCGAGTTGGCCGACGACGTGCTCGCCTTCCGCCCGGCCCCGGACGCCGTGGAGTTCGCCGTCGAGCCCGGCGGGCAGCTTCGCCTTCTCAGCGACGCCGACGGCGAGCCGACCGTGCTCTCCGCAGGCTCGTGCCGGATGCACGTCATCCGTCGTGGGGATCGGTACGCGGTCCGCGTGAAGGACCTCGAGGCGCCGCTCCGGCGACGCTTCACGGGCGTCGAACGCTACCCGGTGAACCCAGCGTGGCGGATCGAGGCGCGTCTGGTCGCGCCGGAGCCGGGTCGTCGCGTCGCGGTGGACTCGATCATCGGCGTCGTCACCGACCAGGACGTGGCGGGGTGGGCCGAGTTCGAGCGAGGCGGCGTTGCCTGCCGGATGGTGCTGCTCGACGGCGGCGAGCCGGGGCGCTACTTCGTCGCCTTCGGCGACGAGACCAACGACGTCGAGACGCACGGCGCCGGACGGTTCGTCGAAGCCGCCAGGGCGGGGCCGGACACCGTCGTCATCGACTTCAACCGCGCATACAACCCGCCCTGCGCATTCACCGACTTCGCGACGTGCCCGCTACCCGTCGACGACAACGTGCTTCCGTTTGCGGTGCGCGCCGGCGAGCGCGCATGGAAGCCCGAGTAAGGGATTGCGGGGATGGCAGGGATTGCTGGGATTGCGGGGATGGCTGGGATGCCGGAACTGCGCGTCGAGCGCTCACTCTGACATCCCAGCAATCCCAGCCATCCCAGCAATCCCTCAGTCTCTCCGCGTGTCGCGCAGCCAGCCGATCAGTTCCGACGGCGTGCACAGACCCTTGAGCACGCCGAGCCGGTTGCCCTGGGCGTCGTAGACGTGCATGGCCGGGATGGTCGGCACGCCGAGTTCGGCGGCGAGTATGTTGTTCTCGGGCGTCGCCTCGGTGAAATCGATCTTCGCGAGGACGAACTGTGCGTCGAGCATGGCCGTGACGTCGGGATGGCTGAGCACGTTGGCCTTGAGCGTGCGGCAGGGCGGGCACCAGTCCGCGGTGAACAGCACGAACACCGGCTTCTCGGCGACCTCGGCCGCGTCAAGCGCTTCGTAGAGATCGTCGTGCCAGCCGTCGTCCGGCGCCCCGGCCATCATGAACGCCGCCATCCCGGCGAGCGCGATGAGGAGCACCAGCGGCAGCAGCACGCGGGCAACGCCACCCATGCGCGGAGGTGCCATGGGATCTTCGTGATCTCCGAAGCGATCGGGGGGATCGTCGGGTGAGGGCGGAATCATGAATTGCGTCATGGCGTACTCCCGCCGACGACATCGGCCGAATGGGACGCCTCCGCCACTTGCAATGCGTTATCGGATCGCGTCGGGACCCGGCCTATCCGCCGGCGCGTGTCAGGCTGTAGCGCTTGATCCTGTACCTCAGGATGTCCCGCGAGATGCCGAGTCTCCGGGCCGCCGCCGACTGGTTCCAGTTCGTCTCTTCCAGCGCCTCGAGGATCAGCTCGCGCTCCGTCTCGGCGAGGACGGAGGTCGTCTCCGCGCCGGATGTGGCGCCGCCGTTCTCGTCGGCGCGCGCGATCTCGGACGGGAGGTGCTCGGGGCCGATCGGGCCGTCGGCGAGCAGGGCGGCGCGCTCGACGACGTTGCGCAGCTCGCGGACGTTGCCGGGCCAGGTGTACCGCGCCATGCACTGCAGGGCCTCGTCGGTCACGGTGGGAAGGTCACCCCCGAGACGAGGCGCGATCTGCGAGAGCAGGTGCTCGACGAGCAGCGGGAGATCCTCCCGTCGCTCGCGGAGCCGGGGCAGGTGGATGGGGAAGACGCTCAGCCGGTAGTAGAGATCCTCCCGAAACGAGCCGGCGTCCACGTGGGCCTTCAAGTCGCGGTTGGTCGCCGCGATGATGCGCACGTCGCAACGGATCGTCTCCTTGCCGCCGACACGCGTGAACTCCTGCGATTCCAGGACCCGCAGGAGCTTGGACTGCATGGCCAGCTCGAGCTCCCCGATCTCGTCGAGCAGCATCGTGCCCCCGTCGGCCAGCTCGAAGCGGCCGATCGACTGTCGCGTCGCGCCGGTGAACGCGCCCTTCTCGTGGCCGAAGAGCTCGCTCTCGATCAGCGACTCGGGCAGGGCGGCGCAGTTCACGGCGACGAACGTTTCGCCGGCGCGTGGCGACATGTTGTGGATCGCCTGCGCGGCCATCTCCTTGCCCGTGCCCGTGTCGCCCGTCAGCAACACGGTGGAGGACGCGGGCGCGACCTTGCGGCACAGCTCGAGCGCCGACATGAACGCGGGCGCGGCGCCGATGAAGTTCGCCTGTGGCACCGAGTCGGCGAGCGCGCGGCTGCGTCGCTCGAGCTGCTCGAACTTCATGGCGTTCTGCGCGGCGACCGCGACGATGTTGGCGAGCACCTGGAGGATCTCCAGGTCGGCCTGGTCGAACGTCTTGCCTTCCCTGCGGTTGATCACCTCGACCACGCCGAGCTTCTCGCCGCGATGGAGCAGCGGCACCGCGAGCAGAGCGCGCGTGGTGAGCTTCGTGAGGTCGTCGATCTCGGCGTAGAAGTTCCGGTTCTGGCGCACGTCGTCCACGCGCACGGGACGACCGGTGCGGACCACCTGCCCGGCGATGCCGAGATCCGCGGAGAAGCGCATCGCGCGGATGACGTCGGCCCCCGGGGGGCCCACGACGGTGTGGAACACCAGCTCGTTACGCGGCTCGTCGTAGAGCAGGACGCTTGCGGCCTCCGCGTCGAGGACGCGCGCGGCGTGCCGGGCCACGCACAGGCAGACCTCGGCCGGCTGAAGCTCCTCGTGGATCGCGCTGCTCGCCTCGATGAGGGCGAGGAGGGTCCGGTGGTCGAGCGACCCCGGAGTCGGCGGCATCGAGGAGGACGGGTCGGTTGGCATCTTGTCGGGCGCCCCGGTTAGCGTGGCTGTCATCTTGGTTGCGGAAGCGGTCATCTTAGCGGTGATCCTTCACATGACCGATCGCCACGCCGGCGGCCCCCCCCTGGGGAACCCTGCCCAGACCCGCCGGCAAATCCCCCAGCCGCGATTGGCGGAGGCCGGTCGGCCCGGGCGTCCACGGGCTCTCGTTAGGTCTCTTCGAGCAAGGAGCGTGCCGGGCCTGGCGCGTCCTGTATCGCCATAACTCCTTGGTTTACGTAAGTTTGCAGCGCTGCCTCCTCGCGCGGATCGGGGGGATTCCCCCCCATCCAGGGGTTTTGGCAGGGCCCTTGCGTCATGGGACCGGTGTGGACGTGGAGAGAAGGGAGATCGCGTCCGGCGGAGAACCCCCACTCCGCTGGGCATTTTCCGGGAGCGGGGATGGCCCGGACCGCCTTCGGGCGGCCGGGCCCCGTTTCCCGCCACGTCCCGGTCCTGGCGAGGAGAACCTGATGAATGACCAGCTTCCGATCATGCACGCGTTCGTCCACCACCTGCTCGACGAGCGTCACTTCAGCCCCTACACGGCCCGGTGGTACACCGCTGATCTGCGTCAGCTCGCGGTGTTCCTGATCGAGGACGCGCGGATGGCCGTCTGCCCGGACCGCGAGCAGGCGGCGTTCGATCGACGCCGTCGAGCCGCGGGCGGGAACGGCGCGGTCGTCGCCGTCCTCGGGCCGCCGACCGTCACCGACGCGATGATCGACGCCGCGGCGCCGGTGATCCGGTCGTTCCTCGCCGCGCTGCGCGAGAGGCACGGCTACTCCTCGGCGACGATGGTGCGCAAGGTCGCGTCGCTGCGCTGCTTCTACCGGTGGCTGATGCGCGGCGCGTACATTCGGACCAACCCGATGCTGCTCGTCGAGACGCCGCGTCATCCCAAGCGGCTCCCGAAGGCCATCGACGTCGGGCAAGTCGCGCGCCTGCTGTCGGCGCCGGATCCGGCGACGCTGCTGGGCGCGCGCGATCGCGCGATCCTGGAGACGCTGTACTCCACGGGATGTCGGGTGAGCGAGCTGGTGCTGATGGATCGCCGGGACCTGGCCGACGACCTGCGGACGGCCTCGGTACGCGGTCGATCCCAGGCCGGTCGTATGCTGCCCCTCGGCGCGCATGCCCGCGCGGCGTTGCGCCAGTACCTCGAGATGCTCGACGCGGATCCTCGTTCGGAGCGGCACGCCGAGTCCGAGGCGCCGCTGTTCATCAACAAGCACGGTGATCGCATTTCGTCGCGCTCCGTCCGCCGGAAGGTGGGCAAGTACCTGGCGAAGGCCGGCCTCGATCCGACGATCAGCCCGCACACGCTGCGGCACAGTCTCGCCGCCCATCTCCTCGACAACGGCGTCGAGCTTCGGGCGGTGCAGCGGCTGCTCGGACACCAGTCGCTGGCGACCACGCAGGTGTACACGAACCTGACGAGCAGCCGGCGGCCGTCCGGCTTCGAGACGGGCCGCCGTCACGCGGAGGTGGGATGAGTGGGTCCGGAAGCACGTACGGGCGGTCGCGAACGGGACCGGGGAGAGAGAAGGACATGACGAGCCGCAACGATCGAAAGGCCAACTGGGCGGAGAAGAAGGTGTTCACGACGGGGGAGGCGGCGGAGATCTGCAACGTCTCCCTCCAGACGATCATCCGCTGCTTCGACACCGGACGCCTCCAGGGCTTTCGCGTGCCCGGTTCCAAGTTCCGGCGCATTCCGCGGTCGGAGCTGATCCGGTTCCTCGAGTCCAACTCGATCCCCACGGACGTGTTGGAGAGCCCCACGCGTCGCGTGCTCATCGTCGACGATGATCCCGACGTGCTGGAGCTTCTCACGGACCTGCTCGGCAGCGACGAGCGCTTCGACGTCGCCACCGCCGTCAACGGTTACGAAGCGGGCCTGCTCACCGAGCGGTTGCGCCCGCACCTGATCCTGCTGGACTGCTGTCTTCCCGACCTCGACGGCGCCGTGCTCTGCCGGCGTATCCGCGAAGGCGAGGAGCACCGCGGCACCCGGGTCCTGCTGATGTCCGGCGTGGTCGACGAGGCGGAGATCCGCAAGCTCGGCGAGTGCGGGCCGGACGGCTTCATCCGCAAGCCCCTGGACGCAAGCCGCCTCCTGGAGCACGTCGAGGACCTGCTCCGCCTGTAAGCAACCCCAGCAGACGATTATGGAAATGGGGTCGGGTCTGATTTTCGCAAATCAGACCCGACCCCATTCCTCTATTTCTCGGGAAGACGCGGGAACGACCGGCTCATCGAGGATGCCCCCCTCCGGACACCGTCGTGCAGCGGATCGATCACCGCATCTTCGCCCTCCGCAAAGGGGACACGCGGCCGGCAGGCCGGCGCGTCCCGGGCGCTCCCCTCGATCCTCAGGAGGCGAGGTCCTCCAGTTCGTCGAACGGCTCGAGGACGAGCCGGTAGCTCATCCGGCCGGCGCGCGAGTCGATGTACACGTGACAGGCGCAGTCGAACGCCATCTCGGCGTCGGGGCCCGACGCGTCGGCGTTCGGTTCGGTCCGTGGTGCGGTGTCCATGTGCGATCCCCTCCTTCGGGTGTGGGTCTCCCGAAGGATGTGCAAACCGACTGCCAACGGGCCCCGGATCGAGGAAGGCCGCCATCGTGGCGCCGGCCCTGCCTCAAGCCGCTCTGCCACACGATGTTGCGCGCATGCGCGCGTTCGCCGGGCTCCCCGCCCCCCCCGCGCGTGACGGCCACCGCCGGACCCGCGTGCGGAGTCGTGTGCAGGCCGGTGGGGAGTCCGCCCCAACGCGGGGGGGTCCGCTACGCGCGGCGGGCGGAAAAGGAGACCTTCACGCGTGTTTGACAGCAGCGCGACGGGTGCGGTAGACAGGTCGCATGCTCGACCTCGTGCCGGAGCCCGTCTGGACCCTCGCCGTCGGCGGCGGAATACCCGATCTCGTCCGCGATATGGGCGTGGCCTTGTTGGTCGCGGGCTTCCTCGCCGTCGCCTTCACGCGGCTGCGGTTGCCCCCGATCGCCGCCTTCCTCGTCGCGGGCGTGATCGCCGGCCCGGTGGGGATGGGCATGGTCGATGACGAAGGGGACAATATCCAGACGATCGCCAGCCTCGGCCTGATCCTGCTCCTGTTCCTGATCGGCCTGGAGATCGACATCCGCAAGCTGCTGGCGAGCGGGCGCACGGTCATCATCGCGGGGCTCGTCCAGTTCCCGCTCTGCGTGCTCTTCGGGTGGCTGCTCGCGATGACGCTGGTCACGCTGGGCGTCGGTGGAACGCTCCTCGCCGGCACCGGGGCCGGGCCGAACTACGCGCCGCTGTACGTGGGCTTCGTCACCGCCGCGTCCTCCACGCTGATCGTGGTCAAGCTCATGCAGGAGCGCTTCGAGCTTGATACCTCGGTGGGGCGCGTGGCCCTCGGGCTGCTCATCTTCCAGGACATCTGGGCGATCGTGGTCATCGCGCTCCAGCCGAACTTCGCGGCCCCGGAGATCGTGCCGATCCTCATGTCGTTCGTCGGCATCGGCCTGCTCCTCGTGATCTCGGTCCTCATCGCGAAGTACGTCGTACCCGTGGCGTTCGCGTGGATCGCCAAGCGGCCGGAGCTGATCCTCGTGGGCGCGGTCGCGTGGTGCTTCGGCATCGGGTTCCTCGGCAACAGCCTCGACGTCCTGACCGAGTCGGTATTCGGCTTCAACTGGCACATGTCCGTCTCCATGGAGATGGGAGCGCTCATCGCCGGCGCGAGCATCGCGTCGCTCCCGTACAGCCACGAGGTCGTCGGGCGCGTGAGCATCGTCCGGGATTTCTTCGTCACGCTGTTCTTCGTCGGCCTGGGGATGCTGATCCCCGTGCCCGACGGGCCGGCGGTCCTGATCCTCGCGGTCATCTTCAGCGTCATCTCGATCGCCGCCCGCTACCTGATCTTCTTCCCGCTCATGTACGTGACGGGCTTCTACCGGCGCAACGCGATGGTGGCGTCGACGAAGCTTGCGCAGGTGTCGGAGTTCAGCCTCGTCATCGCCTTCGTGGGCCTCGGCCTCGGGCACCTCAGCAGCGAGCTTGTGGCGTCGATCATCTTCGCGTTCGTGATCACGGCGCTGATCACGCCGATGCTCTTCAAGTACGCGGATCCGATCAACGACGTGCTCTCGCCCTTGCTGGAGCGTCTCGGTTTCAAGCTGCCGACGACGGGCGCCCCGAAGGAGGAGGAGAAGGAGTACGGCATCGCGCTGCTCGGCTTCCACCGCGTGGCGTCGTCGCTCCTCTACGAACTCGGCAAGCGCAACCCGGCGCTGCTCCGCGAGATCCTCGTGGTGGACTTCAACGTCAACATCCACCCGGAGATCAAGAAGCGCGGCGTGGACGTCGTGTACGGCGACTTCTCCAACCCCGACACCTTCCTGCATACCGGCGTGGACAACGCCCGGGTCGTCATTTGCACCGTGCAGGACGACTTCCTCAAGGGCACGTCGAACCTCGACCTCGTGCGCTCGCTCAAGACGATCAATCCCCAGGCCACGATCATCGTCAACGCGATCGAGATCAAGGAGACCGAGCGTCTCTACGAAGCCGGGGCCGACTACGTCTACATGCCCCGTGTGGAGGTCGCCCAGACCCTGGCGCCGATCCTCGACCAGGCGATCAACGGCCGGCTCGCGGGTATCAGGAAGAGGCGTGAGACCGAGGAGGGGCTCTGGCACGAGCGGGACGAGGTGTTCCACTAGGGGATCCTCTACACTGCCCCCATGGACGCCGTGGAGCACACGCACGATCCGCACGCCGACTTGGCGGCGCGCGACGGCGACCTCGTCGACGCCGTGTTCTCGGTGTTCGGGGATCGGCTCGCCGCGCGCGCAAGCGACGTCGCGTTGTTCGCCGAGACGGGATGCTCGTTCCAGAACTGGTGCCTCTGGGAGGCGGTCGCCGCGGCCCGCGAGCGCGAGCCGGGGTGGACGCTCCACCCGCGGCCGCCGTACGCCGAGTCGGGCGTCACCGGGAGTCGTGAGCACGCGGACCTGGCGATCTTCGATCCCCGCACGGGCGATCGCGTGATCATCGAGCTGACGGTCATCCACGACTGGTCCCGGAACAAGTGGATCGACGAGCTGGACGGCGACACCGTGAAGCTCAGCCGCCCGCTCACCGCCGGCATCACGCCGCTTCAGCTCGTGGTCGCCGCGTCGCTCACCTCCCCGATCGAGGTCAACCCGCGCTGGCAGCAGTGGCTCTCCATGTCCACCGTGTGGAACCGCCCGACACGACTGCACCGCGCGATGCCGCTGGGGCCCGTCGGTCAGCTCAGCCTGCACGGATGGGTGCTGACGCCGGGCGGGTGATCATCGCTACGCCCATGTCCTCACCCGCGCACATCACGACGCTCGACGATCCTCGCCTCGAGCCGTTTCGTGACGTGCGAGACCGCGACTTGCGCGGGCGCGACGGTCTGTTCATGGCCGAGTCGGAGCTGGTTCTGCGGAGGCTGCTGCGGACCCCCGAACGCGTGGACCGCGTGCTGCTCAGCCCCGAGCGTCACGAGCGGCTCGCGCCGGATCTCGCCGCGCTGTCCGACGACGTGCCGGTCTTCCTCGCCGACGTCGGGCTGATGTCGCAGATCGCGGGCTTCCACGTGCACCGGGGCGTGTTGGCGACGGGGCGGCGTCCGGCGGCCTCGGAGCTGACCCTCGACGCGGCGCTCGGTCCGCTGCGGGGACGGCCCCGCCTGACGCTGCTCGTCGCCGAGGGGCTGACGAACGTGGACAACATGGGCGCGTTGTTCCGCAACGCGGCCGCGTTCGCCGCCGACGGCATCGTGCTCGATCCCACGAGCTGCGATCCTCTTTACCGGAAGTCCGTTCGGGTTTCGATGGGACACGTGTTCTCGGTGCCGTGGGCCGTGGCCCCGGGCTGGCCGGCGGAACTCGATCGGCTGCGCGAGCAGTGGAACGTCAAGCTCGTCGCGGCGGAGGTCACCGTCGAGGCTCGGCCGGCGTGGGACGTCGCCCCGGCCGAGCGGGTGGGGTACGTGTTTGGATCCGAGGGCCATGGGCTCAGCCGAGCCGCGCTCGAGCGGTGCGACGCGGTCGCCGAGATCCCCATGGCCGGCGAGGTGCCCTCGCTGAACGTCGCCGTGGCGTCGGCGGTTTTTCTCTACGAGCGGTGCCGGGCCTGCGGGCGGCCGTCGAAAATCGCCGATTCCCATGCATGAAGCGGTTTGGCAGGGCGTTGAACGGCTCGAGCCTCGCCTGACGCTGTCGCCGGGCGCGGAGAGCCCCCCGGGGCTCGACAGGAGGAACGGATATGCGGATGCGTCGATTCGTGAGGAGGGGCTGCGGTGTGGTGCGGGCGGCCGTGCTCGCCGTGGCGTGCGTGGGCGGTCTCGTGGCCGCGATGCCGGCGGTTGGGCAGGGGCCGAGCACCTGGACCACCTTCCAGGGCGGATCGGGTCTGCACCCGGATATCCTCCGCCGCGATCTCCAGCTCTTCGACGAGGTGCTGGCGCTCGAATCTGACCAGGCCTCGATCATCACCGAACTGTTCCGCGACTACTCCGAAGACGTCGAGCGGGGAATCACCCTCGCCCGGGCCGCGATGCGCGAGGTCCGTCCGCCGCGGACCGCCGAGGAGAACAACGAGCTGCGTCTCCAGCAGAGGACGCTGCGCGAGCACATGCGGCAGATTCGCGACAACGCCAAGCAGAAGGCCAACGACGCGCCCAACGACCGCGTCCGCGACCGAATCTGGCAGGAGTACGAGAAGGGGGCCGCGCAGATCCAGGAGAGGATCGGCCGCCTCGTTTCGGATCGCGGCGCCGAAGCGAGCATGATGCGCGACGAGCAAGTCCGCATTGCCGAGGAGTGGCGAGAGCAGCAGTCCAAGATCACGGACCGGTTCCTGTTCACCGTGTACGCGCTGCTCTCGGAAGACCAGCAGCAACGCTGGCCGAGCCTGGAGCGGCGCCTGCGTCGGGAGAAGACCCTGGCGATGGGCGAGTTGTCCGGGGAATCGCTCAACGTCTTCCTGATCCTCCAGCGGCTCCCATCGGATTCGGGTGTCGTCCGGACCGCCGCGGCGCTCCTGGCCTCGTACGAGCAGCGACTCGACACGGCGCTCCAACGTCGCAACGAGGTGCTCGCGGCATCGCGCGAGCCGATGCTCGCCGCGTCCCGGGCCGGCGACGCCGAGGAGCTCGTCCGGATCGGTGGCGATATCGTGGCGCGGCGCACCGCGGTTCGCGATACGAGCGAGCAGTTCGTTCAGGCCGTCAAGGCGGCGTTGCCGCCCGAGGACGCCGAACCGTTCATGGCCAAGGTCAACGACCGCGCGTTCTCCCGGATCTACCGGCCCACGCGCGCCGGCAGGATCCTGCGCACGGCCGTTCGGCTCGACGATCTCGACCCCGAGGTGCGCGAGGCGATCGTCGCGCTGGAGCAGGAGTACCTCGCCGGCTTGCGTCCGATCAACGACGACCTGCGTCGGCTGACGCTTCACCACGAACCGGAACGGTTCACCGCACGCTATCTGCAGAAGGCCGAGAGCGGTGGCAAGCACCGGTACTCGAAGCCGGACGACGCGCTCGAGCGCGCGTTCGAGGTGAGGCGCCGCTACGACGTGCAGTACATGACGCGTCTGCAAGGCCTGGTTCCCAACGAGCGCCTCCGTCGGATCCCCGGTGCGGCGGGACACGCCCACGGTCTCTCGCGCGGCCGCGGTGGCAACGGGCTCGCGGAGCAGGACTGGGCGATCAGCAAGTTCGACGAGAACGGGGACGGCGTTCTCGACGACGCCGAGAAGACCCGGCTGCGGTCGTACCTCCAGCAGCAGCAGAGACGCTGAACGCGGACTCCCCGGGGCTCCGAACGTTCTTCCGCATTCGATGAGCGCGCCGGGTGCGCGCGGCGGTATCATGTGGCTCACGAGGTGGGGCTCTCGCGGATCCGGGAGCCATTCGTGGTGCTTCCGGTTCCAGGTCTCACGTTCCGTCCGTCATTCACTCAATGGCGGCGGGGCTCCTGAAACGGAGGTTCCACCCGTGACACGAATCACACGATCGACACTTGCGCTCTCGAGCCTGTTGCTCGCCGCCGGGCTCACCGCTTCCGCGCCCGGCCAGGCGAGCGGCACCAGTCCGACGCCGAGGCTCGGCCTACCCATTCAGGCCCAGGCGCCGCACTCCGCCACGCGAATCCTCGGCGACACGAACGGCGACTGCCTCGTGGACGTGCAGGACCAGGTCAAGGTGCTGGGGTGCTGGGGACTGCCCGATCCCCTCGCTGATCTCGACGGGGACGGCACCGTGGACGACCGCGATCTGGCGATCGTCCAGGCGGTGTGGGGCTCCACGTGCGGGACCCGGCTGATCGGCGACGTCAACGGCAGCGGCGTCGTCAACAGCTCGGATCTCGCGAGGGTCCTCGGCGACTGGGGCACCGCCACGGCTCAGAGCGACTTCGACCGCGACGGCGTGGTCGGTGACGTCGACCTGAACATGCTCCTCGCCAACTGGGGACGCAACCTCGCCCGCCGACTGCTCGCGGACGTGAACGGGGACGATCTCGTCGATGTCGTCGATCTTGTGGCGGTGCTCGGCAACTGGGCCGGGAGCGACGCGCTCGCGGACGTGAACGGTGACGGGCTCGTGAGCCAAATCGATCTCAACCTCGTGCAGGCGCAGTGGGGCGCGACCTCCGGGCGCGACCTGCTCGCGGACGTGAACGGCGACAAGATCGTCGGACAGGTCGATCTCGATCTCGTCGAGGCGACGTTCGGTACGAGCTGGGCCCGCGCTGACCTCGACGCCAACGGCGTCGTGGACGTACAGGACCTGACTACCGTTCTCAGCGAGTGGGGCGCCATCGCCGGCCGCGACCTCCTCGGCGACGTCAACGGTGACTGGGTGGTGGACAAGGTGGACATCGATCTCGTCCTCGCCGTGTTCGGCACGAGTTGGTCACAGGCGGACGTCGTGCCCGACGGGTCGGTCGACGTGAACGATCTCGTGACCGTGCTGGGCAACTTCGGATCGACGTATGGGCTCCAGCAGACCGGTGACATCAACGGCGATTGTGACGTGGACGAGACCGATCGGGACATCCTGCTCGCGGTCTGGGGCTCGCAGTTCCCGCAGGCCGATCTCGACGGCGACGGGGACATCGACGCGCAGGACCTGGTCACCCTGCTCGCCAACTGGGGCATCGAGTGCCCGTGAGGGGTGCGAGGGGATAAAGTCCCCCAGGGATGCGGCCGACGATCGTCCGGAAGGGGGCCGGCAGCCCCACGCTGC
>JAAELP010000017.1 GCA_024226535.1 Planctomycetota bacterium | reverse complement strand
ACTTCACCGTCTCCATCGCGTACTACCGCGACGGGCGACCGGAGTGCGGTGTCGTATACGAACCGATCAACGGCACCTGGTACGAGGCGGTGCGCGGACAGGGTGCGTTCCTGGACGGTCAGCCGGCGCGTGTCGCTGGCCACGAACGGCTCGACGAGACGCTCGTCGGGGTCGGCTTCTACTACGATCGCGGAGAGATGATGGAGGCGACGCTGCGCGCGATCCACGCGTTGTTCGGCAGCGGCATCCACGGAATCCGCCGCTTCGGGACGGCATCGCTGGATCTCTGCCGGGTGGGCATCGGCCTGTACGGCGGGTTCTTCGAATACGAACTCTCGCCGTGGGACTTCGCCGCCGGACGCCTCTTCGTCGAAGAAGCCGGCGGTCGCGTCACGACGTGCCGCGGCGACGAGCTACCCGTCGCCGCGACCACCGTCGCCGCATCCAACGGAACGCTCCACGAGCCGCTCCTCAACATCGTCAGCAAACACGTCCCCGCCGACCGCTAACCGTTCATCGGCAGGGGGTCCCAGGCGCCGATCACGGCGACCAACACGCAAACACCCAGCCATTCCCATTCCCCATCCCCCATTGTGCCATTCCCCATCCCCGGCTCCCGATTCCCCGCTCCCCGTTCCCCGTCCCACCCCCACCCCCACAAGCCACTCTCACCCCACCCAACGACCACCCCAGAAGATGCGGGGCCCAATCCCCATGGGCGGTACCCGCCGCGCCCGCTAGCTTCAGTGCGGTTCCCCGCCGAGGCGCGTGCCTCCGGGGCTTGAAGGCGCCATCGACGTGCACTTCCGGTCCCTCTCGCGGGTATCATTGCCGTATGAAGTTCGCAATCGAGCTAACCGAGGCCCAACTTGCCAAGTTACGTGAGCGAGCATCACGTCTTGGCCTCGAACCCGAAGAGCTGGCCAAGGCTGCTCTTGCCGATCTTCTCGAAACTCCGAACGACGAGTTTCGCACAACCGCCGAACGCGTCCTCCAAGACAACTCCGAGCTGTATCGTCGCCTTCGTTGATGCGGTATCTCACGCTCGGCGAGGTCGTCTGGCTCCACCGTGAGGTCGTCACGCGAACTGGTGGTGCCCAGGGAATCCGTGATCTCGGCGCCCTTCAATCGGCCATAGCGCTTCCGAAGTCGTCATTCTCCGGTGAGGAGCTCTACCCGACGGTTGTCGAGAAGGCAGCCGTCCTGTGTCACTCGATCGTTCTCGGGCACCCCTTCGTCGATGGCAACAAGAGGGCGGGCCATGCGTCGATGGAGGTGTTCCTTAACCTCAATGGCTGCCGGCTCGTCGCCGAGTTGGAAGAGCAAGAGCAACTCATGCTCTCTCTTGCAGCGGGCAACGTCACTCGCGATGACCTCATCGAATGGCTACGCACCCACGTCGAGCCAGCGCACGGAAACCGCGCCACCTAGCCGCACGCCTCATTGCGCGAGCCGAGCTACGGATGAGCGCTTCATCCCTCCAATCCGTGCCATGGACCCATCGCAAGTGTCCTCCGACTCCCTACGACCGATCCCCCGACGCCCAATCCCTCTTCGCAGATGGGTCGTCGGCTCGATTGGCGCTGGGAGTCCGAGGACACTTGCGATGGGTCCATGGCGGGGATTGGAGTGCCGGAGGACCTCCTGGTGGTCGTGAAATCCCGCCGCCGCAGGTCGTTGCGCCTTATCTGAACGGCATTCCCCGTTATTGACACGGCCCCCAGGCGCCGATCACGGCGAGGATGTCGGCGAAGTCGACGTTGCCGTTGTCGCTGAGGTCCTCGGGGCAGGAGGCTCCGCACGGTCCCCACGCGCCGATGATGACGAGGATGTCGCCGAAGCCGACGTCTCCGCTGGTGTCGAGATCCTCGGGGCAGGCGGGGGGAGCGACCGACGGACCGGTCGTGGACGCGAGCACCTCCACGGGTGTGCCCGGCTTGAACAGGCCGAGCGTGACCGTGGTCTCAGCCGGCGGTGCGGTGCTGCGGAACCGGAAGTTGTAGAGCGTGCCCCAGCGGATCGCGTTGGCGTCCGCGTTCGTGGCGTAGTCCGTCGTGGCCCACGAGACCGACGCGCCATCGGCGACCGCCGGCCAGTCGGTTCCGTCCTGCGGCTCCCCGGAGTGGTAGTCCACGTCGTGGAACCCGATGTCGGCGATCGCCGCATCGGCGGGCACGGCGAACGACCCGACCGACCGGTCGGAGTTGAGGTTGTGAACGGCGTACTCGTACTGCCACCAGCCGTCGCCGAGATCCGTGGCGAGGGCCGCAATGATGATCAACCCGTCACCGGGGATCTGCACGTCGGTCTCGACGACGTCCGGGTTGCTGTCGCGCCACGCGCGAATCGCGGGGCGCTCGCGCTCGGTCGATCCGGTGAGCCCGAGGGTCCACGTCGTGCCGCCGCCCGTGATCGTCGCCGCGCGGTGAGAGGCGTTGTTGTTCTGGTTGCCGGCCGCCGCGTCGTCGGGCGTGACGTACTGCGCCTCGACGAAGTACTGTCCTCCGCCCGCCTGCGCCGGATCGAGATCCGAGATCGCGACCTGAAGTCGCCGCGCGACGTTGCCGCTGTACGCCGGGCTCGCCGGCGGGTAGGGGAAGATGCCCGTGTGCGCGTCCACCTCGTATTTCGGTCCGGCGCCGTTCTGCGCGCCGTTCCGGCTGGCGCTGTACGGATCCGAGCAGCCCACACCGAGCCGCAAGCCGGTGCCCGAGTCATAGCACCCGGCACAGCAGAGGGCCTGCTGAAGCGCGTAGTACGCGTGCTTCAGCCACGACTGCCCGATGTGCTCGAAGCGATCGTTCTTCAGCCGGAACATGTTCTGCGCGATGACGGGATGCGCGCTCGTGCTCGCGACCCACTGAAGCTCGGCATCGCCGATGTTGCACGACGTCGTCCCGATCGCGTACGCCTCGATCCCCCCCTCGCTCTGGTAGTTGGCGACGAGGTCGGCGAAGTCACCGACGATGACGTCCGGACCGACGCTCGTGCAGTCCGACAGCCCGTCGGCGGGACTGGCATCACCGACCGCCGCGACCGGGCTCCCGAGTTGACCGATGACGATCACCGCACCGGCGAGACCGGCGGCCGCGAGCGCGAGCCTTTGGTACATGCGTTGCCTCCTTCGTCACACGCCGATCACGCGGGCGATCGCGTCCGCGTCGGCGTCCACCTCGATGGGGGGGTTGGGGTGCTCCGGGGTCAGCTCCGTCGCCGCCGTGTGGTAGGCGACGCCGACGCCGGAGAACTTCATGCCGTGGGCGGTCATGATCACGACGACGGTCTCCTTCGCCCCGATCGTGCCCGACGCGCGCAGCTTGCGAAGCCCGGCGAGGGCCACGCCGGAGTTCGGGCAGACCGCGACACCGGAGCGATCCGCCCGGGCCTTGGCGTCCATCAGCTCCTCCTCGGTCACCGTCTCCACGACGCCCGCGTAGCGGTCGACGACCCGCGCCGCCTTGTCGTGGCTGACGGGATCGCCGATACGGATCGCGCTGGCCAGGGTAGGGCCCGCGGTGACGGTTACACGCTCCTCGAAGCCCGTCTGGTAGCTGCGGTAGAACGGATCCGCGGCGCTTACCTGCACGCCCGCGATCCGTGGCATCGAGCCGATGAGCCCGAGCGCGTGCGCCTCGGAGAGCCCCTTGCCTAGGGCGCTGATGTTCCCGGCGTTGCCGACGGGGATCACGAACCAGTCGGGCACGCGCCACTGAAGCTGCTGGCACGCCTCGATCCCGATCGCCTTCTGGCCCTCGACGCGGAACGAGTTCATCGAGTTCAAGAGGTAGATGTTGTGCCGTGAGCAGACTTCCTGGACCAGACGCATACAGCCGTCGAAGTCCGTGTCGATGGCGAGCGTCATCGCGCCGGCCGCGATCGGCTGGGAGAGTTGCTCGGCGGTGACCTTGTTCCGCGGCAGGAACACGACGGCCTGCATGCCGTCCACCTGCGCCGCGTACGCGGCCATGGCCGCCGAGGTGTCGCCGGTCGATGCGCACGCGACGTGCGTCGCCCCGAGATGCCGCGCCCACGAGACGCCGGCGGTCATCCCGCGGTCCTTGAAGGAAAGCGTCGGGTTCTCGCCCTCGTGCTTGAGGTGCAGGTTCTCCGTGTCGAACTGGCGCGAGAGCAGGGGCGTGTGGTAGAGCGTCGTGTTGCCCTCACCGCAGGTGATCACGTCCTCGGCCGGCAGGTCGGGGAGGATCATCTCGTGGTAGCGCCACACGCCGGAGCCGTACGGCACCGCGCGCGAGCCCAGGCGGCGCTCGAAGCGTTCCTTGAGATCGCCGCAGGCGCGCGTCAGCCGGGTCAGGTCATGGCGAACCTCCAGCAAGTCGCCGCAGTCGCACCGGTAGCGGATCTCCCGCGCGTCGTAGCGTGCGTCGCAGGTGATGCAACGGAGATGAGACATCGGCTCGGTCACCGTTCGCGCGCTCCTTCCGGACAGATGGTCGTCGTCGTGCTGACGCTCGCGAGGCCCTCGCCGGCGAAGACCTCGGCCATGGCGGCGGCGGCGGCGGCGGCGGCCATCTCGTTCTCGGCGAGGGCGAACATCGTCGGTCCGGACCCGCTCACGCCGCCGGCGAACGCGCCCGCCTCGCGGGCGGCGGCGCGAGCGGCCTCCGCTCCGGGGATGAGCTTCGCACGGTGCGGCTCGACGACCGCGTCGACGAGGGCGTCGGCGACGAGATCGCGGTCGCCTTGCACCAGTCCCAGCACGAGCGTCGCCGCGTTCGACCAGTTCCGCACGGCGTCGGCGAGGCTGACCGACTCGGGCAGGGCCTCGCGCGCCGCTCGCGTGGAGATCTCGATCTGGGGCGTCACGACGGCCACGTGACAACGCAGCGCCGGCTCGAAACGCGCCCAGCGCGGTGGATCCACGCCACGCACGATGACGAACCCGCCGAGCAGGGACGGCGCGACGTTGTCCGCGTGTCGTCCGCCCGCCGCCACCATCTCGCCGTCGAGCGCCGCCTCGAAGACCTCCGGGCTCGTGACATCGACTTCGCGGCCGGCGCCCACGAGGTGCATCGCGGCGACCGCCCCGGCGACCGCGCTGGCGGCGCTGGAGCCGAGCCCGGAGCACAACGGCAAGCCCTTGTCGACGGCGATCTCCAGGCCGGGCGTCTCCGGCGGGGCGGAAAAACGGCGGAGCATCGACGCCGCCGCGACCGAGGCCGTGTTGCGCTCGGCCTCGCGTGGCAACGCGCCGCCGTCGCCGGTGATCGAGACGATCCGGACGCCGGGCTCGGAGCGGAGCCGCGCGTGCACGGTGTCGCCGATCGCTTCGATGGCGAAGCCGAACGCGTCGAAGCCGGGCCCGACGTTCGAGACCGACGCCGGCGCGAACACCGACACCCACCCCTCGGCTCGTCCGGGTGTGTCGATCACGATGCTCTCACCACCTTGAGGATGTCGCCGAGGACGCCGGCCGCCGTCACGTCGGCGCCGGCGCCGGGTCCCCGGATCACCAGCGGCTGCTCATCGTAGCGCTCGGTCTGGAACACGAGGATGTTGTCCGGTCCCGAGAGCTGCCCGGCCGCGTCGTCACGGCTCACGGCGCGAAGCCCCACGCTCACGCGCTCGGGCGTGATCTCGGCCACGAAGCGCAGCACGCGTCCGCCCGCCTCGGCGTCGGCGACCCGCTGACGCATCGCCTCGTCCATCTCCGGCAGCCGGGCCAGGAACGAATCCACGTCCGGCAACGCGAGCAGCTCGTCGCTGACGAGCGGCTCGAGGTCGATGTCCCGCATCTCCAGCTTCGAGCCGAGCTGGCGGGCGATGATCAGCGCCTTGCGGGCGACGTCGGTGCCGTTGAGATCGTCACGCGGATCCGGCTCGGTGTAGCCGCGCGCTTGCGCCGCGCGAACCGCCTCCGAGAGCGGCATGCCGGCGTGCAGTTGATCGCAGAGGAAGCCGAACGTGCCGGAGAAGCAGCCGGTGACGCGCTTCACCGTGTCGCACGTGGCCACGAGATCCTGGAGCGACGACAACGCGGGCAGACCCGCCCCGAACGTCGTTTCGAACTGGTAGGTGACGCCGTGGGCGGCCGCCTCGCGCAGGATCGTCTCGTACTCGTCGAGGGGCCCGGACATCGGCTTCTTGTTCGCGGTGACCACGTGGAAGCCGTGCCGCAGGGCGTCGCGATGCAGGCGTCCGTGATCCTCGGCGGTGACGTCGATCACGATGACGTCGAGCCAGCGCGACCCGGCCAGACGCTCGAAGAGCGCGGCGTCGGTCGGCCGCGGCTCGCCGCCGAGCGCGTCGAGCGCCTCACCGGCGGCGACGCGTTGAAGCGTGGCTTCCTCGATGCCCCCCGGGTTCAGCAGCAGGTCGCGACGGCCGCAGATCCCGCTGACGATGAGACCGATGCCGTGATCGGAGGCCAGGCGCGACCGAGCCGCGATGATCTGCCGCAGCAGCGCCGAACCCACGAGCCCCTTGCCGAGCAGCACCAGGTGCGTATCGCGCGTGAGACCGAACCGGCTGTGCGTGGCGCCGACGGCGCGCCGGAGATCGTCGGCGTGCACGACCACCGAGAGGTTCAGCTCCGAGGAGCCCTGGGCGATCGCGAGCACGTTGATACGCCCGCGCCCCAGCGCCGTGAACAGCCGCTGGCTGATCCCCGGCGTGCCCTTCATGCCGTCACCGATGATCGCGACGATGCCGACGGGGGCGATCATGCCCACGCGGTCGACCTGGTTGCGGGCGATCTCCAGCTCGAACTCCGCGTCGAGAGCTTCGACGACGCCACCCGCGTCACCCTGGTTCACGACGAAGCTGATGTTGTGCTCGCTGCTCGCCTGGGAG
The DNA here is from genome assembly GCA_024226535.1 of Planctomycetota bacterium. Lineage (GTDB taxonomy): Bacteria > Planctomycetota > Phycisphaerae > Phycisphaerales > SM1A02 > JAAELP01. The sequence continues at coordinate 9,702 of JAAELP010000017.1, read as the reverse complement.
ACCATGTACACGCTCGTGCCGAGCCGCGCCGTGGTCCGGAAGACACGCTCGGCGACGCCGGGGACGCCGATCATCCCGGAGCCCTCGACCGTCACCATCGCGAGATCCGCGACCGAGGTCACGGTCTTCACGCCGAGCTTCGATTGCGGCGATTCCTCGGCGATCCGCGTGCCCGGATGATCCGGGTTGAACGTGTTGCGGATGATGACCGGGATACGCGATTCGACGGCCGGGATCATGGTGCTGGGGTGCAGCACCTTCGACCCGAAGTACGCCGCCTCGGCCGCCTCGCGGTAGGAAACGACGTCGAGGACACGCGCTTCCGGCACCACGCGCGGGTCGGCGGTCATCACGCCGTCCACATCGGTCCAGATCCAGATCGCGCGGGCCCCCAGCCACGCTCCGACGAGCGTGGCCGTGTAGTCGCTCCCGCCGCGCCCGAGCGTGGTCGTGCGTCCGTCCTTCGTCGACGCCACGAACCCGGTCACCACCGGCACCGCGCGCTCAACGATCGGCAGCAGTCGGTCGCGGGCCGCGCGGCGGCTCGCCGCGTCGTCCACGGCGCCGGCCGCCCGCACGGTGATGAAGGTCCGGGCATCGACGGCCTCGGACGCGCGGCCGGCGGTGGTGATCGCCGCCGCGAGGATCGGCGCGGACGCGCGCTCGCCCATCGAGACGATCAGGTCGGCCGTGGATTCGCTCAGCTCGCGCAGCAGGCTCACTCCGTGGGCGAGTTGACGCAGCTCCTTGACGAGGGCGTCGACGTGGTCGCGCAGTCGTCGGCGGGTCGGACCGTCGTCGGTCACCTCGTCCGCCGCCGTCTCGTGCCGGCGCCGGAACTCGGCGAGCAGGGCATCCACGTCCGCCTGGTGCCGATCCCGAGCGCACGCGCCGAGCCGGAGCAGTTCGTCGGTCACCCCGCCCATCGCCGAGGTCACGACCACGACCGCGCGCTGCTCGCGCAGCACGAGGGCGGCGGCATGGCGGATTCGATCGGCGTTGGCGACGGACGTGCCGCCGAACTTCATGACGAGCATGGGAGGTCTCGAAGGGGCTGCGGAAGGCGCATGCTACCGGGTCCGGCCCGATAACCGGCGGCGCCCCGGCGCCGGCCTTCTCACGTATCGGCGTGCCCGTTCGACGACTTCGCCCCGGCTCTGTTTACTCGGCCCGTATCGCCGGCACCGCGTTGACCGCCGTCTTCACCGGGCACAGCGTCCGGGTCTCGGCGACCTCGGCGAACGTGGTCCGCGACAGGCTCCGCTGGAGTTGAGCGAGCGCCTCGTCGAGGGACCGGTGCAGCGCGCACAGACCACCGTGCTCCGGCTCGCGGCCGAGCGGGCACGTCGCGAGACGCTGGATCGGATCGATGGCGTCGACGACGTCGAGCAGCGACGTGTTCTCCGCGTCGCACATGAGTCGGAAGCCGCCGCCGCGTCCCCGCTGCGCGCGAACGAACCTCGCTCGTGCGAGCATCTGGAGCACCTTCACCGCGTAGTCGCCGGGCACGCCCGCCATGGTCGCGACCCGCTCGCTGGTCATAGGGGCATCGCTCTTGTCGCTCAGCACGACCATGATTCGAAGCGCGTATTCGGCAGTTGTGGACAGCATCTGGGCCGCCCCCCGGTTGTCCCCTCTCCTGACAATTATCGGAGTTCCAGCACGGGATGTCCACCTTCGCGGGGCAGACGTTCGTTGTTTCTGACAGACCGGCGGGCGCAACCAATTGCGCAGATTAACACTTTCCGCGGCGCTACCTCGGATCGGGGACGCCTGAGCCACGGGAGACGGTCGAGATCACGATTCGCTGCTCGGCGGAGGGGGGATCGTTCGGTCGCGGATCCCAGCCCCAGAGCGCCGGCGCCTGCGGCGCCTCGACGGCGCGGGGCGGCATGTAGTGGTAGGCCATCGGGATTCGCTTGTTCAGGTCCTTCATCGTCCCGAACTCCGGCCAGGGCTTTCTGACATCGCGGTGCCGGAGCCCCTTGCCCTTCATCTCCACGGGGTCGAACGGCACCCATCCCGCCCCTGGCAGGTAGAACTCCGCCCACGACACGAGCCGCTTGTCGCCACGCTTCTCGTGTTTCATGACCCCGATGACGGGTCGAGCGGGGATGTTCGCCGCCCGCAGCACGGCCACGCAGATACACACGAGATCGTGCGGGCCGCCGCGCCCTGCCTTGGCGGTCTCGCGCGCGCCGACGAGTTCCATGCCGTGCAGGATCTTCATGCGCCCCCGGTCGAGACCGTCGCCGCTGACGCCGATGTTCTCGACGCAATGGCGGACGAGGTCCTTGGCCGCAAGGTACGGCGGCACGAGGCGAAGCTGGCCCTGGCTCACGCGCTCAACGATCTCCGTGAACCCGGGGTCGGACGACTCGATGTACATCTGCGGCGTGAGCCCGTCGGCGACCTCGTCCGGCCACTCGCGGGGCCAGGCGATCTCCGCGGCCCGCACATCGTCGATCCGCGCCGAGAAGCTCTGCATTCGATAGCTGACGTTCCAGCGCACGGTCCTGCCGGTGAACTCCACGATGGGCAGCACGGCAAGGTGGGTGTGATACGGCAGCCCGGATTCCATCCGGAACCGGCCGGGGAGCCCGAGGTCCTGCTTGTCGCCGAGCCAGAGCACGGCGGCGATCGAGTCTGGATCGACGGCGTGATACGAGCCCTGGTAGACGATGGGCATCACGATGGGCGTGTCACGAAGCTGGAACACCCCACCCCACTCGATGCTCCGCGGGCTCGTTTCGAGGGGGCTGCGGGGCAGGCGCGGGTCGTCCTGGCGGTAGGGCACCACGGTGCTGAGGGTCACCTCGTACCGCATGTCGTAGACCTTCGGCGAGTGCCGCTCGAGCGGCCCCACCGGCGGGCGTCCGGCCGGTGGCGTCATCACGGTGAGGGCGACGACGGCCATGGCGATGAGCTTGGTCATGTTCTGACTCTCCAGCGACCACGCTCCGCCGCGGCGGGGGGGCGTCCGGTCATTATTCGCAATCGGGGCGGGCCCCGCTCGTTTGGGCCTTGGCTCAATCCCTCAAGACGGTCGAGACCCTTGTCGATCGTCCTACTTTCCCTGATTTCGTTGCCCCCGCCGGGGCCCCGGGGCCCGAAAGCCCCACGCCACGGCGACTTCCGGCCAGAAACGCCGGGTATATAGTGAGCACCATGAACAGCAAGAACCTCAACGGATGGACCACGGTCCTGCTCGTGGCGGCGGTCGCGAGCCTCTGGAGCCTGGCCGGTTGCGACCGGTCCGGGGGCGCGTCGGCCAACGTCGCCGAGGCCGGCCCGGCGGTCACGCCGGCGAAGAACGAGACCCCGGCGACCAACAAGCCCGCTGATTCGAAGGCGGAGACCGTCAAGGACCCGCAAAAGCCGGCTTCCGAGCCCAGGGAGCCCGAAGAGCAGGTCGGCGCGGTGATCGACTTCAAGAAGCGCGTCCACGACTTCGGCGAGATCTGGGACGTCGCCGAGCAGACGTGCTCGTTCGAGTTCACGAACACGGGCACCGAGACGCTGGTGATCAAGGACATCAAGCCGAGCTGCGGCTGCACCGCGGTCAAGCTCGACCAGATGACGTTCGCCCCGGGCGAGGGCTCGGCGATCGAGGTCAGCTTCAAGCCCAAGGGATTCGGCAAGCAGACGAAGTCCGTGGACGTGATCACGGAGAACAGTTGGCCGGAGCGTATCCCGAAGCTCAAGATCGTCGCGACGATCAAGCCGTTCGTCCAGGTCAAGCCCTACACCGTTCGGTTCGGATCGGTCCGCCTCGGCGAGACGCACCGGCAGATACTCGAGATCAACTCCGCCGACAAGACGATGGAGATCACGAATATCGAAGCCACGGCGCGGTCTGGCTCGCGCGTCGGCGAGTTCCTCAGCGCCGAGGTCATCGACCCCGCCGAAGACAACGGCGAGTACGGCGGAGGCAAGGAGCCGCCCCTGCACCGAATCGCCGTGACGCTCGACGACACCGCGCCGTGGGGCCAGGTCTACGGCACGTTGAAGATCCACGCCCGCGGGCGACCGAGCCCCGACGCCGAGCCGGTCGAGCACGTCAAGTCGGTCTCGATCAACGCCAAGGTCTTCGGTCGCATCACGTCCGACGAGAGCATGTTCCGCGTCGGCACGCTCAAGCCCGGCGCCTCCTTCTCCAAGGAGATCAAGCTGACGAGCCCCTCGGGCGATCCCTTCGCCGTGCTGGGGGTGGAGCTTCTCGACTCCCGGATGCCCGAGGGCCAGATCCGCGTGCACGTGGTGCCCGTCGACGGCGCCGCGGAAGGCACCGGCTACCGGATCGTCCTCAGCGGCGAGGCCAGGGAGTACACCGGCTCCGTGAGCGGGAAGGTCCGCGTCACGACCGACGCACCCGGGGAAGAGGAGCTCATCTTCAGCCTCGGCGGGATCGTCCGGACGACGCAGCCGAAGCGCTGATCCGCTCGATCGGGTTCACTCCGGATGGCGTGAAGCGGCTCGAACTCCAGCCAAAAAAAACAGAACGGGCCGCCTCCGGCGAGGCGGCCCGTTTCTCTTCTTCCGTCCGGCGAAGAAGGCTCCAATCACTTCATCGGCATCTCGCGGTCCGTGTCGGCCGAAGCCGCGGTGTCGCCCGCGGCGCGGAGCGGCGCGAAGACCGTCGCGCCCTCGATCACGGCGCCCTTCGTGGTCACGAAGATGTCGACACGCCGATTCTCGGCGGCGCCGCGGGGGCCGTTGGGAACGATCGGTCGGTTGTCGCCGAAGCCGGCGACCTGGATGCGGTCGACGCTCACGCCCGCCGACTCCAGCGCCTCGCCGACGGAGATCGCCCGGTGCATCGACAGGTGCATGTTCGTCGGGTGCTTGGCGAGCGTCGCGGGCTTGCGGATCGGGACGTTGTCCGTGTGCCCGACGATCCGCGCCTCGAGGTTGCGGGCGGCGTCATCGTTGAGGATGCCGGCGAGCGTCTTCAGCGACCGGGCGGCCTGGCCCTTGATCTCGGTCGAGCCGAGATCGAAGGTGAAGTCGCTGGAGAACCGGAGCATCCCGATCTCCGAGTCGAAGGTCATGAGGTCGGGGTACCGCGCCGTGAGGTTCTGGATGGCGGTCTCCACCTCCTGCGGGAGCACACCGATCTCGAGCTGCGAGATCCGGCGGAGCGAGTCCTCGTTGGCCTCGTCGAGGCCCTGGACCGACTGGTTCAGGTCGTTGTAGCGGTGCTCGAGGTCGCGGTACTCGCCGGAGGTCCGCGAGAGCTGGTCCTGCGCGGCGTCGAGGTTGCCACGAGCCTGGTCCCGCTCCTGCTCCGCCGAAGCGACCTGCTCCTTGAGCGAGCGGTTGGCCGTCATCAGGTTGTCGTACTTGTCCTGCGGGGCGCACGCGGTGACGAGCGGGATCGCACCGAGACCGAGCAGGAGGGTCAGGCCGGTCAGCCGGTCGAGAGCAGATCGCATATCAGTCATCCTGTTCTGATGTGAGGCAAGCCCCGGTCCCGTTGACCGGTAGCTTGGCAGTGTACTCAGCCGTTGGGCCTATGCTACCGGCGTGCGCGCCACCGGCGCGCGATGCGGACGACGTGTGGAGAACTGTTCGATAGCGGGCAGATGTTGCGCATCGACGAAGCAACTCGGGACACTTCCGACCGGCGTCCCCGGTACGTCCGCACCGCGATGGTGGTGGACGCCGGCGCCGTGTGCGCCGCACCCGGCGCGTTGCTGCTGCGCGACGGCGCGATCGTGGCCGCCGGCGCGCCGTCGGAGGTGCCCCGGCCGGTGGACGCCCTGGCGATCGAGCGCGACGACCTGGTCGTCTTCCCGGCGCTCGTGAACGCGCACTGTCACCTCGACCTCTCGCACCTCGGCCCTCGCCCGTTCGACGGGGACTTCACGCGGTGGATCGACCGGCTCCGCGCCGGTCGGGCCGAGGAACCCGACGCGATCGCGGAGGCGACCCGTCGGGGCGTGGCCCTCGCCCGAGCCGGGGGGACGGCGCTCGTCGGGGACATCGCGGGGGTGGGCTCGGCCGTTCCCGCCCGCGTCCTGCGGGACGAGGGGCTCGGGGGCGTCAGCTACCTGGAGGTCTTCGGCCTCGGCGAAGGGCAGGAACGGGCGATCGCGGCCCTCCGACGGGCGGCGGAGCACCCGACGGAGGCGGATGGTGTCCGGCAGGGCCTCCAGCCCCACGCCCCGTACTCCTGCGGTCCGGAGGTCTACCGGGCCGCCGCCGCCCTCGGCCGCCCGCTGTCGACGCACCTCGCCGAAACCCCGGAGGAGGAGCAGTTCGTCCGCGCCGGCGCCGGACCCCTCGCGGAGATGCTGCTGCGCCTGGGGGTCTGGAACGAGACGATCCCGCCGGCGGGGCGTCACCCCGTCGACGCCGTGCTCGAATGGCTCGGCGGGGCGCCGGTCCTCGCCGCCCACGCGAACTACCTCGGCCCGGAGCATGCGCGGCGTCTCGCGTCGGCGAACGCGTCGATCGCGTACTGCCCGAGGGCGAGCGCGTACTTCGGCCACCCACGCGACGGCGCGTCACCGCACCAGTACCGCGCGCTGATCGACGCGGGGGTGAACGTCGTGCTCGGAACCGACAGCCTCGTGTGCCTCGACACACCGGATCGCCTCAGCGTGCTCGACGACATGCGGCTGCTGTATCGGCGCGACGGAACCGATCCGCGTCTGCTTCTGCGCATGGCCACGACCGCGGCGGCCCGCGCGCTCGGGTTCGACGACGCTCCGTACGACCTGCGACCGGGACCGAGCGCCGGCATTCTCGCCGTCACCGTCGATCCCGGGGCGCGGGATCCGCTCGCCGCGGCGCTCCGGTCCGACGCGGCGCCAGCGTGGCTGCTCGGCCCGATGCCGCCGGGGCGCGGCTCGTGATCGGCGAGCGCTTCACCGACTTCGGCACCGACGCGGTCACCGTCGCGCGACGTCTGTTGGGCCAGCGGCTCGTCCGCGTGCTCGACGGCCGGCGCCTCGCCGGGACGATCGTCGAGGTCGAGGCATACCTCGGACCGGAGGATGCCGCCGCCCACTGCTCCGGCGGTCGCCGCACGGAACGCAACGAGTCGATGTACCTGCCCGGCGGCCACGCCTACGTCTACTTCGTCTACGGGATGCACTGGTGCATGAACGTCGTGTGCGGGCCACGCGATCATCCGACGGCGGTCCTCCTGCGCGGACTCGAGCCGACGGAGGGGATCGACGCCATGTACGCAAGGCGTGCGGCGGCGCGGCGCGACCGCGACCTCTGCTCGGGCCCGGCGCGGCTGACGGAGGCGCTGGGGATCGATCGCCGGTTCGACGGGGCCGACCTGCGCGGGGACGCCGCGCTGGCCGTCGAGCGGGTCCGTCGGCGGGCGTTGCCGGCGCGGCTGATCGTGACGACGCCGCGGATCGGGGTCGCCTATGCCGGTGCGTGGGCTCGGCACCCGCTGCGGTTCTGCGTCCGGGGAAACGAGCACGTCTCACGCCGCTGAGCGAGGCCCGGGTATCTCGGCACGGCGTTTGCGGTTGCGGAGGTGGGATCCCCGATTTTGCGGGCCTCGGCGGGTCGAGGCCGATATCATGCAACCCAGTTGCGGAGAGTTGATGACCACGACGCAGCAACAGCCGGAATGGCGAGAGATCCTCAGGGCCGCGGGTCCGTACCCGATCGAGGCCTTCGACTTCGTGCGCGAAGGGCTCAACTACACGGCGGAGCATGTCCACGGCGACATGGACACGCTCCCGGAAACCCGGCGGCACGTCTCCGGACAGCAGCTCTGCCTCGGCCTGCGGGACTTCGCCATCGTCCGCTACGGGCTGCTCGCGCCGGTGGTTCTGGAACACTGGAACGTCCAGCGCACCGAGGATTTCGGCCGGATCGTCTTCGCGATGATCGACGCGGGCCTGATGACCGACACCGCGGAGGACTCCCTCGAGGACTTCCGGGCCGTCTTCGACTTCGACGAGGCGTTCGCCCACGGCGATCTCCTCGCGGACTTCGGCTCCCGGACCTGACCCCCGGCCACTCCCGGACCATCTGACCCGCGCACGATCAGGCGACGGGACTTGTCATGTCGCCAACGGGCGGTACGCTCGCGGCCATGGCGAAGAAGCCCACCGGCGCGCGGAGCAAGGCGGCGACCGCCAGGGACCCCGAGGCCCCGCGCGACGTGGCGCGGCTGCACATCTGGCAGATCCAGGCCGTCCGCGACGTGCTCCTCGTCGCGGCGGTCGTCGGCGTGTTCTGGGTGGGCTACGCCCTGCGCGCGGTGACGGTGCCGTTGCTCGTCGCCCTGCTCCTGGCGTATCTCTTCGAACCGCTCATCGCGCGTCTCTGCCGGCATCCGAAGATCTCGCGCCCGGTCGCGGTGGGGGGGCTGCTGGCGACGCTGGGGCTCGCGCTGGTGATCGTCATCTCACTTGCCCTGCCGCTGGTGATCGGACAAACGCGGCAGTTCGTCGGCGACGTCAAGAGCGGGGAGATGCGCCGCCGGATCGCGCCGCTACAGGAGCTCATTCCCGACAGCTACGACGAGGACTTCCACCGCTTCCTCGAGATCCTGCCGGGGGAGAACGGGGAGACAGGCCAGCGTCCTGCCCCGGCCACCACGACTGAGCCCGATGCGACGAGTCCGCCCGCCCCGGCGGCAGCGCCGCTCACCACCGCCGAAGTGGAGTCGATCGTCGACGCCCGCCTGGCCCGCGAACGCCAGAGTCTCCGCGACGAGCAGGCGGTTCCGAGAGCGGAAGGTGACCGGGAGGGATTGGGCCTGCCGCGCGGCAGCGTGCAGGCGATCTTCAGCGCGCTCGGCTCGGTGGTGCAGGTCGGCCTCGTCACGTTCCTCATCCCGTTCTACTTCTTCTTTTTCAGCGTCTGGTACTCCGACGTCGTGCAGTTCCTCCGGAACCTGCTGCCGGAGAAGAACAAGCCACGCACGCTCGAGCTGCTGGGCAAGATGGACGCGGTCGTGGCGGGGTTCGTGCGGGGACGCATCGTGATCAGCGTGATCATGGGCGCGATGCTGGCGGTCGGCTGGATGATCTGCGGGGTGCCGTACGCGATCAGCCTCGGGCTGGTGGTCGGCGTGTTCTGCGCCGTGCCGTACCTCGGCATGATCGGGATCCCGGTCGCCGTCGCGCTGCTGTTCTTCGATCGCTACAGCCCGGACAACGCGGCGTGGTGGTGGGTGTGGGTGATCCTCTGGCCGACGGTGGTCTTCGCCATCGTGCAGCTCATCGAGGGGTACGTCCTCACGCCGATGATCGCCGGGAAGGCCACGAACCTCGACCCGGTCACGATCCTCGTCGTCGTGCTCGCCGGCGGCTCCGTGCTCGGTGTCTACGGCATGCTGCTGGCGATCCCCCTCGCCGCATGCGGGAAGATCCTGATCACGGACATGCTGCTGCCGTACGTGCGAGCGTGGACGCGCGGTGAGCGCTCGGATCCGCTGCCGATCGATCAGTAGGGGGGGCAGGGCGCCGGCCGTGCTCGTTGCGAAGAAACCTGGGACGCGTACGCATTCTCTGGAAAACTCGTACGCGTCCCGGGTTTCTACTGCGCGGCGACGCGGGAGGGCGAAGGCAGCCCCTGGACGGCTCAGCGCCTGATTGTCCTGGGACTGCCCCCGCCCTCCCGCTCGATTGTCGTCGATTCGTTCGTCCTTGCTCGAAGCAGACCGGGGGTAGTCACCCGGGACAATCAGGCGATGAGCCGTCCAGGGTGGCTACCCCCGGT
>JAAELP010000016.1 GCA_024226535.1 Planctomycetota bacterium | reverse complement strand
TCGATCCAGTCCCCGTTGACGTCACCGACGTTGCAGAACTTGCCGCCGGTGCCGGGAATCGAGTTCGCCTCCGGGTTCGGCATGAAGACCCGGAACAGCAGGCTGCCGTCCACGCCGGAGTAGACGTAGGCGCGGCCGACCCCGATGTAGGGTCCCCCGCCGTAGAACGGCGAGGACACGGCGAAGTCGCCGATGCAGTCATTGTCGATGTCCCCCATCGCGGCCAGGGCGCGGCCGAACTGCGGGCGATGGTCCGGAAGATCCGGGTTGTCCACCGTGTAGAGCAGGGAGCGATCGACGCCGGAGAAGACGTACACCTGTCCGGCCTCGTTGGTGCCCGCGAGGTCCTGGCCATGAGCGCCCACCGCGAAGTCCGGCACGAGGTCCCCGTCGATGAGCCCGATCGTCTCGATCACGACCCCGAAGTACGCGTTCGGACTCGGCACGGGATTGTCCACGCGGTCGATCAGGGCGCCGGTCATCCCGGAGAACAGGTAGACGCGCCCCTGGTCCACGTTGCCGTCGACATCCTGCACGTGAGCGCTCACGGCGATGTCGGGACGATCGTCACCGTCGATGTCGCCGATGTTGGCCACCTGGTACCCGAACAGGGCGTTCGTCTGCGGATCGGGGTGGTTCAGCGTGTCCAGCAGCATGAACGAGCAGGGGCTCTGGACGTACCGGTACACCACTCCCTGATCGTTCACCCCTCCGACATCCTGCCGGTAGGTTCCGATCACGAGCCCGGGCTGCGCCGGAGTGCCGAACTCGAAGCCGCTCTCCGCCACTCCGAACGCCGCATTGGCCTGCGGGAACGGGTGGTCGATCGGCGGCGGGAGGAACGCCTGACCGAACGAGAATCCGGACACGATTCCAACCGACCCGGTCAACGCGAGCGCGTGTAGGACACATGTGCTTCTCATCACCTTGCCCTTTCGTAGTAGCCGCCGGCGCGCGCGATCGCGATCGCGAGCGGCGCGGCGCCGGTCGGATCCATCGTCCCTCCAAGAAATGAAGTGCCCCCGCTTTCCACCACGGAATCTAGATAGGGCAGATTCGAGGCACACTATCGGTTCCGGGAGAGCCGGCGTCTATCGGGAAACCGACCCGAGTTTCTCAATCGCCGGCCAGGCCGAACTCCGTGGCGCGATCATCGACGCGCCGACGCACCTCGTCAGACATGGCGATGATCGGCGGCCACGCACGCACCGGCTGGCCGTGACGCTCGTCGCCGGGGAGCTTGCCCGTGGCGTCGAAGCCGATGCGGTCGGCGGTGCGGTGGAGGTCGCGGCCCGGGTCCGCGTTCGCGCAGAGGTGAAACAGCACGGCGTCGTGGTCGTCGAGGTCGACGTCTGAGCCGACGGCGACGACGAGATCGGCGCCGGCGTCCGTGGCCGCCCACACGTGCTGGATGGCGTAGCCGCCCTGCCCCGCCCGCTGCTTGTCCACCGCGACGAAGACGCACCGGCCGGCGCCGAACTCCGGAACCGTGACCGCCGTGATCCCGTGGGATCCGACGACGGCGGCGAGCGCGTCCAGCACCTCCTCGCGCGCGACGGGCTCGGCCGCCGCGTCGGCCGCGATGCCCCCGACCTCCTCGCCCGGCCACGCGCGCGTCGCGTCGAAGCCGATCTTGTGGCCGGCGCCCAGACGCGGGGCGGCGTGGTCGAGGATGTCGAGCGGGCCGTTGACGATCTCGACGTCGCGGACGAAGTGGCATCGCTCGCACAGCGCGCGAAGCACCGCCGTCTCGTCGTGCACGTCCACGTCTTCATCCACGACGACGATCATCTTCGTCCACGCCATCTGCCCCGCGCCCCAGATCGAGTGCATGACGCGGCGGGCCTGGAGCGGGTACTCCTTGCGGATCCGCACGAACGCGCAGTTGTGGAAGCAGCCGAACGTCGGCAGGTGGTAGTCGTCGATGTCCGGGATCAGCGTCTTCAGCAGCGGCAGGAAGATGCGCTCGGTGGCCTTGCCGAGGTAGTAGTCCTCCTGTGGCGGCAGGCCGACGATCGTCGCGGGGAAGATCGCCTCGCGCCGGTGCGTGATCGCGGTGACCTCGACGATCGGGTAGCGATCCGGGAGCGAGTAGTAGCCGGTGTGGTCGCCGAACGGCCCCTCGAACACGGCGTCCGGACCCAGCGGCTCGTCGCCGTGCGGATCCCACCCGATCGGACCGCACTCGGTGCTCACCCAGCCCTCGATCACGATCTCGCTGCTGGCCGGCACGCGCAGGGGCACCGTCTTCGCCGACACCAGCGGAATGCCGCGCCCGTTCAGGAACCCCGCCATGAGCAGCTCGCTCAACCCCGGCGGCAGCGGCGCGGTGGCGGCGTAGGGCATGACCGATTCGCCGCCGAAGCAGATCGCGATCGGCATGCGCTCGCCGAGCTTCTTCCACGAGCGCCAGTGCGCCGCCCCGTCGTGGTGCACGTGCCAGTGCATGGCGAGGTGCGTCTCGTCCACGAGCTGCGCGCGGTACATCCCGATGTTGTGGCTCGCCGGCTTGGCGGCGTGGCGGTCGTCGGCGTGGATCGTGTGCATACCGGCGAAGGTGACGAAGCGCCCCTGCCCCGCCGCCGTCCCCGCCTCCGCGGGCGTCAGCGCGCACCCGACCGCGGCGGGGTCGCCGTCGAGCGGCCAGCACTTGATGAGCGGCAGACGCGTGAGATCGACCTCCCCCCGGTCGGCGCGAAGGACGACCTCCTGGCAGGGACCCGACCGCACCCGCCGCGGCGGCACCTTGAGCAGCGGCGCGAACTCCCGCGCCTTCGCCGCGAGCTCACGCAGCGAGCGCGGCGGCTGCGGCTGGGCGAGGCTGCTCACGCGCCGCCCGATCGCCTCGAATCCACCGGACTCGTGGCACCCGAGCGCCTGCTCCATCCGCCGGTACGACCCGAACACGTTGATCGCCAGCGGGAAGTCGCACCCGGCGACGTCGTGGAAGAGCAACGCGTGTCCGCCCAGCTCGGCGTGCCGCGGATCGAACCGGCGCGCGAACACGCTCGCCGCCGGGGCCGGGCGTTTCGCGTGGCGGTCGGCGATCTCGGCGATCTCCAGGATCGGGGAGACCGACGACGTGATCTCGTGAAGCTCGCCGGCCGAGCGCAGCTGATCGATGAACTCGGCGAGGGAACGGGCCATGGCCCGAAGCATAGCGGTCCCGGGACGTGCCCCACGGAAATCCGTATAACATCTGCGTCGTGCCCCGCCCGCCCTCCCCAAACGGCCAGTTCGCGATCGACCTCCACGACGTCGACAAGACGTACCGTGGGAAGGTGCACGCGCTCCGCGGGATCGAGATGCAGGTGCACCACGGCGAGGTCTTCGGCCTGCTCGGGCCCAACGGCGCCGGCAAGAGCACTCTCGTGAAGATCATGATGACCGTCGTGCGGGCGAACCGCGCGTCGGGGACGCTGCTGGGGCAGCCGGTCGGCAGCAAGCGGGCCCTGGCGCGCGTCGGCTACCTGCCCGAGCATCACCGCATGCCGAAGTACCTGACGGGGCGGCAGGCGCTGGACTACTACGCGGCGCTGGCTCACGTGCCGAAGGCCGCGCGAAAGCGCCGCGCCGAAGAGCTGCTGGATATCGTCGGCATGAGCGAGTGGGGGAATCGGAAGATCGGCTCGTACTCCAAGGGGATGCAGCAGCGAATCGGCGTCGCCCAGGCCCTCATGAACGAACCCGACCTCGTCGTGCTCGACGAGCCGACGGACGGCGTCGATCCCGTCGGACGCCGCGACATTCGCGACATCCTCAAGCGGCTCAAGAGCGAGGGCAAGACGGTCTTCCTGAACAGCCACCTGCTCAGCGAGCTGGAGATGGTCTGCGACCGCGTGGCGATCCTCGTGCAGGGCGAGGTCGTCAAGCAGGGCACGATCCACGAGCTGACCGTCGAGAGCGAGCGGTACGAGATCTGCATCGAGGGCGGCGCGCCGGAGTGGGCCGCGCGGGAGGACGCGATCCGCACCGAGCCGGCCGGCGAGGACGCGTCGCTGCTCGTCATGCCCGGCGCCGAGCCCGGCGGCGTGCAGCCGGTGATCGACCGGCTCCGCGGTGAAGGGCGGACGATCGTCTCCGTCCGGCCCCGACGGGAGACGCTCGAGGACCTGTTCATGCGGGCGGTGACCGATCCGACCACCGGCGAGGTGAAGCGCCCGGGCGCGAAGGGAGACGCCGGATGATCGTGCTCCGCGCCATGCTCCTGGACGCCTACCGCGAGCTGAACAGCCGCAAGCTGTTCTGGGTGACGCTGGCCCTCACCGGCTTCACGGTGCTCAGCTACGCGTCCATGGGTTTCAACGATCGCGGCGTGTCGATGCTCTTCGGCGTGTGGACGATCCCGAATCCCGTGCTCACCCACGGCAGCCCGCTCTCGAGCATCCTCTACCGTTCGATCTTCTCGTCGTTCATGGTCACGATCTGGATGGCGTGGGTCGCGATCATCCTCGCCCTCGTCTCGACGACGTCGCTCTTCCCCGACTTCGTCGCCGGTGGCTCGATCGACCTCGTGCTCTCCAAACCGATCGGGCGCATCCGGCTCTTCGTCTACAAGTACATCGCGGGGCTGCTCTTCGTGCTGCTCCAGGTCACGTTGTTCTGCGTGGGCGTGTTCATCTGCGTCGGATGGCGACTCGGCGAGTGGGACCCGAAGATCCTGCTCGGGATCCCGATCGTCACCGCCATGTTCAGCTATCTGTACGCGGTCAACGTCTTCTTCGGCGTCTGGAGACGCTCGGCGCTGCTCGCCCTGCTCACGACGCTGCTCTTCTGGTTCTCGCTGTTCAGCCTCAGCAGCGGCTTGGGGATCGTCCGGCAGATCCGAGTGGATCACGAGGTGCAGATCGAGAAGGACGACGTGACGATCAGGGAGATCGAGACCGCCCTTGCCATGCCGGGCGGCGCCGACACCCCGGGGCAGGTCGGTCTCCAGCGTCAGCTCACGGACAAGCGCAACGAGCGGGACGCGAAGCAGACCGTCCTCGACAAGCTCGAGCCGTGGTCGAAGTGGCTGCGCATCGGGCAGGCGATCCTGCCCAAGACGTCGCACACGATCGCGTTGCTCGACCGCTACCTCAAGAAGGACTCGGACGTCAACATCCTCGACCTCATGAGCGGGCGGGCGTTCGTCGACCCGGTGACGGGCGAGGTCGGCACCACCGACGACAGCCGCGGCCGCGAGGTCGCCCGGCGCCTGATCGCCGAGGACGAGAGCCTCTCGCTGACGTACATCATCGGCACGTCGCTGCTGTTCGAGTTCGTGCTGCTCTCGCTCGCGTGCTGGATCTTCGTCCGGCGCGACTACTGACGGTCAGTCCGGCGCGAGGAACCCGTACCGGTAGTCCGTCGGCGGGCAGAAGTTCTCCTTGATCGTACGCGGGCTCACCCAGCGCAGGAGGTTCAGCGCGCTGCCCGCCTTGTCGTTCGTGCCGCTGGCGCGAGCGCCGCCGAACGGCTGCTGGCCGACGACGGCGCCGGTCGGCTTGTCGTTGATGTAGAAGTTGCCGGCGGCGTAACGCAGCTTGTCGAGCGCCAACTCGACGGCGCTGCGGTCGCGAGCCATGATCGCGCCGGTCAGCGCGTACTCGGAGGTGCCGTCGCAGAGGCCGAGCACGTCCTCGAAGTCGTCGTCCTCGTAGACGTAGAGCGTGAGGATCGGGCCGAAGATCTCCTCGCTCATGCTCGGGTACTTCGGGTTCGTCGTCTTGATGAGCGTGGGGCGGACGAAGTAGCCCTTGGAGTCGTCGCACTGGCCGCCGGCGACGACCTCGGCGTCGGCATCGGCGTTCGCCCGCTCGATGTACCCCTTGCACTTATCGAACGAGTCGCGGTGGATCACGGCCGCGAAGAAGTTCGTGAAGTCGGCGGGGTCGCCCATCGTGATCGACTCGATCTCCGAGATCAGGTCGTCCTTGATCGCGTTCCAGAGCGACTGCGGGATATACGCGCGGGACGCCGCCGAGCACTTCTGACCCTGGTACTCGAACGCGCCGCGAACGAGGGCGGTGACGAGGCTCTTCGGCTCCGCCGACGGATGCGCCACGACGAAGTCCTTGCCGCCGGTCTCGCCGACGATGCGGGGGTAGTCGCGCAGCTTCGACATGTTGCCGGCGATGTTCGCCCAGATGTCACGGAAGACGCCGGTGGAGCCGGTGAAGTGCACGCCACCGAACGCGTTGTGCGAGAAGAAGTGCCCGCACATCTGCCGCGCGCTGCCCGGTACGAAGTTGATGACGCCCGGCGGCAGCCCCGCCTCCTCGAAGAGCCGCATCATCCAGTACCCGCTGAGCCGGGCGCTGTGCGAAGGCTTCCAGATCGCCGTCGTGCCCATGATCACCGGCGCGCTGGGCAGGTTGCCCGCG
>JAAELP010000015.1 GCA_024226535.1 Planctomycetota bacterium | reverse complement strand
TAACATATCGACGGACCTCGCCGCCGCTGGCTGCGTTGCCGCTCCTCGACGTATCCATGGATATGCCAGCGTCGCGTCGCCTTGCCAGCGACGACGATCTCGCGCCGATAAGTCACAAGCTGTTTGGCGGACACCACTAGACTGAACACACCATGAGCAGAGTCCCTGAAATCGGATCCGCCGCCGCGCCGGCGGCGGTGATCCTCGGTCTGGCCCTCGCCCTGTCCGGCTGCAACGGCGGCTCCGGGGGCGACTCCGGCGGGTCGGAGGTCAGCGATACCGACGCCGAGACGCAGGCCCCGCAGACGCCGGACCGCGAGGGACCGCGCATCGCGTTCGTCGATCTGATCAATGACCTCGGGACGTTCGCGGAGATCGAGACCCGCACGACGCGGTTCCCGTTCACGAACGACGGGTCGGAGCGTTTGACCATCAAGAAGGTCACGACCGACTGCGGCTGCACGATCGCGACGCCAGGGAAGTGGTGGTACGCGCCGGGCGAGACCGGCTACATCGAGGTCGAGTTCAATCCGACCGGGCCCGGGACGAAGACCAAGTACGTCACCGTGGTCTCCGACGGGCGCGGCGCGAACATCCAGCGGCTCACCATCAAGGGCGTCGTGACGGGTTTCCTCGAGATCGAGCCGCGTGTCGCGCAGTTCGACGTCCGGCCGCTGGGTGTCGAGCATCGCGAGCGTCTCCGGGTGAAGTGCAACGACCCCGACTTCATCCTGGAGGAAGTCGAGGCGACGAGCGAGCACATCGAGGTGCGGATCCTGCCCGAGGAAGAGGCCCGGGAGGCGTACGGCGTCGATGCCCGGTTCACGCGGTGGGTCGACGTCATCGTGCGTGACGACGCGCCGTGGGGCCCGGACTTCGGCCAGCTCCACATCACGATCAGCGCGCGTCCGACGCCCGACGCGGAGCCGATCAGCCACACGTCGCGTATTCGCACCGCCGTGCAGATCTTCGGACGGCTTCGCGCGGAGCCCCACTCGTTCACCTTCGGCGGCTATCCCGGCGAGCACTTTCGGCGCGTCGTGCGGCTCTCGCGCCCGGACGGACGCCCGTTTACCGCGGAGGTCGTCAGCTCCAGGTGCGTGCCGATCCTCGACGCCCAGGTCAGCATCGAGCAGGTCGGTCCCGGCGCCTACGACGTCGTCCTCGAGGCGTCGTCCCAGAGCCTGCCCAACCAGTACAGCGGCGGCGTGGTTCTCCGCACCGACGTTTCCGGCGAGGAAGAGATCACGATCCCGATCAACGGGATCACGCGCGCGGCGAACTGAGAGTTAGAGCGGTTTCACTCCATCTGTAGCGTTCCGAGTGCGATGCTCTTCGTCGTGGTGGCGTTGCCGAATCGAAGGCATATCCAAGGATACGTCGAGATTCGGGAACGCCGCCATGGCGGAGATGATCGTGCTCAGAACGCTACAGATGGAGTGAAACTGCTCTAGCGACCCTCAGCGATCGACTGCTGCCGCTGCGCCGCGAGCTGCGCCTGTCGGTGGACGTGCTCCTGGTACTCCGGATCTTCGGCGGTCGGAAGGTCGGAGTCGACGTAGCCGTCGCGCAGGCGGACGATGCGCTGCGAGTTTGCGGCGACGTCCTGCTCGTGGGTGACGATCAGGATCGTCTGGCCCTCGTCGTGGAGTTGGCGGAACAGCTCCATGATCTCCCGCGTCGTGCTGGAGTCGAGGTTGCCGGTCGGCTCGTCGGCGAGCAGGATCGCGGGCCGGTTGACCAGGGCCCGCGCGACCGCCACCCGTTGCTTCTGACCCCCGGAGAGCTGGTTCGGCCGGTGCGTCATGCGGTCGCCGAGGCCGACGCGCTCCAGCGCCTCGCGGGCGGCGCGGCGGCGACCGATCCAGCCCGACTTCGAGTAGATCTGCGGCAACTCCACGTTCTTCAGGGCGCTCGCCCGCGGCAGCAGCTCGAACGACTGGAAGACGAACCCGATCTGCTGGTTGCGGACGGCGGAGAGCTCCGCGGCGTTCATCCGGCTCACGTCGCGGTTCGAGAGCAGGTAGCGTCCGCTCGTCGGCCGGTCGAGGCAGCCGAGGATGTTCATGAGCGTGCTCTTGCCGGATCCCGACGAGCCCATGATCGCCACGAACTCGTTGGGCTCGATGTCCAGGTCCACGTCGCGGAGCGCGTTGATGCGCTCGACGCCGACGCGGTAGATCTTCGTCAGCTTCCGGGTGCGGATGATCATCGCGCTCAGCCGTCCGTCACGGGAGCGTCGTCGCCGGCGGGAGCGGCGTCGGCGGCGGCGTCATCGACGGTGTCCTCGGGGGTGGCGTCGGTCGCCTCGGCATCGGCCTCGGCGACGGCTTCCTCGTCGCCGGCCTCCTTTCCGTCGGCGTCTTCGCCCTCGACCGCCACCCGCTGGTCATGCGCGATGCTCTCCAGCACCTTGAACGGACCGGTGACGATCTGCTCGCCCTCCTCGAGGCCCTCGAGGACGACGCGGTGCGTGAGGTCGCTGGCGCCCGCCTTGATGGGCGTGCACACGGTCTTGCCGTCGACGATCCGGTAGACGAGGCTCGCCTTGCTCTTGGTCGTGTCGATGAGCGGGCTCTTGCGCACGGATTCCGGCAACGTGTCCACCTCGCGGGCGACGATCGCCTGGTAGGGGACGACGACGCCTTCGTGCGTCTCGATCTCGATGTCGGCGTTGGCAACGTGGCCGGACCGAATGCGGCGACCGCGGAGATCGATCTCGACCTCGGCTTCGAAGTACCCGGTGCCGTCGGGGTTGCCGGAACGCTGGAGCGCGATGATGGTCACGGTGCCGCTGAAGACGTCGTCGGGATAGGCGTTGATGAAGATCTTCGCCCGCTGCCCGATCTCCAGGTTCGCGATGTCGCTCTCGGCGACCTGGGCCTTCATGATCATGCGGGATCGGTCGGCGATGGTCATGATCACCGTGCCGGGGTTGGTCGTGCTGCCGGTGACGACCTCGCCGACCTCGATGTTGAGGCGGGTGATCTCGCCATCCATGGGGGCGACGATGACGGTCTTGTTCAAGCCGTCACGGGCGCGCTCGATCTCGGCCTCGGCGGCGGCGAGTGAGCTCTCCACGACCGAGATCGAGTACTTCGTCGCCTCCAGGGACGCTTCGAGGTCCTGGACACGCTCCATGGCGTTCTCCATCTCCCGGCCGGAGACGTCGCCGGAGTCAAAGAGCGCCTGCATCCGCTCCAACTCCTTGCGGGCGAAGCTCATCGTGCTCACGAGCCCGGCGAGCCGGGCCTTGTCGGACCGGAGCCGGAACTGCTCGCCGTCGCGCTGGGCCGTCGCCCGGACGAGCGACGCGTTCAGATCGCGGTCGTCGAGCTTGCAGATGATGTCGTCCTTGCGGACTTCGTTGCCCTCGCGGAAGGCGAGCTCGAGGATCCGGGCCGAAACCTCGGCGCGAAGCTCCACCCGCGTGTGGGGCTCGATCTCGCCGGGGGCGGAGACGGTCTCGACGAGCTCGTCGTTGCGCGTGGTCTCGGCGCGCACGGTGGTCTTCGACGGCTCGGGCTTGAAGCGCGCCAGGGACTCGCGGAGTTGCGGTCCGGCGAGCAGGGCGCCGCCGACGATGGCCAGCGCCAGGACGACCAGAATGATCAGCACGATTTTCAACGCTGGACTCCCTCGCGCGCGCCGCCCCGGCACTGCCCATGCGGTTGTTCCGAAGATCACGGCCCCGGTTGCAGGTGGGGCCTTTCCGCACCTCCCCCTACGGTACCCGATGCCCGCCCCCGAGTCCGCCGCCGGCCACCCGCCCGGAAAATGAGACCCGACCCCGATTTTCGGTATAAGTCGATGGCGGGGGGGATACCGGAGGAACCCGATGATCGAGATCGTCTGCGACGCCTGCGAGAAGTCCTTTGCCGTTGACCCCGACATGGCCGGGGGCAAGGTGCCGTGTCCGATGTGTGGGGACGTGAACCGGGTCCCCGCCGCCGACACGCCGCCGGAGAAGCCCCTCGAACCCGCCGAGGAGATTTCCAGGGACCTGCCGTCCGCGGCGGGGGCGGAGCAGGAGATCCGCGTGGTGCGCCCGGCCATGTTCCGCGCGCATCCCTTCCGCTACCTGCTCGTCATCGGCCTCGTCGTCGGCGGGCTGGCGATCTCGATCGGCGCGTCCATGGAGAAGATCTGGCCGTGGCTGACATGGGTGGGCGTCGCCGCCGCGGCCGCCGGCGCCATCTGGTGGATCTCCTGGTGGCTCGCCGCGACGCTCTGGATCCGCGTGGTCATCACGAACAAGCGCACGATCCGGTACGAGGGCATCGTCCGCCGGCACTCCACCGAGGTGCTGCACGATCACGTGCGCAGCGTGGATATCCGGCAGGGCTTCCTGCACCGCATGCTCAACGTCGGGTACATCGGGGTGGACAGCGCCGGGCAGGACGGGATCGAGATCGAGATCCGGGATATCCCGGGGCCGTTCGAGATCAAGGAGCTGATCGACCAGTACCGGAAGATGTGAGGGGAAGCTACCATCCCCGCATGAAGATCCATGAATACCAGGGGCGCCAACTGCTCGCGGATGCCGGCATTCCGGTTCCGGCGGGCGAGATGGTGCAGGGTGTCGAGGAGGCGGTCAACGCGGCGCAGCGGCTGTTCGACGGGGGAGCCGAGCTGGCGGTGATCAAGGCGCAGGTGCATGCCGGCGGTCGCGGCAAGGCCGGGTTCGTCAAGCTCGTGAAGAGCGTGGACGACGCGCGGGCCGCGGCGGAGTTCATGTTCGGCAACCGCATGGTCTCACCGCAGACCGGAGCCGAGGGGCTCGAGGTCAAGCGGCTGCTCATCGCCCAGGGCGTGGATATCGCCAGCGAGTACTACCTCGCGATCACCGTCGATCGCGCCCGCAACACGAGCACGCTCATCGCGTCCTCCGAAGGCGGCGTGGAGATCGAGTCCGTCGCCGAGTCGAACCCGGATGCGATCCACAAGGTCGCACTGGATCCGATCCGCGGGCTGGAGCCGTACCAGGCGCGGGCGCTGGCCTTCAAGCTCGGTTTCACGGGCAAGCAGGTCGGACAGGCCGTGAACGTGATGATCCGGCTCGCGCGTCTGTTCGTCGAGTCCGACGCCTCGCTCGCGGAAATCAACCCGCTCGTGCTCACGCCGCCCGACGACGAGCACCCCCACGGTCGCGTGCTCGCGATCGACGCCAAGTTCAACTTCGACGACAACGCGATGTTCCGGCAGAAGGCGGTCGCCGGGATGTTCGACCCCGCCGAGGAGAACCAGGCGGAGCTGCGGGCCAACGAGTTCGGCCTGACCTACATCGCCCTCGACGGGAACATCGGTTGCCTCGTGAACGGCGCGGGCCTCGCGATGAGCACGATGGACATCATCAAGCTGCACGGCGGCGAGCCGGCGAACTTCCTCGACGTCGGCGGCAGCGCGACCGAGGAGGCGGTGCGCGAGGCATTCCGGATCATCCTCTCCGATGACGCGGTCCAGGGCGTGCTCGTCAACATCTTCGGCGGGATCATGCAGTGCGACACGATCGCCAACGCGATCGTCGTGGCGGCGAAGGAAGTCGGCTTCACCGTGCCGCTCGTGGTGAGGCTGGAGGGGACGAACGTCGCGGCGGCGCGTCGGATCCTCGACGACGCCAGGTCGGAGATCCCGACCATGGTCACGGCGACTGATCTCACCGATGCCGCTCGCAAGGTCTGCGCCGCGGTCGCGGTGCCGGCCTGAAACGCATGCTCGTCCTCTTCGACATCGACGGCACGCTGCTGCTCTCCCAGGGAGCCGGGATCGCCGCGATGCTCGCCGCGGGCCGGCAGCTCGTGGGATCGCATTTCTCGTTCGAGGGCGTCGAGGTCGCCGGTCGAATCGATCCGCTCATCTGGGCCGACCTCGCCGCCGCCCACGACGTGGACGACGCGGACGCGTTGCACGATGAGTTCCGCGCCGCGTACCGCGAGATGCTTGCGGCCCAGCTTGCGGACAACCGGACCGCGCACCTGCTCCCGGGCGTCGGCCCGCTCCTCGCCCGGCTGGAGGAACTGGACTCGGTGACGCTCGGCGTCCTGACGGGCAACTACCCGGAGACGGGCCGGCTGAAGCTCGAGTCGGCGGGGGTGGACGCGGACACGTTCCCGGTCGCGGCGTGGGGCAGCGACGGTCGGCACCGCCGCGACCTGCCCGGCGTGGCGATGGACCGGTACCGCGCCGCGACCGGGGCCGAGATCGATCCCAACCGTGTCGTGATCATCGGCGACACGCCGCACGACGTGGATTGCGCGCAGGCGAACGGATGTCGCGTGATCGCCGTTGCCACGGGGACCTACACGAGGGAGGACCTCGCGACGTGCGCGCCGGACCTGCTCGTGGACGACCTCTCCGACACCGACCGGATCGTCTCCTGGATCGCCGGAACCGCCGATTCCCAATGAGGTGAGCGTGAGCGACGCGTCGACAACTCCCGACTGGGCCGAAGCTCCGCTCGAGAAGCCGGCACTCGCGCCGGTCGCCGAGCCCGAGCGTCTCGTCGCCCTCGACGTCCTTCGCGGCGTGGCCGTGCTCGGGATCCTCGCCCTGAACATCCAGTCGTTCTCGATGATCGGCGCCGCGTACATGAACCCGAACGCGTACGGCGATCTCGAGGGCGCCAACCGCACGGTCTGGTACTTCACGCACCTGTTCGGCGACCAGAAGTTCATGTCGATCTTCTCGATGCTGTTCGGGGCGGGCGTCGCCCTCATGACGAGCAAGGCCGAGGCGAAGGGGCGCTCGGCCCTCGGTCTTCACCTGCGACGCATGGGCCTCCTCATCGGCTTCGGATTCCTGCACGCGCACCTGCTGTGGTACGGCGACATCCTGTGGTTCTACGGGTGGTGCGGGCTGCTCGTGTACGTGTTCCGGAAGCTGCCGGTGCCGGTGCTGATCGTCCTTGCCGTGGTCGGCATGGCGATCGCCTCGGGCATCAGCCTGTTCTTCGGCTGGACGATGCAGTTCTGGGGCGACGAGGGCGTTCGGGAGTTCTCCGACGGCGGCTGGCTCCCGGTGGCGAAGGTCGTGCAGCCGGAACTCGACGCCTACCGCGGCGGGTGGCTGAGTCAGGCGGTCCATCGCACGCCGACCGCGCTCTTCTTCGAGTTCCTGATCCCGATCATCGGCGGCATCGGGTTCAAGGTGCTCGGGCTCATGCTCATCGGCGTGGCCCTGTTCCGCACCGGCGTGATCACCGCCCGACGCTCGGCGCTCTTCTACGTGGTCATGGCGGCGCTCGGCCTCGGCATCGGTCTGCCGATCGTCGCCTGGGGCGTGCACCAGCACGACGCCCACGACTGGGACGTCCGCTACTCGTTCTTCTTCGGCGGGCAGTACAACTTCTGGGCGTCCGTGATCGTGGCCCTCGGCTACATCGGCCTCGTCATGCTCGTCTGCCGGCTGATCCCGCGGGCCCTTCTCCTGCGCCCGTTCGCGGCGGCTGGGCGCATGGCGTTCACGAACTACATCGCCCAGACCGTGATCTGCACGACGATCTTCTACGGCCACGGCTTCGGGCTCTTCGGCGTGGTGGAGCGGACCGGGCAGATCCAGATCGTCGTCGCGATCTGGATCGTCCAGCTCATCTGGTCACCGATCTGGCTGGCGTTCTTCCGCTTCGGCCCGATGGAGTGGGCCTGGCGTTCGCTGAGCTACTGGAAGCGGCAGCCGTTCCTGCGTTCGGGCCCAACCCGGTCATCTGCATAAGCCGTCGCGCACGCCCTCCCGGGGCGCGGCCCCGGTAGGCTGGCCCCCAAGCACGCATGGAGGCACGCGCGTTGACAAGCCTGGGCGCCGTTTGCACGGATTTCTACGTCAACCAGAAGCTCGCGCTGAAGATGGACCTTCCGTCGGCTCGCGAGCCGGTGCTGGACATGTTCGACCGGGTGCGGCGCGAGCTGCCGTCCATGGACCGATTTCGGCGGTACGACGGGGAACTGGCCCTCGAATCGCCCGAGTCCGAGTCCCGGTACAACTGGCTGGCCCTGACGAAGACCGCGATCCGAACCGGCTGGGTGAACCCCGAGAACCTGCCGTCTGCGTATCGGTTGCACCGGCTCATCCTGGAGATCGCGCCGTACTACTTGTCGATCAGCCCGATCGACGTCGAGTACGTTGAGCTGGTGTTCGGCTTCGACATCGAGGCGGACCGCAACCGCAACGAGGTCGTGTTCGACGCGTTGCTCGGGGACTCGCCGCTGACCGCGCTGGTCGATCACGACCGCGAGACGCTCCTGGACGCCCAGCCGTTCGTCGGCTTCTCGCTCAGCCGGCGGTGTGATCTCCAGGCCTTCATCGAGGTGAAGACCCGCACCCGGACCCGCGAGGCCGCCAGCGGCCGGTACGGGCCGGAGCCGATCAGCGTCTACCTGACCGTGCGGCGGTACGGACCGTTCCAGACGATCCAGGAGTTGAGCGACAGCTTCGGCACCCTCGCCGGCCACGCCGAGCGTCTGTCGGAGGATCGGGTGATCCCGTGCGTGGTGATGCCGATCCGCGAGGAGCTTCTGGGCTAACGCGCCACCAGCAGAATCCGGATTTCGAAATCCGCAGTCCGCAATCCGCAACCCCAAGTTCTTGATCCTCGATGCCGAATCCCAATGGGCAATTGGGGACTGTGAATCAAGCAATGGGGGTTGCGGAATGTGAATTCCGCATTTCGGAATCCGGATTGAATCGACCCGTACCGCGCGAGCTACACTCAGGGACGTGGACAGGCGGGCGCCGTCGGCAGCGTGTCGGCGGAGGAAAGTCCGAACACCACAGGACACGGTGGTGGGTAACGCCCACCGGCCTCGGTCGCGGGGTCAGGGAAAGTGCCACAGAAAACAAACCGCCTCCCGCGTCTTCGCAAGAGGGCACGGGCGGTAAGGGTGAAAAGGTGCGGTAAGAGCGCACCGCCCGGCTGGTGACAGTCGGGGCACGGTAAACCCCACCGGGTGCAAGCGCAAGCAGCCCTCATGGACGCCTCGGCGTTCGACTCGTGGTCCGCGGGAGAGGGCGGGTGGCGTGCAAGAGGTCGTCGGTGACGGCGGCCCCAGATGAATGCCCGTCGCCCGGCTCCGTTTCGGCGGATGCCGGGAACAGAATTCGGCTTACCGTCCACACGCGACCAAAGGAACGGGCGAGCCCGCAAGGCTCGCCCGTTCGCCTTTTCTGGTTCTCGTCCTTGGTGGTCAGCCCCCGGAGCCCGGACGGGGACGCCCGCCCTCGCGGCCCTCGCTCGCCTTCAGCGTCAGCGTCAGGTCCACTTCCTCTTCCCCGCGCTGGACGGCGATCTGGACCACGTCGCCGGGCTTGTGGCCCTGGAGCTTCTCCATGAGCGTGCGCATGGAGTCGAGCGTTTCGCCATCCCAGGTGAGCATGACGTCGCCGGCTCTCATGCCGCCCTCGGCCGCGCTCGTCCCCTCGGAGACGCCGTCGATGAGGATGCCGTACTCGCGCTCCGACATGCCGGGGCGGATGCCCAGACGCACGCGGGCGTAGCCGCGGTCCTGCCCCCGGATCGCGCCGGGCTTCGTGTACTGGAGCTTGTCCGGTCGGGTCACGAGATCGGCGGCGATCGCGTACATGACGTCCATGATCTTCCCGGCACCGGCCGGGTTCACGGTGTACGCCTGGTCGGCGGGCGACGTGTACTCGGGGTGCATGCCCGTGAAGAAGTGCATCGCGGGAACGCCCATGCGATCGAAGTTCGCGTCGTCGGAACGACCGCTGCCGGCCGGCGTCGAGGCGATGGTGAGCCCGCTGGACCGGAAGTGCGGATCGAGGATCTCCTCGAGGTCGACGGCGGTGCCCGTGCCCATGATCGACAGCCGGTCCGAACGCAGCCGCCCGATCATGTCCATGTTCAGCAGGGCGGTCATCTTCTCCGGCGCGATCGTCGGGTTCTGGCTGTAGTGACGCGAGCCGTGCAGGCCGCGCTCCTCGGCGTCGAAGGCGATGAACAGCACGGAGCGCAGGTCGTCGTCGCCGGTGTCGGCGTACCACTCCGAGAGCAGCTTGGCGAGGATGAGGATCCCCGCGATGCCGGAGGCGTTGTCGTCGGCGCCGGGGAACAGCGGCCCCTGCGACGGCTCCGTTCCGAACATGCCGTAGCCGTTGTGGTCGAGGTGCCCGCCGATGACGAGCCACTCGTCGGCGAGGTCGCCCCGCCCCGGGAGCACCGCGCCGACGTTCGCCGCCGGGATCTGGTCGCCGCTGCGGATTCGCTCGACGTCGGCGCCGAAGCTGACCGCGGCGGAGTCGGCGAGGTCCACGATGGTGGGTCCCTCGTCGTCGGCCATGCGTCGCCACGCCATGAGATCGCGTCCCGCCGGGTCGCCGGCCGCGAGGAGACGCTCCGCCGCGTCCGGCGTGATCTGAATCACCGGGATATCGAGGGCTCGTCCGAAACGGCGACTGCGGTCCAGCGGCTCGAGCCCGGTGCGCCCGTCCCGCGCGCCGGGCGGGTTGACGAGGATGATCCCCGCCGCGCCGCGCTCCTGCACGGCCGACATCTTGCGGGCCATGCCCGCCTGCGGGCTGAAGCGCCCGTCCGCCCAGCGGCTCACGCCGTCGGCGTTGAGCGGCTCGTAACGCAGGAGCAGCGCGATGCGACCGGTGAGATCGGTGTCTTCGCCGAAGCTGCTGTATCCGTCCGGGCCTTCGGCGATGCCGTACCCGACGAAGGTGACGGGGCCCGTCACGCTCCCGGTGCCGGAGTTCCCGAGGATCGCGAAGTCGGCGTTCACGTCGAGCGCGTCACCGGCGATGTCGGCGTGCTCGTTGGCGACGTTCACCTCGACGCGTCGCCGGGCGGAGAACTCGAAGGGCTGCTCGTAGCTCACCCACGTCGCGTTCGTCGCGCCGCCGGGCGTCTCGGTCGCCGCGTCGGGAAATGCCGGCTCGAGCCCGTAGGAACGGTAGAAGAACTCGATGTAGTCCCGGGCTCGCTCGATCCCCACGCTGCCGTTGACCCGGCCCTCGAAGTAGGGGTTGGCCAGCGTCTGCACGTGTTGGTACCAGAGCGTGGCGTCGGGCCCGAGGTCCTCGAAGACCTGCTTGAGATCGACGGTCCGGGCGTCGACGGCGACCGCCTTGCTCTTGGGACGGAACTCGGTGACCCGGGATGGGCCGCGAACGACGCTGGATCGCTCCGCGGCAGGACGTTTCTCGGCACGGCCCGTCGGGGCGTTCGCCGCGGAGACCTCCGCCGGGGCGACGGTCGTGGAGCCGTCGGTCGCGCACCCGGCGACCACGCCGAGCGCCGCGGCGGCGAGACTGATCGCGGCGAACGGGCGGAGCGGGTGCGGCCTGGGCATGGGTGCGTCCTTCTCGTGGTCGGGCGGAAGCCTGTCCCCACCTTGTAGCGGGTCCGCAGCCTCGCGTTGCTCCCCCTCGGGGCCATGAATATAGTGCCTTCGCCGCCTCCAATCCCCTGGGAGCACCGACAACAGAGATGCCGTCCTCCACCACCGAATGCGAGCCGGACGCCCGCGGGGCGACCGGCCCGGGCGCGGCGACGCCGGACATTGCCGCCATGCTCGAACCTTCCGACACTTTCCTCGACCGCCACATCGGCCCCGACAGCCGCGATCTCGACGAGATGCTCGGCGTCGTCGGCTTCCCGTCTCTCGCGGCGCTCGTGGACGCGGCGATCCCCGCGTCGATCCGAACCCGCGAGCCGCTGCGGTTGACGCCCGTCCCGGGCCTCGAACCCGATCGACCGTGCGGCGAGTTCGAGTTGATCGAGGCGCTGCGCGGGATCGCGCGACGCAACGAGATCTACCGCTCGTGCATCGGCATGGGCTATTCGGACACGATCACGCCCCCGGTGATCCAGCGCAACGTGCTCGAGAACCCCGGTTGGTACACGCAGTACACGCCATACCAATCCGAGATCTCGCAGGGACGCCTCGAGGCGCTGCTCAGCTTCCAGACGATGGTCTCGGATCTCACCGCGTTGCCGATGGCCAACGCGTCGCTGCTCGACGAGGCGACCGGCGCGGCGGAAGCGATGATGATGTGCCGGACCATCGCGGGGGCGCGGACCACGCCGAAGGGCGGGCGCCCGGCGTTCTTCGTCTCGCGGCACTGTCACCCGCAGACGATCGCGGTGGTGACGGCGCGGGCGAAGTCCGTGGGCATCGACATCGAGATCGGTGACGAACGCGACGAGGATCTCGCGACCCCGCGGTTCTGCGGCATCCTGCTCCAGTACCCGACGACCGACGGCGCGATCCTCGATCCCACCGATGTCATCGGGCGCGCCCACGCCGGCGGCGCGCTCGTGGTGATGGCCGCCGACCTGCTCGCGCTGTCGCTCATCAAGCCGCCGGGCGAGTTGGGCGCCGACATCGCCGTGGGCTCGTCGCAGCGCTTCGGCGTTCCGTTGGGCGGCGGCGGTCCCCACGCGGGCTACATGGCGACGCGGGGCGAGTTCGTCCGCAAGATGCCGGGCCGGATCGTCGGCGTCACGCGCGATGCGGCGGGACGGGTCGCGTTGCGGCTGGCGATCCAGACGCGCGAGCAGCACATCAAGCGGGACCGCGCGACGAGCAACATCTGCACCGCGCAGGTGCTGCTGGCGATCATGGCCGGCCTCTACGCCGTCTACCACGGGCCCGCGGGTCTGCGTCGGATCGCCGGCCGCGTTCACGGTCTCACCGCGATCCTCGCCGCGGGGCTGCGGCGTCTGGGCCACGAGTTGGTCGGCGACGACCCGTTCTTCGACACGCTTCGCGTTGGGGTGGCCGGCGGTGACGCCGAGCCCGTCCACGCCCTCGCCGCGGCGCGGCGCGTCAACCTCCGTCGCTACGATGACGGCGAGACGGTCGGCGTCGCGCTCGACGAGACGACCACGCTCGCCGACGTCGTCACGCTCCTGGAGGCGTTCAACGGCGGAAGCCGCGTGCCGTTCGACGTGGAAGCCCTCGCCGGCGAGACCGATCTCGGCCTGGCGCCGGACCTTCGGCGCCGCAGCGGCTACCTCACGCACGAGGTGTTCAACACGCATCACTCCGAGACGCAGATGCTCCGGTACCTCGCGCGCCTCCAGTCGCGCGACCTGTCCCTGGCCCAGTCGATGATCCCGCTGGGCTCGTGCACGATGAAGCTCAACGGAACCTCGGAGATGCTGCCGGTGACGTGGCCGCGGCTCGCCCGCATCCACCCGTTCGCGCCGCGCGAGCAGATGGCCGGCTACCACGAACTGTTCGGCCAGCTCGAGTCGTGGCTCGCGGAGATCACGGGGTTCCACGCGGTGTCGCTCCAGCCGAACGCGGGGTCGCAGGGCGAGTTCACGGGGCTCGCCGTGATCCGCGCTTACCACGAGTCGCGTGGCGATCACGACCGCAACGTGTGCATCATCCCGGTCTCCGCCCACGGGACGAACCCCGCCAGCGCGGTGGCCGCCGGCTACCGCGTGGTGCCCGTCGGCTGCGACGACCACGGCAACATCGATCTCGACGATCTCCTCGCCCGGGTCGAAGAGCACCGCGCGAACCTCGGGGCGCTCATGATCACCTACCCGTCCACGGCGGGCGTGTTCGAGGAGGGCGTCATCGACGCGTGCCGGGTCATCCACGACGCGGGTGGGCAGGTGTACCTCGACGGCGCGAACATGAACGCGATGGTCGGCCTCTGCCGGCCCGCGGAGATCGGCGCCGACGTCTGCCACCTGAACCTCCACAAGACGTTCTGCATCCCGCACGGCGGCGGGGGACCGGGCATGGGACCGATCGCGGTCGCCGAGCACCTCGCGCCGTTCCGGCCGGGGCATCCCGTGGCTCCGCCGGACGGTACCGGGCCCGAGGCGATCGGCGCGGTGGCGGCGGCGCCGTACGGAAGCCCGAGCATCCTGCCGATCTCGTGGGTCTACATCGCGCTCATGGGAGCCGAGGGGCTGACCCGCGCGAGCGAGGTCGCGATCCTCTCGGCGAACTACATGGCCAAGCGGCTCGCCGAGCACTACCGCATCCTCTTCACCGGCCCCGGCGGGCTCTGCGCGCACGAGTTCATCATCGACTGCCGCCCGTTCGACAAGAGCGCGGGCATCCGCATCGACGACATCGCCAAGCGGCTGATGGACTACGGCTTCCACGCTCCGACGATGGCCTGGCCGGTGGCGGGAACGCTCATGATCGAGCCGACCGAAAGCGAGTCGAAGGCGGAGCTGGACCGGTTGTGCGACGCGCTCATCGCGATCCGGGGCGAGATCCGCGAGATCGCCGAAGGCGGTGTCGATCGCGCCGACAACCTCCTGAAGAACGCCCCGCACACCGTGGAGATGCTCGCGTCCGACGAGTGGCCGCACCCCTACGGCCGCGAGCAGGCCGCCTTCCCGGCGCCGTGGCTCCGCCAGACCAAGTTCTGGCCGCCGGTCGCGCGCGTGGACAACCCGTACGGCGACCGCCACCTGCACTGCCTCTGCCCGCCGGTCTCCGAGTTCACGGACTAACTCGTGAACAACGATGTCCGAATCGCGATGCTCGGCAGCAAGTTCATGGGCCGCGCGCACTCCAATGCGTGGATGAGCGTGAACAAGTTCTTCGACCTGCCGTGCGGGGCGGTGATGCACTCGGTCTGCGGGCGCGACGAGATGGCGACGAGCGCGTTCGGGGAGCGCTGGGGGTGGGCGAGTGCGCTGACGGACTGGGAGCGGGCGGTCGCCGATCCCGACGTCGACCTCGTCGACGTCTGTACGCCGAACGACGTACACGCCGGGCCCGCGATCGCGGCGCTGGAGGCGGGCAAGCACGTGGCGTGCGAGAAACCGCTGGCCGGGACGCTCGACGACGCGCGGGCGATGCGTGACGCCGCGGAGCTGGCGAAGGCCGACGGGTTGCGCACATTCGTCTGGTTCAACTACCGGCGGTGCCCGGCGATCGCGTACGCGCACCGCCTGATTCGCGGCGGCGGGCTCGGGCGGATCTTCCACGTTCGCGCGCAGTACCTCCAGGACTGGGGTGGACCGGAGACGCCGCTCGTCTGGCGGTTCGACGCCGGACAGGCGGGATCGGGGGCGCACGGCGACCTCAACGCACACCTGATCGATCTCACGCGGTTCCTGACCGGCGAGGAGATCACGCAGGTCTCCGGCGCCGTCGAGGAGACGTTCGTGACGGAGCGGAAACTGCCCGGTGGCGGCACGGGGAAGTCCACCGTCGACGACTGCGTGCTCTTCCTCGCCCGGTTCGCCGGCGGGGCCGTGGGCTCGTTCGAGGCGACACGCCTCGCCACCGGCAACAAGAACCGCAACACGATCGAGATCAACGGCGAGCGCGGAGCGATCCGATTCGACTTCGAGCGCATGAACGAACTGCTCTGGTGGGACGACACGCTTCCGTCGGCGCAACGCGGCTGGAGCCGCGTGATGTGCACGAACGCCGGCGACCACCCGTACGTCGAGGCGTATTGGCCGCCCGGTCACGGTCTCGGCTACGAGCACGGCTTCGTCAGCCAGGCCGCGGACATCCTCGCCTCGGTCGGCGGCGCCGAGCCCGTCGTGCCGATACCCGACTTCGCCGACGCGTGGGAGACGCAACGCGTGCTTGCCGCGGCGATCGTCTCGGCGCGCGAGGGTCGGGCCGTGCCCCTGGACGAAATCGGATAGGGACCTCCTCATGAGCAACGGGCAGCCGGCCGAAGCACGATCGCACGCGTTCTGGATGCTCATCAGCGCGGGGCTCTTCGCGTACTTCGGGTTCGTCATGGGCTGGGCGCATCGCTACACGGGCCCGCAGGCGCCCCAGCCGGGACAGCTCATCCCGATGGTCGCCGTCCTCATGTGGACGATCCGCGGGTCGGCGATCGGGTTCGGCGCGAGCTGGCTGATCTCGCTCACCGGGAGCACGCTCGGTCCGCTCCTGTACGCCGTGGTGGGGCTCGTCGGCGCCGTGATCTTCGTGGTGGTCGCAGTCTGGGAGTGGACCAACCCGCAGGGGTACTTCAGCGGGATCCCCGCGATCCTCCTGTTGATCTTTGCGGTTTGGAACGGCGCGGCCGCGGTGGGGGGGCTGCGCTCGGCGTTCAGGCGTGTTCCCGCCGGTGCGGAACCCTGAACGAGCAGCCATCTCCACGGGTTTTGGCTCAAAATGGACGGGGATCCTCCCGATGACAGGGCTGACGTCTCAGCGCTCCGCGCGTCCCACAAGGAGGTCGCCATGCCCGTTACCGATAATCCCATCGATCGCATCATCGATGTTGCCCGCGGCGTGTTGGATCCCGATCCGACCGACGTCGAAAACCGCGGCACGCGCCGGCACGATTACGGCGGGCTGGTCGCGTTCGTCCAGTGGACGCCGACCGGGGGCAAGAGCATCTCCACGGTCGTGCGCTGCAAGAACATCAGCTCGACGGGTCTCTGCATCCAGTCGCGCTACATGCTCCACGTCGGGCACGAGGGGGCGCTGCTCATGCTTCGCTCCTCCGGCGAGGAGGTCATGCTCGGCGTGAAGGTCGTGCACAGCGCGTACGTCGGCGAGATGACGCACGAGTCCGGGCTCGAGTTCTGCGAGGTCCACGAGAACTTCTCGGTGGATGACTTCCGCGACGAGCACGGCAACATGCCGCGTCTCACCGGCAACCAGGCCGCCTGAGGCAGGCGTTCACGACGCCCGTCCGCTCCGCGTCCGGTACAATCCCGGACGCGAACGGGCAGGCGCATGGACCACTTTCGATATCATGAGGGCGAACTCTGGTGCGATGAACTGCGCGCCTCCGAGGTCGCCGAGCGCGCGGGCACACCGTGCTACGTGTACAGCCGCGCGACGCTCGTGGACCACTACGACCGGCTCGCGGCGGCGTTCGCGGATCTGTCGCCGCTCATCTGCTACTCGATCAAGAGCTGCGGCAACCTGGCGGTCTGCCGGACACTCGCCGAGCGCGGGGCGGGGATGGACCTCGTCAGCGGCGGCGAGTTGCACCGCGCGCGGCTCGCCGGCGTCGATCCGGCCCGGTGCGTCTACGCGGGCGTGGGCAAGACCGACCGCGAGATCCGCGAGGCGCTGGACGCCGGGATCGGGTGGTTCAACGTCGAGTCCGAGGCGGAGTTCGAGAACATCAGCGCGATCGCGTCCGTCCACGGGGCGCGCTGCCGCGCGGCCCTGCGTGTGAACCCCGACGTCGATCCCAGGACGCATCGCTACACGACCACGGGCAAGAAGGAGACGAAGTTCGGCGTGGACCTGGAGCGGGCCGAGGCCTTCTTCGATCGCTACGGTGACGATCCGGCGTGCCGGTTGTGCGGCATCCATCTGCACATCGGCTCCCCCGTGTACCGCGTGGAGGCGTACGTCGAGTCGGTCACCCGCGCGCTGGGGCTCGTCGACCGGATCGAGCGCGTCCGCGGCCGGCGGGTCGTCGAGATGCTCGACCTCGGCGGCGGCTTCGGCGCCGACTACGAGACCGAGCAGTCGCCGGTCGCGAGCGACTACGCCGACCGCATCGTCCCGCTGCTCGCCGACCGCGCTCGCGACGGGCTCCAGGTGGTGCTCGAGCCGGGGCGGACGATCAGCGCCAACGCGGGCATCCTGCTGGTGCGGGTCCTGTACGTGAAGCGCTCCGGCGACAAGACGTTCGTGATCTGCGACGGGGGCATGAACACGCTCATGCGGCCGTGCCACTACGACGCGTTCCACTTCATCTGGCCGGCGGCGGTGAGCGGCGAGCACGAGCCGACCCGCCGGGCCCGCGAGATGGACCTGCCGGGGCTGGTGCCGGTGGACGTCGTCGGTCCCATCTGCGAGACGGGCGATTTCTTCGCCATCGACCGTGCCCTGCCGCCGGTGAAGCGCGGCGACCTGCTCGCGGTCTTCGCCACCGGGGCCTACGGCATGTCGATGGCCAACCACTACAACAGTCAGCCGCTGCCGACCGAGGTCATGGTGGACGGTGACCGGCTGACGCGTATCCGCCGGGCCGAGACCTACGATGACCTGACGGGGCCGGAGCGGAACCCCGAGGTGCTCGTCGAGGGAGGCACGAAGGCACATGGGCACGAAGGCACGAAGGGGCGGAGCGAGTCGTCCGTATCCAGTTGACTGGAGGCCCGAATGATCACGCGTGAAGACGATGGCGTCTGGGTGGAGCTGGAGGAGACGATCTCCATCCACCACGATCAAACGTTCACCGCGCTCACGACCGTCGGGGGCCTGACGCGGTGGTTCTGCGTCTCCGCCACCGTTGACCTGCGCCAGGGCGGGCTCATCGTGTTCGGCTGGGATCCGGAGATGACCCGGACGAGCACGGTGGCCATCCTCGAGTACGACCCCGGCGGGCGCATCGTCTGGGACTGGTACGCGAACCACGGCGACATGCACGCCCCCGTCTACTGGGCCGTCGAGCCCAGCGTCGAGGACGGCTCGCGCGTGAGGCTCCGGCAGGGACCGTTCAAGGACGACGGCGAGGCGCTGATGGTGATGGCGAACGAGGCGCAGATGTGGCGCTGGTACCTCTGCAACATGCGCTCGTGCTTCGAAGCCAAGCTCGACATGCGCAAGGTCAAGCCGCTCTGAACCTTGTCTAGTTGATGGTGAATCCGGAATCGCATTCGCGACCCCGCCCCGAATCGATCCGGCCTTGCCAGCATCGGAGACGGTCGCAACGGTGCGAAGCGTGAGTCTCTCCGAACGAGCGGTCGATCAGTACGTTGAGTTGCTGACCGAACTGGAGCAGAGGATGACAGGGCTGATTGGGAGCTACTGCTGTGGCGCCGGCTCGTGGATACGATGGGACTTCTCTCCGTTCCTAACGTCGTGTAATGGCGCGCTACATACCGCGAGCTACGGCCTGTGCCCACTCCCGCCACTCGGGGCTCTCGCCCCGCAGGGCGATCTCCTCGAGGAACCGCCGCGTCCGGTCATCCGTCTTGCCTGACCTGACCTGCAGCCTCGCCAACGCCTGCATCGTCGGCAGGTGGTTGGGGTAGACCTCCAGCGCAGTGCCGTACGTGGCCATCGCCTCGTCGATCCGACCGGCGTGCTCGAGCGTAAGCGCCAGGTTCATTCGCGGATCGGGGTGCCCGGGCATGAGCTTCCTGGCCCACTCGAACTCGTTGGCCGCTTCGTAGAGCTTGCTCTGCTGGAGGTAGAGCACGCCGAGGTTGTTGTGGGCCGGGCCGTGGTAGAGGTCCGCTGTGAGCGCCTCGCGCAGGAGCTCCTCGGCCTTCTCGGGATCGTCCTCGATCAGGGCGGCCGCCTTCTGCGTCAGCGACTGCGCGCGAACGGTGTCGCGTCTGACCATCGGCTGCTCGGCGTACGGGCTCGTGCTGGTGGTCGCGCATCCGGCCACGAGCGTGGTGATCGCGACCAGAGTGGTGAGGATCAAACGGTTCATGTCGCTGTCCGCCGATCGACGTACGTGGTTTCGACCACGAGGGTGACATCGTACCGATCGCCCGCGTTCCGGCCGGCGGGACGAGCCAGGTCGATCCGCTGCGGCGTCCACAGTGGCTGCGAGCGCGTCCACTCCGCCAGGAACCGGCCGATCTCCGGCAGCGCGAGCTGCTTGAGGCTGATGCGGACCGACTGGCGTTTGTAGACGAGGTCGCCGCTGCCGACGCGCCCCGGGAGCGTGGCGTCGGCCCCGAGGTTCAGGGCGCCGAAGTGTCGCTCCGGCAGACCTGCCGACGCGAGCGCCGCGTTGACGCGTGCGATGAGGTCCTGCTTCGGCCGGTGGGCGTCATCCACGCGCTGCACGGTGCTGCGGAGCCGCCGGACCTGTTCGACCCGGACCTGGGTCTGCCGGAGCGACAACCGGGTCTGCCCGAGCGTGGCATGGGCCTGGGTCAGCCGGCGTGCCGCCAGCATCGTCGGGACGCTCATCGCAGCGAGCACGAGAAGCACGAGGATGGTCGGTCTGATCCTCACGATGGCGGCTCCTCCACGGGGCGCAGCCGGATCGTGACATCGACATGGTCCTTGCCCGCT
>JAAELP010000014.1 GCA_024226535.1 Planctomycetota bacterium | reverse complement strand
GCCGGGCGTCGGGAACTGGATCTGCACCGACGGGTTCGTCGACGGGCCGACGATCGTCCCGCAGCCGCCGAGCGTGCTCCACTGGTAGCTCGCCATGCCCGCCGGGCCGGTGTACGTTCCGGTCGCGTCCTCGCAGAGCGCGGGCGGACCGTCGATGTCACAGACCGGCAACGGGTTCACCGTCACCGGGAACTCGCACGTGTTCAAGCACCCGTTCGTGTCCACGATCGTGAGCTGCACCCTGCAGATGCCGGGCGTCGGGAACTGGATCTGCACCGACGGGTTCGTCGACGGGCCGACGATCGTCCCGCAGTCGCCGAGCGTGCTCCACTGGTAGCTCGCCATGCCCGCGGGACCGGTGTACGTGCCGGCCTCACCCTCGCAGCGCACGGGCGGGCCGGCGATGTCGCAGACCGGCGGCGGATTCACCGTCACCGGGAACTCGCACGTGTTCACGCACCCGTTCGTGTCCACGATCGTCAACTGCACCGTGCACGTGCCGACCGTCGGGAACTGGATCTGCACCGACGGGTTCGTCGTCGAGCCGATGATCGTCCCGCAGTCACCGATGGTGCTCCACTGGTAGGCCGCCATGCCGGCAGGCCCCGTGTACGTGCCCGTCGTCCCCACGCAACGGTCCGCGGGGCCGTCGATACTGCACGGGGGCAGCGGGTTGATCGTGAGCGTCGCGCACGCTTCGACCGAGTCGCAGTTGTTGGCGTCGGTGACGATCACGCAGTAGTCGCCGGCGACCCCGACATCGATGCACTCTTCGGTGGAGGTGAAGCCTCCGGGGCCCGTCCACGAGTACGTGTACGGCGGCAGGCCCTCGCTCGCGTTCGCGCAGATCTCCGCCGTCTCGCCCTGGCACGCGACCGCCGGGGCCGGGTCCGCCACCGGGGCGGGCAGCACGGTGACCGTGGCCTGGGCCTGGGCCACGCAGAAGAAGCCTCCGCCGGCGCCAAGGCAGTCCGGGTTGACCGGATCGGGGCCCTGCGGCACGAACCCGGTGACGGTGGCGGTGTTCGTCGTCGTCTCGGTGAGGATCGTCGTGCACGTGTACGTCCACGTCTCGACGTCGTCCCAGATGCCGTTTCCGTTCTGGTCGATCAGCGGCTCGGGAAAGGGAAGGGCATCCCAGACACCGTTGCCGTTGAGGTCGACGAACAGCTCCGCGGCGTTGAGCAACCCGTCGCCGTTCACGTCGCCGCTCGGTCCCTGCACAGGACCGCACGAATCGTCCACGACCTCGACGTCCTGGAAGAACACGTCGCCGACGTTGTCGACGACGTACGTGTAGGTCACCTCGCCGTTCTCGCAGATGACGTCGTCGCTGGCCGTCTTCTCGAACGTCAGCTTCGCCAACGGAGTGGCGGCGACGAACTGCACGAGGCTCGGGATCTGGCTACAGCCTGCCGTGTCCGGGTGGTCGCACAGGTCCTGCACGAGCACGTTCGCCTGGCTCGGCAGCGGCGAGGGATCGTCTTCCTCGATGACGTAGGTGTTCTGCCGGAAGGTCACGACACCCGGAAGCGGATTACCGGGGAGCCCGCCGAGCACGCTTCCCGGGGGACCGATGCGCACCGGGAGCGTTCCGCCGACCACCGCCGTGGTGTTGCCGTCGGCGGCGCAGATGATGAACTCCGCCACGACGATCTCGCCCGGTCCGGGGCGGATGACGTTGAAGACGTCCTGGATCTCGAGCGTGTCACCGAAGTCGTCGTTGTGGCCGACGATGATCTCGCAATCGAGCGTCTCGCCCGGCTTCTTCGGGCCCGCGCACGTCTTGGCGATCGTCACCCCGTGAAGTTGGCCGAGCGCCGTGCCGGTGGGCTCCTGGCCCAGCTTTCGGTTGGTGCCGGTAACGTCGTCCTGCGCGCGCACCGTCCCTCCAAGGCACAGCGCGAGCATCGTGATGAGCGCGAGGATCAGCCGGGCGGCTGCCGACGGCGCCGAGGTCAGGGTCCGATATTCCTTGCGGTCCGAGCGGGCGACAGGGCGCTCCATCTTTCCTTCACTCCTCGCTAGGTAACGTGTCCCACCGAGCCAGGGGCCTCCGTCGCGGCAGACCGCGACCCCCTGGCAGCGCTCGCTACCCCACCCCCTCCGAATCGTGCGGCTTGTGGTCTCCCCGATTCGTCAGGGGCGAGGCCCATGCACGACCTGAGTGTCCTTGGAACGGCGATCAAAATCAACGGAAATCCACACCCGACCCGGCGGCAAACTGGGGCGTATTTTCGGCGTGTGAATTTGGAGAAAATGGGCGCCTTGGGAAGACGCGATCCGCACGGCTGCCGCAAGTCGTGTCGCCGCCGAAAGCTGCGAGCGCAGCTCCTCGGAAACAACGCGAGCCGCCGGAGAACCGGCGGCTCGCGTGATCGTGCATGGGAGGTCCCGATCAGGGTCGCGACGTCGCGCCACCGAGCGATTCGGTGAGCGATTCGAGCTGCTCGAGCAGCTTCTCGGCGTCCGCCCCGTCGTGAACCGCGCCGAGGAACTCGTCGAGCGCCTCGTCCGGACCCAGGGCCGGCGACGCCGGGTGCACGCCGGTGGCCTCCAACGGCGGGTCACCGTTGATGAAGTAGAGCTGCACCTGCACGTCCTCGGGGTAGTCGTTCGTCAGCGAGAGGAACGTGTCCTGGACGAGCATGCCCATGCGGTCCCAGCGCAGTTCGACCGCCGACCAGATCACGAGACTGCCCTTCTCGTTGGCGGTGCCCCTGAGCTCCGCCGGCGGCAACGGATTCGCGAACTCCGGCGGCGGAGGCGTGGGATCGTACTTGATCGCCGCCGAGCCGTCGAGGCCCATGCCCGTCAGGTTCGTGGCCGTCGCCGCCCGACCGCCGGCACCACCGTCGAACTCGAGGAAGTTCACCGCCACGCCGATGAGCGGAACGTCGGAGCTGACGAGGTCATCCGGGTGGTTGCTGTCGTTCGGTCCCGGCGGGTCGTTCAGCGGTGGGAAGACGCCGTCGTTCGGGTTCACGTCCACGTCGCAGACCTGCGACGCGAGCCCGTCGATGCGCGCCTTGCCGCGACTCGTCTGGAGGTGCGCCAGCACGAAGTGATTGGACAGGGCGTAATCGCTGAGCAGCGTCTGGTCCCAACAGGTGATGCACCGGTGCGTTCCGGAGAACTTCACCTCGTTCATGTTCCAGACGGTCACGTTCGCCTTCGTCGTGATGGGACCGCTCCCCTCCTGCGTCAGGTCCGCCGGCACCGGGTGCAGGGCGAGATGGCTGTGGGAGGTCACCTGGAGCGGTCCGCTGAACGATGACGAGCCCGGCGCCGTGAAGTCGAACACGAGCTGCTCCGGCGACTGGGCGTACTCGAAGCCGTCGAGGTTGAGCGCGCCCGGCG
This sequence comes from Planctomycetota bacterium, assembly GCA_024226535.1. GTDB lineage: Bacteria > Planctomycetota > Phycisphaerae > Phycisphaerales > SM1A02 > JAAELP01. Next base: position 2,929 of record JAAELP010000014.1, on the reverse strand, counting down.
ATCCTGTCTGATCGCCCTGCGCGAACGTGTCCACGACCGGGAAGTTGAACGTGGAGTACTCCCAGGCGAGACCGTCGCGGTAGTTCACGACCGTGGCCGAGCCGGCGAGATGGTTCCACGCGATCTCCTCGTTCTCGTAGTTCACTGCGAATCCGAGGACCCACCCGCGGAGCACGCGATCGTTGGTGCCGTCGGTGGCGGGACGTCCCGGCGGGAAGCCTGGATCGAGCGCCGTGAACGGCGCCACGCCGCCGGTCGCCGGGTGACCGGAGAGCAGCGACCAGTACGTCGGCTGATCCGCGGTGAGCGTGATGAGGTTGTCGTAGTAGTTCCAGCCCGGGTGCGCCCGCTCGACGCAGGTCACGCACTCGGTGCAGGCGCCCTCCCAGATGCCGGCGCCGGCGAGGCAGTCGTCCTCGTCGAGGATCTCGCACGTGGTGTCCGGCATGCAGCACGCGCCCGGACCACAGTAGTCGCTGATCTCCTGCGTGCACGTCGCGGTGTTGCCGCAGTCGTCCGTGGCCTCGTAGGTCCGGATGATCGTGACCGGGCACATCCCGCTGACGTCGTCGCTGACGAACGCCACCGTCACACCGCCGCACGTGTCGACCGCGGACACCAGCGCGGGGTTCGGCGGCGGCACGCCGTCGGCGCAGTTGACGATGACGCTGGACGGGCAGAAGACGATCGGCGGCGTGGTGTCCTCGATCGTGAACGTCGCCGTCTGCATGGCCATGTTGCCCGCGTCATCCATCGCGATGCAGGTGATCTCCTTGACCGCGGTGAGACCGCAGCCGGGCGTGTTCACCATGTCGTAGGTGATGAACACGTCGGAGCAGACGTCCGTGGCCTCGCACTGGCCGACGAAGGCCAGCAGTTCGTTCGTGTTGCCCGAGCCGTCGCACTCGACGGTCATGTCGTCGAACGAACCCGTGAAGGTCGGCGGGATGGTGTCCTCGACGGTGAAGGTCGCGATGTCGGTTCCCTCGTTCCCGCACGCGTCGATGGCGGTGAAGGTCACCGTCACGGAGCCGGTGGGCCCGGAGAAACCGGAGAAGTCGTTGTCGATCGACACCGGCTCGCTGCAAGTGTCGGACGCGGTGCAGGAGTCGAGCCAGGCGATGAGGTCCGCCGGGTTCCCGTTGCCATCGCACTCGACAGTGGTATCCGTGCAGGCGATATTCGGCGGCGTCGTGTCCTCGATCGTGAACGTCACCGTGATCGGAGTCGTGTTGCCGCAGTCGTCGGTCGCGGTGAACGTCACCGTCGCCGCGCCCGTCTCGCCGCAGAGGTCGGAGAGACCGGCGAAGTCGTGGTCGATCGTCGCGTCGCCACACGTGTCGGCGGCCACGCCCTGGGCGAGGAAGTCCGCGAGGTCGGCGGCGTTGCCGGAGCCGTCGCACTCGACGGTCACGTCGACCGGCTCCGTCGTGAAGACCGGGTCGATCGTGTCCTCGATCGTGAACGTTACCGTGATCGGCGTCGTGTTGCCGCAGTCGTCGGTCGCGGTGAACGTGACCGTCGCCGCACCCGTTTCGCCACAGAGATCGCTCAGGCCGGCGAAGTCGTTGGCGAGCGTCACGTCGCCACAGAGATCGGTAGCCGCGCCCTGGGCGAGGAAGGCGGCGAGGTCGGCGCTGTTGCCGCTGCCGTCGCACTCGACCGTGACGTCGAGCGGCTCGTCGGTGAAGACCGGCGGCGTCGCGTCCACGATGCGGAAGGTCGCGACGGCGGTGTCCGTGTTGCCGCACTCGTCGCTGATGAAGAACGTCGCGATGGCGACCCCGGTCTCGCCGCAGAGATCGGCGATCCCGGTCGGTCCCGGCAGGATCGTGACGTCACCGCAGATGTCCGTGCCCTCACCCTGCTCGAGGAACGCGAGGAAGTCGTCCTGGTTGCCGTTGCCGTCGCACTCGACGGTCACGTCGACCGGCTCCGTCGTGAAGACCGGATCGATCGTGTCCTCGATCGTGAACGTCGCCGTCACCGGCGTCGTGTTGCCGCAGTCGTCGGTCGCGGTGAACGTGACCGTAGCCGAGCCCGTTTCACCGCAGAGGTCGCTGAGACCGGCGAAGTCGTTGGTGAGCGTGACGTCACCGCAGGCGTCACTGGCCGCGCCCTGCGCGAGGAAGGCGGCGAGGTCGGCCGTGTTGCCCGAGCCGTCGCACTCGACGGTCGCGTCGTCCGGCACGTCGGTGAAGAACGGGTCGGTGGTGTCCTCGATCGTGAACGTCGCGGTCTCGGTCGACTGGTTGCCGCACTCATCGGTCGCGGTGAACGTGACCGTCGCCGCGCCCGTCGCACCACAGAGGTCGCTCAGGCCCGCGAAGTCGTTGGTCAGCGTGATGCTGCCGCAGGTGTCGCTCGCCGCGACGTCGCCGAGGAACGCGTTGAGGTCGGCAGTGTTGCCGGAGCCGTCGCACTCGACGGTCACGTCGCCCGGCACGGTCGTGAAGATCGGCGGCGTGGTGTCCTCGATCGTAAACGTGGCCGTCTCCGTGATCGCGTTCCCGCACTCATCGGTCGCGGTGAAGGTGACGAGCACCTGCGTGGTCGCGCCGCACAGGTCAGGGCCGCCCGTGAAGTCGTTCGTGATCGTCGCCGAGCCGCAGATATCGCTGGCCGCGCCCTGCGAGAGGAACGCGATGAGATCCGCGATGTTCCCCGAGCCGTCGCACTCGACGGTCACGTCGTCCGGCGTGTCGGTAAAGACCGGATCGGTCGTGTCCTCGATCGTGAACGTCGCCGTCGTCGTGACGTCGTTGCCGCACTCATCCGTCGCGGTGAAGATCACCGTCGCCGCGCCGGTCGCGCCGCAGAGATCGCTGAGGCCCGCGAAGTCGTTCGTGATCGTGGCGCTGCCGCAGGTGTCGGACGCCGCACCCTGCGCGAGGAACGCGTTCAGGTCGGCCGTGTTCCCGGAGCCGTC
>JAAELP010000013.1 GCA_024226535.1 Planctomycetota bacterium | reverse complement strand
GGGCTGCTCGTCTCGCGGGACGCCCGCCACGTCGCGTTCCTCGTCAACATGGTGCCGGACACGCAGCGCTCGCTGGAGCAGACGCCCGCGTTCGTGCAGCGCGTCGTCGACGTGTTCGCCGCCGAGGGCCTCGACCCTGATGCCCTGCACCTCGGCGGCCAGACGGCGACGCTCGGCGAGGTCCAGACACAGATGCAGCGCAACGTCGGCGTCTTTCTGCCGGCGGTCGCGATTTTCCTGATCGGAACGATCTACGCGCTCTTCCGACGCCTGTGGCCCGCGTTCGTCGCGCTCGCCGTCGGCATGATCGCGATCATCTGCCCGATCCTGCTTGCGTCCATACGGACACCGAAGCCCTGGGATCCTCACGGCCGGCGCTCCCTCGACGCGATGCTCGGCGCCATGCGGCGCGTCGCCACGCGCGCGCCGTGGCCGGTGATCGGCGTCTTCGCGGTGTTCGTCGTCCTCTCGATCTACGGCACGACGCGGATCGAGGTCGAGACCGATCTCTCCAAACGCATGAGCGCCGGCAGCCGGTTCCGGCGAGACACGGCGTACATCGACCGACACTTCGCCGGAACGAACGCGCTGGAGGTCTTCGTCACCCCGACCACCCACGGGCTCGACCGGAACCTGTCCGGACGTCTCGCCCGCTACCACGACGCTCTCGCGGACCTGCCGGACGTCGGCCGCGTGCTTTCGCTGGTGAGCGTCGCTCGGAGCGTCGGCGACGCGGCGCTGCTGGAGCCGATCCCGGCCGCGGAACTCATGCCGGCGCTGGCGAGGCTGGCCGCCCCCGAGCTTCGGCCCCTCGTGAACGGCACCGATCAGCTCCGGTTCGTCGTGTTCATCACGGAGACGGGGATGGCGCGCTCGTACCAGATCGGCCTCGACGCGGACGCGCTTGCGGGGACCGTGTTCGAAGGCACGGCGCACGTCGAGGTCTCGGGTCTGGCCTACCTCGCCGGAGAATGGCTCGACGTGAACATCCGCTCGCAGCGGACGGCGGTGATCGTCTCGTTCCTGGCGATCGCGGTGGTCATGGTGATCCTGTTCCGCTCGTTCGGCGTCGGGCTCTGGTCGATGCTCCCGAACCTGGTGCCCCTGCTTGCCCTCGGCGGCATCGTCGGCCTCGCCATGGACCGCACGGACTCGGACCTGGCGATGGTCGCCCTGATCGCGATGGGCATCGCCGTCGACGACACGATCCACTTCCTCACCCGCTACCGTCACGAGACGCGCCGGGGCGGCTCTCGGAAGGAGGCGATCGAGCGCACGTTCGGCTACGCCGGGCGCGCCATCGCCATGACGTCGATCATCTTCGCGGTTGGGTTCGCGCCGTTCGCGTTCAGCGGCTACCTGACCATCCGGCTGCTGGGACTGCTCCTGCCGGCGGTCATGGTGATCGCAATGCTCGCCGACCTGCTGCTGCTGCCGGCGTTGCTGACGGTCGGGGCGATTCGGTTCAGCGCACCGCGACCGCCGGAAGCTCGGTGATCGGTGGCGCGTCGGGCGGGCTCGCGGGCGCCGTCGCGCTCGTGACGGGCGTCGGGGCTTCCTTCGCGGGCGCCGGCCCGACGATCGTCGAGAGCACCCGCGCCTCGCGCTCGTCCACGCGCCGACCGTCGAGTTTTCCGAGAGACGCGCGGGCCGCGTCGTTCTCGCCGAGCAGATAGTGCAGGGCCGCCGTCATGAGCTGTGCCGAGCCGCCGGAGTCGGCCTCGGCGAGCGCTTCGTATCTCGTAATCGCCTTCCGGACGTGCGAGCCCAGTTCCTCGTTGACGCTCAGGGCCACGACCGTTGCGGGATCGCTCCGGAGCGCGCTGCGCATCGACCGGATCGCCGCTTCGTCGTCACCGATCATCGAGGCCGCGAGCGCGAACCCCACGAGGGCCTCGCCGTCCGTCGGCGCCGTGAGCAGGCGAGCCGTGAAACGACCGAGGGCGCGCACGCCCTCGCCGTCGCCGAGCAGCGCCCAGCCCTTGCCGGTCGCGGGCTTCGAGCGTGGCCGCGTGTTGTTGTATCGCTCGTAGGTCGTCGTCGCGGAGTCGATGTAGCGGACGTCGATCCGCGACGCGGCGTCGAGCAGGCGATCGCGCCGGAAGTCGAAGTCCGCGCGGTCGTCCACGGGCGGCGGCCCCGAGTTGGCGTAGCCGTTGCCGCCGCAGCCGTAGCCGTAGCCGGGGTCGTAGCGCACGGCCGAGCCGTAACGCTGGTAGCGCAGCGGCCGGTAGAGATACCCGGAACGGTGCCGCGAGAGCCGGTGATTCGGATAGGTCGTGTAGACGCCTCGGAACCCCCCGTCGTCCGCGCCGTCGTGAGCCGGGGCGACCGGCGTGAGCGTGGCCACCAGGGTCAGCCCGAAGACGGGCGCCAGCCACCGGACGATTCGACCTCGCTGCATCCTGCACCTCCGTTTCCCCGCCCGATTGTAAGGGGCCGCTCACGCGAACCGATCGAGGAAATCGACGAAACGGTCCGTCTATTCCGTCGACGAGCCGGGCGGTTCTCACACCGTGCACAGGCTGCGGCGCGCCGTGATCACGTCGCCGACGAGCCACGTGATCAGCCCGAACCCAAAGAGCACCGCGAAGTCCTTCCACGGCCACGTGCCGGAGCGCAGGATCTCCGCGGGCTGGTAGTAGTCGAGCACGCTGAGGAACGCGAGGTTCTGCGCGGGATCCCAGAACCCCGCAAGGAACGTGAGCAGGAACGACGCGAGCACGATGCCGAAGTTCGTCGCGATCGCGCGGCCGCGCCGGTCGCTGCACGCGGAGACCAGGAACGACATCCCGCCCACCGCCACGTACACGCCGTACAGGTTCGCGGCCACGAGCAGGATCGCGCCGAACGCGGACCGGTTCTCCGGCGCCGTGGCGCGCGACCCGAGGAGGTAGCCCGCCAGTCCGACGAGCACGATGACGATTCCCGTGACAAGACCCATCACCGTCTCCGCGACGTAGATGCGGCGGCGCGACAACGGCAGCCCCAGCAGCACGTCGACGGTGCCGCGGTCCACCTCGCCCGCGGGGAACCGCGTGGCGTGGACGATCACGTGCGCCCAGAGCAACGCGAGCACCACCGGGTGCACCCAGACGATCGCCTGGGTCATCTGGGCGGTGATCCCGTCGCCGAAGTCGGTGCCGAGCAGCGCGCTGAGCAGCGTCCGGACGAACGGCATCTGGAGCCAGATCTGGCTGACCTCGTCCACCACCTGCGGCAGGATGAAGTTCAGCAACGCCTGGAACACGAAGAGACCCGCGCCGGTCAGCACGGTGCCGACCCAGACCTCGCGCAGCGACTTGAGCAGCACGCCCGTCACGAGCGATTCCCCTCGGGCTCGTCCTCGTAGTAGCGCCGGAACATGCTGTCCAGGTCGGGCGGGCCGATGGCGAGATCTCGCACCGGGCGACCGTGCAGCCACCCGAGCAGGTCGGGTGTGGCGCCGGTCAACGAGCCCGTCCACCGCGTTTGGTCCCGGCGCTCCACGGCCAGGAACGGCGGCGGCTCGACCCCCGCCGCTTCGGCGTCGTCGAAGTCGATCGTGACCTCGCGTCCGGCGCGAACGCGCAGGGCGTCGAGCGACTCGTCGGCGACGAGACGCCCGGCGCGCACGATGGCCACGTGGTCGCAGAGCCGCTCGACCTCGCTGAGGGTGTGGCTGGAGAAGAACACCGTCGTACCGGCGGCGGCGCGCTCGCGGAGGTAGTCGCCGAGCGTCTCGCGCATGATCGGGTCGAGCCCCGATGTCGGCTCGTCGAGGATCAGCAGCCGCGGCTCGTGCGCGAGCACGAGGATGAGGCCGAGCTTCTGCCGCATCCCCCGCGACATCTTCCGCACACGCACGTTCATGTCCAGGCGGAAGCGTTCGGCCAGCGCGAGCCCGGTCGGCCGGAGATCATGCCCGCGAACGCGCCCGACGATCGCCAGGGCGCTGCGTCCGTTCATCCACGGGTAGAGGCGGAGGTCCCCCGGCAGGTACCCGACGTCGCGCTTGATGCGGGGCCCCTCGCGCCAGCAGTCGAGCCCCAGGACCCGCGCCGAGCCCGCCCGGGGGCGGAGAAAGCCCAGGAGGATGCGGATCGTGGTCGTCTTGCCCGCCCCGTTGGGACCCAGGAACCCGTAGATCGTCCCCGGCTCCACCCGGAACGTGACGGCCTCGATGGCCATGCGGCGTCCGTACGAGTGCGAGAGGTGCTGTGCGGTGATCACGCCCACGGTGTTGCGAGCGTAGCAGATCCGGCGGGATTCCCGGAATGCCGCCGTCTGCCCGCCGGGTTGTTCCAATGCGTCCGCGAGGACGTACAATTCCGCCATCGACCGACGGGGAAGACCTGGAGGCGTCGGTTCTCTTCCGAAGCTCAGGAGGTCATGCCATGACACTGCTCCGATCCGCCGTTGCCGTCGTCGTCCTGTGCGCCTTGTTCGCCAGCGCTTCGACACCCGTGACCGCGAACCCGGATCTCACCGCTCGCAATGACGGCGTCATCTTCGCCCTCGGCGCCGACGCGAACTACGTGACCGGGTGCTTCCCCGCCCCGCCGCTCGGCTGCGCCGGCCCCGTGATCCTCTACCCCGTCTTCCTCGGCGGCTTCGAATCCACCCCGGCCGGTCGCGATCCCGAGGGCTTCGACGTCTTCCTCATCGACCACGTGCTCTTCATCGCCGGCGGCGGGACGCAGTTCTTCCCCATCGTCGGCGACGGCATCTACCGGCGCCGCGTCGGCAAGAACCCCGCGCAGGAGATGATCCTCGATCTCAGCATCGCCGGCGGCCCCGTCAACGTCTTCGACAGTGGCCTCGTGGACCTGGATCCGTCGCTGAACGCGATCGACATCTCGATCGACATGAACGATCAGATCAACTACGACACGGTCATGCGGATCGCGGCGAATCCGGTGCAGGCGGCGATTCACGGGGTGACGGCGACGAAGAAGTAGAGGCGGTCGCGGACACGGACGCGCTTACCTCCCCCGCCGTCTCGGCAACGTTCGGCTCTCGCGCCACTGGAGCGCTTCGGTTCCCGGCGGCGCGGGAATCCACCGGGTCGGCCCGTCCTCCGGGACGAGGAAGATCTCGCGGTCGCCGAGCAGTGGCTTCGGCTTGCGTCCGCTCTCGATGGCACGTCCGCCCGCGAACACGATGCGCATCGCGATGAGCTTGCCGTCCGGGCGCCACGCGAGGTTGTCGCCGAGGTGAGAGCGGAGGCGGCCGCTGATCGACGTGTACTCCAGCTCCGTCTTCTTGCCCGTCGCGAAATCGACGACCACGAGCTTGCCGACGGTGCTGTAGGCGAGCTTCTTGCCGTCGGGGCTGAACGCGTGGTCGGTGATGTGCTCGCGCCGCACGATGGTCCGGCGCTTCCCATCCTGGTAGACCACGAGATCGGAGACCTGCTGCTTGCCCTTGCGCTCCTGGAGCACCGTGTAGGCGACCCGGCCGTCGACGGCGGCGCTCGGCATCCACGACCGCTTGCCGCCGGCGCTGACACGACGCTGCACCCGCTTCTTCGAGGTCACGTCCATCACGTAGACCTGCGTGTAATCACCCTTGCCACGCACGAGCAGGAGGTCGCGGCTGTTGGGCATCCACGTCAGCTCGCGGGGCTGCTGCACGCCGCTCGTGAGCTGGCGTGGACGCGTGCCGTCGGCGTTCGCGACGTAGATCTCCGTGAACGTGTGCTCCTGGAACTTGCCGCTCTCGACGTAAGCGATCAGCTTCCCGTCCGGCGAGAGCACCTCCTGATCGCGCGCCTTGGCCAGCGCCTGGTGGCGACCCGACGCCGGATCGACGGCGTAGTGCATCGCGTTGCCGCGCGCGACGAGCACCCACGAATCGGTGTCGCCCGGCCGTGCCGAGGCGGCGGAGTGGATCACGACGAACGCGGCGAGAACGGCCACGGTGCAGGCTCGACGGATGCAACTGGTCATGGAGTGCTCACTTTCCCTTCTCGGGCGCGACCTTCACGGTTTCGTCGAGGACCCGAAAATACAGGCCGAAGCTCCCGGTGCCGTTCTCGACCTTGAACAGCACGCGGTTCCAGCCGCCCTGGAGCATCCACGTGTCCACGTGCTCCATCGGCGTCGCGCCGCGGCGGGCGGGGTTGTCGTACACGATCGCGTCGTTGAGGTAGACGCGCGAGCCGTCGTCGGTACCGAGTGCGACGGGGACCCGTTGCGCATCGGCGACCCACAGCCACGTCTCAGCGAAGGCAAGGGCGAACGTCTCCAACGCGGGGTCGGCGGCGAGCCCCTTGAGGTCCAGGAAACCCGTGGCGTCGGCGGTCGCCGAACGCCACCGCGCCTCGGTGCCATTGCGAGCTTCGTGGACGCGACCGTGATCGGGGTCGCTCTCCGGCCCGAAGTCGGTTCCCGCCACCGTGCCCACCTCCGGCGCCGGGAAGTACCCGAGCACCGACCAGTCGGTCACGAAGCGCCCCTCCAGGAGCGGCTCGATCTCCTGCGTGTAGCGGTGTGGCAACTCGCTGCCGTGCTTCTGGAGGAACGACACGAGACGTGGGGTGATCGGCACCGGATCCACCGCGGCCAACGCTCGCAGCAACGCGATCCGCAGGTAGGGATCGGCGGGGTTCCGGGCAAACGCCCGGGAGAGATCGATCGCGAGATCGGCGGGCGGATCGCTCATGCGCTCGGCGACCCGCGCCGCGCACAGGCGGACGTGACGGTCGATATCGGTCAGCCCCGAGCGGATGAGATCGGCGGTGTGCGGATGGTCGTGCCGGGCCGCGGCGCCGACGAACAGGCCACGCTCCGACGCACTCCCGCGCAACGAGCGCACGTATGCTGCATGCTCGGCGATGAGGTCGGCCCGCTCCCACGGACTCTGCCACGCACGACCCTCGAACGTCGTCACCCACACCGGGTTGGTCACTGCGAGCGGGCGTACGGGGCGCCCGCCGCCGGTGACGATCGGCGCCATGGGACGGTCGCCTTCGACGAGCAGCGAGATCCAGCAGTCTCGGTCGATGCTCAGTGTTCGCTGCGCCACGAAGTCCAGCACGTCGCCGGTGCGCGGAACGTCGATGACCTCCACCACGTCTCCGTTCACGACCACCTTGACCCGGTCGCACGCGATCCACGACGCCGCCTGCACGCGGACCTGGAGATGGACGACCCCGTTGACCGCGTGCGTTTCACCGCCCATCGGCGTGTCGTTCACGGTGAACTCAACGAACGGTCCCGTCGTCGTGAACACGGCCCGGCGCCGCAGCGCCGCCGCCACGTCGGCAGCGTCGATCTCGGCGGGATCGTCGGTCGGGCTCGCCACGAAGTTGCGCGGATAGCCGGCGAACGCGTAGTGGACGGTGTGGCTGTCGGAGTTGCCCACCGCGGCGTACCGGTGGCCGCGGTTGAGCAGGTTGTACCAGTCGCGGAGGACGCTGTGGTCGTTGGCCGCGGTGTGCGGCGCGTCGACGAAGGGCTCGTAGTAGCCCCAGCCCGTGTTCTCGTTGAGGATCTCGATCGTGTCGAAGTTCGCCGAGTAGGACTCTTCTTCGGCGTCGCCGCTGACCGGATCGAGCCCGCCGACGGCGAAGTAATCGATCCCGCTCCAGCGCGGGTGGTTCACCTGGATGACCGGCACGATGCCGAATGCATTGGTCTCTTCCCGCAGCAGCGCGAAGAGGACATTGGCATCGGCGTGATCGCTCGCCACCGGCGAACGCCCCGGGTCGAGCGGGAACGCGTTGAAGTGCCCGATCGGGACCGACACCTCGTTGCCCGTGATCGCCGTCAGCTCTTCGCCCGCGTGGAGATGGTCGATCGTCGGCCCGTAGTCGGTGTGATGGTTGTGATCCGTGGCGACGGCGAACTCGACGCCCTCGCCCACGATGGAGATGATCCGCTCCGGCATGTTCGAGTCGCCGTGCCCGGAGTACGTCAGCGTGTGCAGGTGGAAGTCGCCGCTGATCCACCCGGTCGTGTCGATCTCGCGTTCGAGCGTGGCGCGCCACCATGTCTGGTCACCGATCGTGATGCGCTTTCCATCCACCGACCACTCCAGGCCGCGCGATGCCGCCACGTCGTACGTGCCCACCGGCACCGTGATGTTCCCGAAGCCCGACAGCGAATAGACGACGTTGTTCCGAACGGCCAGGTCGTCCGGATCGGCGTCCGGGTTCACGAACAACGTCCCCGTCTCGCCGTCCACGCGGGTGAACGTGAGCCGCCCCGGCATCGGTTGCTCGGTCTCCCCGTCCAGGATCACGAACGCCAGCGATCCCGTCGCCACCGCCGGATCCGCCGTCGGCGCCGGCTCGTCCTGCGCGACGACGGGCAGACACACGGCGAGCACCGCGGCCCCGATCACGATCGCACGCCTGATCACGGCTTCCCCTCCCACTCGAACTCCACCACCTCGTGCACGTCCCCGCCGAGGTCGCCCAGCTTTCCCTGGAGCCACGCCTGCGCGTCGGTCACGGCCTGGTTGTACGCGGAGGCACCGACGAGCCCCACGACGAAGTCGAGGAACACCTCGGATTGGAGATCGCCCATCTCGTGATCGAAGTGCTCGCGCACGTACCCGGCGAGTGCCTGCCGGATCCGGTTCCGCTGCTCCTCGGAGAATCGAATGGCCAGGAGAATCGAATGGCCATGCAAGCTCCCGGGGCGCATGGTACCGCCACCACCCGCTCCGTGGCCCCCGATCGATTCAGAACTCGGCGCCGGCGCGGCGAAACGGCGCGCCCCGGTACCACACCATCGCCGAGGCCAGGGCGGCGGCGGCCAGCGCGGCGCGCAGGAGGGCGTTCGCCGTGTCAGCCTCCGGCCAGATCGTCCGGGCGGCCAGCAGCACCGGCAGGAGCAACGCGGCGATCGCGGGGGCCCAGCGGAGCCACCGGACCGACGACATTGCGCGTACACCCGGCACCGTCACGATGATCAGGGCCGCGGCAATCAGCACGAGTTCGAGGCTCGCCGGATCCGCGAGCGACGGGACACGCAGGTAGATAGGGACCGGATACAGCTCGTCGTCGAAGAGCCACTGGAACGAGTCGAAGCATGCCGACGGGAGCTCGGTGAGGGCGAGCAGCGACCAGACGACGGTGCTCCCCGCCCAGAAGACGACGGCGCTCCGCGTCGCGAAACGCCCCACCACGCGGCTGAGTGCCACGAGGATCGCGGTGGCGCCGAAGCACACGAACAGGAGCCAGCTCAGGGGGTCGCCCCAACCCCGGGAGAGCAGGTCGTACGAGTCCGGCGATCGTCCGGCGAGCATCAAGGCGACGGCCAGGAGGAGCGTCAGGCCCGCTACGGCCGCAACCGTGGCGGCGCCCGGCCCCACGCGGGACGGCGCGGGAACGGGATCCAATCGCTGCCGGACCGCGTGGAGGTAGGCGACCGCAAAGCTCGCGGCGGAGAGCACCTTGAATGACTCCTCGACGAGGGTCTTGTGCGCCGTCGAGGACGGCAAGACGAGATCGATCGCCGTGTGGAGCACGAAGCAGGCGGCACCAACGCCGAGGAACAGCAGACAGCGCCGGTACCGCAGGAGCGTGCGACCCGCGGCGAGGAGCAACACGCCCGCCCCCAGCCCGTACACCACGAAGATGGCGTCGTTCCAGTTGCGCAGGAGCGGAGGCTCGGACCATACCTTGCCAAGGGCGAACCCGACCTGCTCGTGAACCTGGAAACGCTCATCGACGACGAGCCAGGCGAACCCGACCACGCTGACGACCCAGAACCACGTCCCCCCTTCCCCGCGTCCGCGCCCGGCGATCGCCGCGATCCACGCGAGCAGTCCGCTGCAGACCAGGAACGCCGTGGACAAGGCGTCCACGGGGCCGCCTTCGCTGAAGTGCTGGGAGGCACCCAGATCGGCAGCTCCCAGCCAGAACCACGCGACCAGCCAGACGAACGTGAGCGCGTAGACGATCACGACGTGGCGAGACCGGAAGCTCATGGCGCCCCCGCCGGCTGCACGACGCCGGCAATCGGGATCACGAGCTGCTCCTCACCGGGAACGCCGGTCTCGATGACGACCGCTCCGCGGACTTTCCCCCGGCGCGGCGACCACACGCTCAACACAAGCTGACAACCGCCGGAGGGCAGTGGTTCGATGCGCGCCCGCACCCTCGCGCGCGCGCCGGTCAGCACCTCGGCCCACGCGTGACGAACCTCCACCGCCAGCGGGTGAGCCGCCGGGCCGTTGAGCCGTACGCGATACTCGGACGCGGTGGCCACCGGGGTGTCGACATGGATCAGCGCCGGTTCCGCCGTTACTGCGCCGAAGAGCCGGGCCTGGATCGCGACCCGCGCCACGACGCGCCCCCTCGATGACGACCCCGCGCTCACTCGAAACGAGCCGTACCCGTACTCGTAGACCTTGCCGGGCACCCAGTCGCCGGCCGTCATGCGGACCTCCGCCTCCTCGTCGAACCAACCCCAGGGAGCGTCGGGCGAGATGGCCACCTCGAACGTCTCCGAAAGCGGCGAGTCCGCGTCGCGATCCGTCCTCGCCGGGCCGTCGAGCCGCCGGCACGAGACGAATCGGCTGCTTGACCCGGTCTCGTCTATCTCCAGGTGCGGGTCGGGGCTCGTGATCGTGAACGTCGCCCGATGCTCCCGGCCGAGCTCGCGCGTCTGGAGATGGAGCTTTCGCGGGGAGATCCTGAGGTATCCCTGCACGTCGGCGGTGAACGTCAGCATCTGCGGGCCGCCGACCGCGTTGGAGATGACCGTGAGCGTGCGGATCAGTACACCGGATGACAGGGCGCGCGGTGACAGCCGGACGTCGACGAAGCCGCCCTGTCCCGGCGCAAACGCTTCGACCTCGCTGCGGGCCGCCCGGCAGTCGCGAGTCTGCTCGATCGTGTCGATGACCAGGTCCTCGCCGCCGGTGTTGTGGAACGTGAGCCGGGTCGTACGCTGCTCGATGTCCAGCACGCGGCCGAAGTCGTGCTCCGTCCGGTCGAAGGTCAGGCGCGGAGGCCCGGGCGTCCACTCCACGTCGGGCGGAGCGGCGATAGGGGCGGGAACGGGCGGCGGCTCCGAGGACGGGGATTCCGATTCGCAGCCGGCCCCCACCAGCGTGGCCATGACGAGCAGCGGGAGTGTCAGCTTCGTTCGGGGGCGCACGGGCCAAGTGTAGCGGCTCGAACCGTGAGCACCGGCCGGACGATCGCGCGGGGCTCGCGCGATCGCCCTCCGGTCGCCGCACCGCTACGATCGCCCCATGGCCTCGAGCCCCGACGACCTGCGCCGCGAACTCGAAGCGATGCCCCGCGCCGAGCGCATGGACTACCTCGCCGGCCTCCCCGCCGATCGCCTCGCCGCGTTCAAGCGGCTGCTCTCGGCGGACGAGGTGCGCAAGCTCAACCAGCACATCGATCGGCTGACGCGTCGTCGCGCGGAGCCGACGTACGAGTCGTGGCTCGCCGAGGCGAGGGCGGGGCGCGCGTCGTCGCCGGATGCGATGGTCGAGGTGCTGCGAGAGAGGGCCGATCGCCTTCGCCCCCAGGACGCGCTGTGGCTCGACCGGATCACGACGACCGCCTCGGCCGGGTCCTACTCGAAGCGGCAGGAGGCGGTAATCCGCGGCATCTACGAGCGGTACTTCGGCGCTCAATGCGGGCAGTGACGGCCGACACCCGCGGCGCGACTCCTACGCGATCAGCCCCACCGGCTTGACCTCGTGGTTCGGCAGCACCTTCTCCAGGTTCGCGTTCCCCAGGTGCACACGCACCAGCTCAGCCAGCACGTCGCGGAAATCCGTCGTGTGCAGGAGATCACGCCCCTCGTGCAACTGGTCGGGGGCGAGCCCCGGCCAGTCGGTGACGACCTTGCGCTCGTTGCCCGCCGACGCCGCGGCCCTGCTCGCGCGCTGCACGGCGCCGCCGACGACGAACATGCAGTTCGCCCAGCCGTGATCGGTGCCGCCGGTGCCGTTCTCCGCGGCGGTGCGACCAAAGTCGGTGAGCGTCACCACGAGCACGTCGTCCATCTGGTCCTCGAGATCCATCGCGAACGCCGCGAGCGCGCCGCCGAGCTGGCCGGTGAGGTTGCCGAACTGCCCCCCCACGCCGCCCTGGTTCTGGTGCGTGTCCCAACCGCCGTAGTCGATCTCGGCGACCTCGAGGCCGACATCGGCCTTGATGAGCCGCGCGATCTGCATGAGCTTGCGGGCGAGTTCGGTATTCGGGTACTGCGAGCGAGGCTGGTACGGATCCTTCGTGATCTCCCGCAGCCGACGCACACCTTCGAGCGTCGCCCCCGCCGTCTGGGCGAGGAGATCCCGCGCCGCCCCGCGGTGCTCGCTCGGGTTCGCGCAGTACGCGTGCTCCAGCGCGGCCGCGACCGCCGCCGCATCCTCCGGGCGCGCGGTGGGCACGGTGAGATCCTCGATGCCGCGGACGGCGTAGGCCGGCGCCTTGCCGTACATGATGCGCGGCAACGCGTCGCCGATCGCCACGGCGCGGATGTGCCCGTGGCCCTCGCTCGTGGCGAGGTGCCGGTTCACCCAGCCGTCGGAGTTGACGGTGTTGCCGATGACCCCCGTCTCCCACACGTCCTGCTCCTCGAAGTGGGAGCGCGTGTTCTGGGCGTAGCCGACCGCGTGCGCCGCCACCGCGAGGTCGCGATCGAACAGCGGCTCGAGCGCCGCCAGACGCGGGTGCAGCGCGAAGTAGCCGTCGAGATCGATCGCCCCGCCGCCACCGGCGCTCTCGGGCTGCGGCTCCGGAATCGCGATGCCCCGCCGCAGATCCGAGTAGCTCTCGTCACCGTAGGGCACGACGAGGTTCAGGCCGTCGGCCCCGCCCCGGAGGAAGATCACCACGAGCGTCCGGTTGCGCTTCACCGGAACCACCAGGTTGCCGGCGGCGAGCAGGTCGAGCGGCGCGACGCCGAGATACGCGCTCAGCGCGCCGGTGGACTGGAGGAAGAAGCGTCGGGTGAGGTGCATGGGGGCTTCCTATCGGAGATTCGCTTCCGGAAGCTGCGCGATGAACGGCGCGATCATCCGGACACGCTCGTGGCGCGGCCCGCCGGACTCCGCGAGCAGCGTAATCGCGGCGTCGTTGGAGGTCTCGCTGAGGACGATGCCGGTCAGACGCACCGCGATCACGTCCACGATGCGCTGCGACCACTCGCGTTCCGAGGTCGGCGACTCGTTGCGCCACGCGTTCGGGACGAGGTTGATCAGCGGCCAGCGGAACTCCTGCGCGAGCCGCCACCGCTGCGCGAGCGCGTTGGAGTCGGTGACGGTCGCGTCCTCCTCCGGGTATCCGTCCGGCGTCGGCCGGTTGAAGAGGCCGCGCCCGCTGCGCTGGAGGAACTGGGAGATCTGCCACGGCTGGAAATGCCGCGTCGCCCGCCCGGCCCGCACGGCGTAGTCGATCGGATGCGCGACTCGGACCGAAGCGTCACCGCTCCACAGCGCCGGGTGCTCGGCCATCGCGAGGACCATCGCCCGCAGGTCGCCGTTCGTCGCCAGGAACAAGTCAGCGAGGTCGTTCACGAGCGCTTCCGGCGCGGGCACACCCGCGTAGTGCTCGGCGAGCTTGCGCGAGACGAAGCGGGCGGTGCTCGGGTGGGCCGCGAGCGCCTCCAGCGCCCGCTCGATCCGGTCGAAGCGTCCCGGTCCCGCGACCGTATCGAAATGCATCCCGATCACGCTGACGTCGTCGTCGGTGTTCAGATTGGGGTCGAACCGGAACGACCACGCCTGGGCGGACGGCCCCCCGCCCCGACCGTCGCCCTCGAGGACGGCCGACCACCCGGTGAGCAGCCGCGCGAGGCTCGTGACGTCCTCCTGTGAATAGCCGCCATCCACGCCGAGCGTGTGCAGTTCCATGATCTCGCGAGCGTAGTTCTCGTTCATGTTGCCCGCGACGGACTGGATCTGGTCGAGGTACGCGAGCATCGCGGGGCTCCGCGACGACGCCGTGAGCAGGTAGTCGAACGGCGCCGCGCCGAGCTTCGTGAACGCGACGTGTTCGTCCCACTTGCGGGGCCCGCCGGTCTTGCGGACCCACGTCGAGAAGTGGTTCTCCGCCCAGAGCACGAACCTCGCCCGCGCCGGGTTCGGCGTGAGCAGCAGGTGCGCGATCGCGCGGTTGGGAACCTCGCCCTCGTTTCGGCCGGGGAAGTGCGTGAACGTCGCCCCGAGGGCGGCGATATCGCCCGGCTCCGACGCGTCGCGGCTCAGCCGGTCCGCCAGCCACGCCCGCTCGCCCATCAGCATCGCCGCGGCGAGTTCGTCCGGATCGGGCCCGTACGCGAACCGGTTCAGCATGCGCACCGCGCGCTCGTAGTTGCTCGGCTCCTTCGGCGGCGTGGCAAGCACGACGAAGTCGCGCGGCTCCGTCGTGACGGAGTTGCCGGTGATGTCCGTCACCCGCACCGCGACCGTGTGCGGGCCCGGCTCGAGGTCGCGAAGCAGCAGCGGCAGGACGAGCCGGCCGGACTTGAGGTTCAGGTCGGCGATGAAGCCGGTCAGCTCGCCGTCGAGGATCAGCTCCGCCGAGCGCAGGGACGCGTTGTCCGACGCCTCGGCGACGAGCACGTCCTGCATCCATGTCTCGCAACCCGCGCGGGGATGGAGTACCTCCACCACGGGCAGGCCCTCGTCGACCTCTTTCGGCTTGTGAGCGAGGATGACCGACTGAAGCCAGAGGTTGCGGTCGCCGACTCCCTGGACGTGACGGTCGTTGTGGAAACCGACGAGCAGACGCTTCGGTCCGGCGCTCAACTCCACGGCGCCGACGTGACGCATGTTCCACCCGGTCGGCGCCTTGACCTGGCCGACGTCGAGCGTAGCCGCCTCCGCCTCGATCCGGACGGTGGCGACGGGAGCGCCCTGGAAGTGATCGCCGCGCAGCTCGAGGAAGACGAGGAACGAGCCTTCGAGCGCATCGGGCAGCGTGAGGCCGAGGTCGCCGTTGCTCGTGAACACGGCGGCCCGACGCTCCTTCGGGTAGTGCTGGTTGCGCAGCCGGACGAGGATCTCCCGATCCCACGCCTCCTCGTGGATGCTGTAGCGGTAATGCTCGCGCGCTTCGGGGCGGTCCTGCAACGCGGCCGGCTCCGGCCAGTGCATCGTCTGGCCGGGCGTGCGGGCGACGGTTCCGTTGTCGGCATGCGCGATGAGCTGGACGCGGTTGGCCCCGGGCTCGAAGTTCGACGGGTCGATCCAGAAACGCGGCGCGCCGGAACGCTGGCTGGTCACGGCGCGATCGTTGACGAGGAGCGTGACGATGGGGGCGGGCGCCGTGTCGGCGTCGATCCACCAGCACCGTCCGGCGACTTCCATGAGACCGGGGAGCACCGCGTCTTCCAGCGGGCGCCTGAAAGCGACGCGCAGCGGCGCGGCGGTCACGCCGAACGGGTCGTCGACCTCGATGGCGACACCGCCATCGGACGCGTCCATCGCGTTCATGGCGTTCATCTCACCGCCGGCCATCGCGCCGGCCATGCCGCCGGCAGCGCCGGCATCGGAGTCCATGCCAAATCCGTCGAAGCCGTCGAAGCCCGGATCAGCCTCGGCGAGGTCGCCAATCCCGCTGTCGACCCGCGCGACCTCGAGGTAATCGACGTGCAGGTTGCGATCAGCCCGGCGGCGTACGAAGTAGTCGTTGACGAAGTACGGGGTCACCACGTGCGCGCCCGGCTCCAGCGAAAACGGCACCCCCACGGTCATCCGGTGCCACTCCTCGCCGAGCAGGCGGCCGTTCGTCACCGCGGCCGGAGCGCCGTCCACGACCACGCCGATCGTCGGCAGCACGCCCTGGGCGCGCGTGCCACGGGCCACGATCGTGAGCTGGTACCAGCCCGGCTCGTCGACCTTCACCGGGAAGCAGACGGCGGGAAGCGCGGCGGCGTTGTTGAAGTACATGCCCCCGGAAGCTCGCCGATCCCGACCGACGTCCATCCGCCCGTCACGGAAGCGCTCCGGGCGCTCGACGTCGTAGCGCTTCTCGGCTTCGCCCTCGGCCACCGCGCCGGCCGCCGGGCGGATCGCACGGACGAACACCGGCGCCCCGGCCAGCTCCTCGCCGTCGGCACGGAGAACCACGGGCGTCAGCTCGTGCAGACCCTCGGGCAGCTCGTCGACGTCCAGCTCGAAACGAAGCTGGCGGGCGGGCTGGTGGGCGGGTCCGGTGTCCTCGACCGGTTCGAGCGTGCGTCCGTCGGAGCATCGCACCAGCACCGTCGGCAGCGAACCATCCGGACGGAGCTGAACGGAGACACCGACCGAGACGACGCCCCAGACCACCGCGCCGTCGCTGGGCCCGGAGATCCGCGGCGCGAACCGATCGTGGAACGACTCGTGACGCGGGTCGATCACGCGCACGCGCAGCACGGCGTCGTCGATGGTGAGCGTGGTCTCGCCGACCTCGCGCGCCAACACCCGAACGTACCCGAGGTTCTCACCGGCAGCCACGAGCGCTTCGCCGGTCACCACGAGGACCGCCGGATCGGCGACCGACGCGGGAAGCGCGAGATCCTCGTCCGGGGCCGCCGACACGCGGAAGGCGATCACACGCCCCCGCCCCGCCTCGGCGACGGTGACTTCGGTGAGGTGCTCGACGTGCCGGACGGCGGCTTCGGGCTCGGCTTCCGCTCCGGCGAGGACCGCGGAGGCCACGATCGACGACAGCACGGCAGCTACCACGGGGATCACCCGTCGCCAACGCCGGCCGAACTGGGGGACTCTGGCCATGCTGGATCCTCGCGGATCATCTTAGATCCCCAGCCGCGCGACGCGGCAGTTCCAGCCATTCGGCCCATTCGTGCCCGTGTTCCGGATGGTGCCACGGACCGCGAGCGCAGCGAGCAGTCCGTGTCCGTGTCGGTGTGCGTCACCTCACCCCGTCAACAGCGTCTCCGCCTCCGGCCACATCCTCGCGAAGATCAGCCCCGTCAGCACGCCGTACACGACACCGTCGACGGCGTCGAGCACCGCGGCCCGCAGCGGC
>JAAELP010000012.1 GCA_024226535.1 Planctomycetota bacterium | reverse complement strand
GGGCTCAAGCGACTTCCCGTCGAACTGGTGCCGTTCCTCGAACCGAGATCCCGAGCGGTCGAGCCGCTGCCCGCCCTTCTGGAGGCGGTCCGTGGTCCGGCCCTGCTCGAAGATCCGAGATCGGTCGCCGGCGAAACGCCGCCGACCCGGGGAGCGTCGTCCGTCGCCGGGTAGCATTCGTCTCGATGGGGCTCCGAACCGACCAACTCGATTTCGAACTCGATCCGGCCCTCGTGGCGGCGGCGCCGGTCTCGCCGCGCGATTCGGCCCGGATGCTGGTCGTGACGCTGCCGTCCGCCGACGTCGAAGACGATGGTTCGCTCGACCTGGAACACCGCCGGATCGCCGATCTTCCCGAGTATCTCGGCGCCGGTGACCGGCTCGTGCTCAACGAGACGAGGGTCGTCCCCGCCCGCATTCGAGGCCGTCGGGTCGATACGGGTGGGGGGCTCGAGGGACTGCTCGCCGAGTCCGCGGGCCTCGGCCGGTGGTGGGCGATGCTTCGGAAGAGCCGTCGACTCCGGCCGGGCCACGAGATCGACGTCCTCGACCACGACGGGGCTTCGACGGGATTCCGGCTCCGGGTCGAGGACACCGACGATTCGGGCCGCGTCCTGGTCGCCCTGGCGGACCTTCGAACCGACGGAGCCGAGGCCGCGGCGATCGATCAGGCGACCATCGAGGCCTTTCGGGCGAAGGCGGGGGCGATCCCGCTCCCGCCCTACATCCTGCACGCCCGCCGGGATCGAGGTCTGCCGGAATCGGATCCCCACGACCCGGACTGGTACCAGACGACCTTCGCCGCGGCCTCGGATCCCACCGCATCGGTCGCGGCACCGACCGCGGGCCTGCATCTCACCGATGAACTCCGACGTCGTCTGGGGGATCGAGGGGTCGAGGAGATCCGGATCTCGCTCGAGGTCGGCGCCGGTACGTTCAAGCCGGTCGAGGTCGAGGAACTCGACCATCATCCGATGCACGAGGAACGGTGCCTGGTCACCCCGGCGGCGGTCGCGGCGATCGAGCGGGCCGAGGCGGATCGGACCGCCGGACGCGGACGCATGGTGGCGGTCGGCACCACCGCGGTGCGGACGCTGGAGTCCATGGCGTCGATCGACCGGCTCCCGGCGGCGGTGGACGGTCGGCACGACTGGCGGACGGATCTGCTCATCCAGCCGGGTCACCGGTTTCGCCGCGTGGATGCGATGCTGACGAACTTCCACCTGCCCCGCTCCACCCTTCTCGCGCTGGTCGCGGCGATGACCGGCCTCGAGCGGACCCGGGCGATCTACGCCGCGGCGATCGAGGCGCGATACCGGTTCTTCAGCTACGGCGATGCGATGTTCGTGCGGCGGCGGATCGACTGAGCATCGACCGGTCAAGGGATTCCAGTCGATGGCCGCGAGTGGTCGATGCAACACCGACACCATCAGGGAAACGCATGCCACGCCAGACGAGCCTTGGAGACCTGCTCGAGGATGCGGCGCTCGCCGGGACGATCCAGGTCGTCTCGGGGGACGCCGCCGGCGGTCGAATCACCGGGATCACCGAGGACAGCCGTCTCGTCGGGGACGGCACGATGTTCGTCGCGCGTCCGGGAACGGCCCACGACGGAAGCGACCACGTCGCCGATGCGATCGAGCGAGGCGCCGCGGCGGTGCTCGCGGTGCCGGCGGTGGCGACGGGCGTCCCTGCATCCGTGGTGGGGGTCGCGACGCCGGATCCCGCGACGATCGGCGGCGACCTGGCCTTCCGGTTCCATGGCCATCCGGAACGGCGGATGGGATTCGCGGGCATCACCGGGACCAATGGCAAGACCACCGTCGCCACCCTCGCTCGTCAGCTTCTGGAGGCGACGCTGGGGCGTTGCGGCCTGATCGGCACCATCGAGGCCCACGACGGCGTCGAATCGACCCCGGCGACCCTCACCACGCCGGGACGAATCGCCCTCGCGGGCGTGCTGGGGGATTTCGCGGAGGCCGGGTGCGAACGGGTCGTGATGGAGGTCTCCAGCCACGCCCTCGATCAAGGCCGGGTCACGGGCATCGACTTCGACGTCGCGGTCTTCACCAACCTCTCCGGCGATCACCTCGACTACCACGGCGACATGGCGTCCTACGCCGCCGCCAAGGCCCTGCTCTTCGCCGGGCTTCGCACCGACGCGACCGCGATCGTCAATCTCGCGGATCCCGCATCCCGCACGATGATCGAAGCGGGGCCCGCCCGCGTCATCGGCGTGGTACCCGCCGGGGCCGACGCCGAGACGCCCGAGGGGGTTCGAGGTCTTGAACACCGGATCATCGAACGCGACTTCTCGGGGATGACGCTCGAACTCCGGTTCGATGGGACCTCGCATCGCGTCCGGGTTCCGCTCGTGGGTGATCACAACGCCTTCAACGTCGCGGCGGCGGCGGCGATGGCGTTCTCCTTCAACGCGGACTGGTCGGCGATCGTGGCCGCACTGGAGACGATCGAGGCTCCGCGGGGTCGGCTCCAGCCCGTCCACGGGCCGGCGGACGAGGTTCGCGTCTTCGTCGACTACGCCCACACCGACGACGCCATCGTCAACGTCCTCGCCGGCGTTCGGCCGGAGGTTCCGCCCGACGCGGCGCTGATCATCGTCTTCGGGGCCGGTGGCGATCGGGATCGCACCAAGCGGCCCCGCATGATGCGGGCCGCGCTCGACGGGGCGGACCGCGTGGTGGTGACGAGTGACAATCCCCGGACCGAACCGCCCGAGGCGATCGTGGCGGAGATCGTCGCGGCGTGCGATGCCGGCCGACTCGACCGGATCCACCCGGAGGTCGATCGGTCGTTGGCCATCGATCATGCGATCGCCACTGCCGACCCCGGTGACGTGATCGTGATCGCGGGCAAGGGGCACGAGGACTACCAGATCGTCGGAACCGAGCGGCGGCACTTCGACGACGTGGAGGTGGCGGCGGCCGCCCTCGCCCGCAGACGTGGGGAGGCGGCCCTTTGATTCGCAGACGTCTCCGCGAAATCGCCGACATCGTCGGGGGTCGTCCGGTCGGTGATCGAGCCCGCGCCGGTCACGACGAACCAGAAGATCCGGAAGTGCACGGGGTCGGCACGGACACCCGCGCGACGCTTGGGGGACGGCTCTTCGTCGCGATCCCCGGAGATCGTCACGATGGACATGATCATCTGGAGGCCGCTCGCGACGCCGGGGCGACCGCAGCCCTCGTCGAATCACGGTTTCTCGACGGCGGCGGGAAGCTGCCCGAAGGCCTGCCCGGGATCGCGGTCGCCGAGATCCGCCCGGCCCTGGCGGCGCTCGCACGAGACCATCGACGTCGACTCCGCGGCGTGGTGATCGGAATCACCGGCTCCTCCGGCAAGACCACGATCCGCTCCATGGCGGAGCGGGTCCTCGCGGAACTCGGTCCGGGCACCGCGAGCATCCGCAGTTTCAACAACGATCTCGGCGTGCCGCTCACGATCCTCGAGGCCCGCGAGGACGATCGCTGGGTGCTGCTGGAGATCGGCACCAACGCCCCCGGCGAAATCGGCCACCTCGCCGGAATCGCCGACCCGGCGATCGGCATCCTTTCCGGCGTCGGGCGGGCCCACCTCGGCGGGTTCGGGTCGGAGGCCGCCATCGCGGCTGAAAAAGCCGCCTTGATCGACGCGGTGGCGAAGAACGCCGGCACCGCGATCGTGAACGTCGATGCCGAGGTGATCGCCGAGGAGATCGCCGGCCGACGCGCGGCCGGCGGGGCGATCGTGACCTACGGCGACGCCGGCGCCGCCGATCGAAGGTTGCTGGACCGGTCGGTGCGGTCGGGCGGCGGACAGACGATCGAACTCGGTGACTTCACCGGTGACGTCGGTCTCGACGGCCGACACAACGCGATCAACGCGATCGCGGTGGTCGAGCTCGCCCGTCGGCTGGGGGTCGCCGACGCCGACATCGCCCGGAGACTCGCGGAACTCGAGCCGCCCCCGATGCGGTTCGTCCGCCACGTGGTGAACGGCATCGAGGTCGTGGACGACACGTACAACGCGAATCCCGAGTCGATGCGGGCGTCGCTCGAGACGTTCGCGGAGATCTCGACCACGGCCACCCGCCGGATCGCGGTATTGGGCGGAATGCGGGAGCTCGGAACGCGGTCGGCGTCCCTCCACGAAGCGGTGGGCGCGGTGGCCGCGAACGTGTCGGACGAGATCGTGCTGGTGGGCGGCGACGACGTCGCGGCGATCGGCCGAGGCGCCCGGAACGCCGGGTTCGAGGGCGGGCTGCATCAGGTCGCGGACGGTGATGCGGCGGCGACGCTGCTCGCGGAGCACGTCGCGGCCGGAGATGCGATCCTGTTCAAGGGATCCCGCGCGGTGGGGCTGGACAAGGTGGTCGTGTCGATTCTGGAAAACTGGGAGGCTCGCGGTTGATCTATCACCTCGTGGAATCGTTGAAGGGGCCGCTCGAGGAGACCGGCCTCATCCGGATCCTCCAAGTCGTGTTCCAGGTCGAGTTCCGAGCGTTCCTCGCGGTGCTCGTCTCGTTCGGGCTGGTGCTCGCGTTCGGACGCCCCGTCATCCGCTGGCTGCTCCGGCAGAAGGTCGGCGATTCCCCGGAGTTCCACAACGCGGACCTCAACGACCTCATGCGATCGCGGGCCGGCACCCCGACGATGGGGGGGATCCTGATCTGCGGCTCGATCCTGATCACGATCCTGCTGCTCGCGGAACTTCGAAGTCGCTACATCCACCTCGCGATCGCGGTGCTCGTCGCGTATTCGGTGCTCGGGATGTTCGACGACTGGTTGAAGCTCACCTCCGCCCGGCGGACGCCCGGATCCCGGGACGGCCTGCTGCCGTGGGAGAAGCTGCTCTTCCAGCTCGGGCTCGCCGCGCTCTTCTCGTGGGTCATCTTCACGCAGGCCACGGTCAATCCCATCGGCGGGGTCGGCGCCCAGGCGGAGATCTGGCAGGACTCGGCCCGCGTGCTGAACCTGCCGTTCCAGAAGACCTGGGACACGCCCGTCGAAGCGGATCCCTTCGCCGACGGCGGTGAGACGATGTTCGGGCTCCCGCTCAATCCGAGCGTGATGGTGCTCGGACTCGGCGGCTTCGTGCTGCTCGGCACCCTGGTGATCGCGGGTACCAGCAACGCCGTCAACATCTCGGACGGCATGGACGGACTCGCGGCCGGCGTGGTGGGTTTCGCCTCGGTCGCCTTCATGATCCTGGTGCACATCGCGGGAAGTCAGGTCGAGGCCCAGTCCCTGCTGGTGCCGCACGTGCCGGGAACGGCGGACCTGATGGTGGTCGCCGGCGCGATGATCGGATCGTGCCTCGGATTCCTCTGGTTCAACTCGAGTCCCGCGATGGTCTTCATGGGCGACACCGGAAGCCTCGCGCTCGGCGGGCTGCTCGGCTACCTCGCGGTCGCGATCCGCCAGGAGGCGCTGCTCGTGGTGATCGGCGGCATCTTCTTCCTCGAGATGGGAAGCGTCGTGCTGCAGGTCGGCTGGTTCAAGTTCACGAGGATCCGCACCGGGAAGGGTCGACGTCTTCTGCGCTGCAGTCCGATCCATCACCACTTCCATCTGGGCGGATGGAGCGAGCAGCAGGTCGTGACGCGATTCTGGTTGATCACCATCGTGCTCTCGATGGCGGCGTTCGCGCTCGTGAAACTGCGCTGACCGGGTCGCGGTTCAGTCCTCGCGGACGTCCCGATCGATGTCCACGATCGCCTCGGCCGATTCGACCGGGACGGGTTCGCGGTGCTCGCGGAGGGCATCGAGGAAGCCGCGGATGTCCGGCCAGAGCGGCGCCTCGAAGGTGCGCCGGTCTCCGGCGATCGGATGATCGAACTCGAGCCGCGCCGCATGGAGGGCCTGCCGGGCCATCAGCGGGGCGTCGCTCGATCGGCCGTCGGCTTCGGCACGCTTCGGGACCACCGCCCGGCGGGGGAGCTTCCGTCCACCGTAGTAGTCGTCGCCGACGATCGGATGGCCGATCTCCGAGAGGTGGATTCGGATCTGATGGGTGCGACCGGTGAGGAGCTGGAGCTCGACGAGCGTGAAGCCGTCGTACCGTTCGCGGACGCGGTAGATCGTCCGCGCCTCCTTGCCGGCCTCGTCGTGACGAACCGCGTAGCGGTCGAAGATCCTGGGGTGACGCCCGAGCGGAAGATCGATCAGGTCCTGATCGCGACGCACCACGCCGTGGACGATCGCGAGATACCGCTTGTCGACGGTACGGGCCTGGAACTGGTGGCCGAGTCGCCAGTGGGCGGTGTCGGTCTTCGCCGCGACCATGGCGCCGGACGTGAACCGATCGAGGCGATGCACCACGCCGGGACGGGCGAATTCCTCGCCGACCGAGGAGAGTCCGCCGGACGTCTCGTGGCGGAAGCGCCAGCTCAGGGCGTTGACGATGGTCCCCGACTTCATGGCCCGCGCCGGGTGGGCGATGATGTCGGGCTGCTTGTTCAGGACGATCAGATGGTCGTCCTCGAACAGCACGTCGAGCGGGATGTTCTCGGGGGGGATCTCGTTCGAGGGCGGGGGGGGGAGCACCGCCTCGACCACGTCGCCGAGCCGGAGTCGCGTGCTCGCCTTCGGTCGACGACCGTTCACGGTGACCGCGTCCTCGTCGATGAGCCGCTGCAAGGCGGTCCGACTCATGAAGGGGATGCGATCGACGAGATAGCGGTCGAGCCGTTTCTTGAGGTCCCGGGTCAGTTCGAGCCGGACCTGCACCGGCGTGTCGTCGTCGGACCGGGTCTCGTGCTGGCGGTAGATCGCATCGCGGTCCACCTTGCCGCCGGCGTCGAAGAGCGCGGCATCCTCGGTCTCGCCCGGTCGCTCGCCTTCGCCCGTTCCCTTGCCTTCGCCGGATTCCGGCGTCGGGGTGGTCGGGGACGCCGGCGGAACGGCGTCGTCGGACTCGTCGCGGCCGGTCACGGGGCCGCGGGCGTCTCGGTCGGCTCGGTGGACTCGGCCTCGGGCGTCGTCTCGGCGGCGGCACCGGCGGCGTCCGCGGTGTCGTCGCCATCCTCGACCTCGGCGGCTTCCGCGGCCTCATCGTCCTCGGTTTCAAACATCTCGAGCAGATCGTCCGCGGCGGGGACCGTGAAGGCCTCCTCTTCGCCGACCGCGACCACCGGGAGATCACCCTGGTTCGGAAGGCTC
>JAAELP010000011.1 GCA_024226535.1 Planctomycetota bacterium | reverse complement strand
CGCCGCGCGCGGTCGCCGCGCCGTGCGGGAGCCGGCAGGACGCCGGCGGAATTGCACGGTTCCCTGCGGCCCGGAGGGCCGCACTCATATAGAAGAACCCACGTCCAAACGAGCCTTGGCAGTAGCCGGCAGGATGCCGGCGAGTTTGAGAACGCAAGGCCTACCCTGAATGAGCCGCAGGACGCGGCGTCGCCACGCTGCCCTACGACCACCTTGCGCGCCCGGCGCGCAACCCCCCAACCGTAAGAGGAGCCGGCAGGACGCCGGCGCAGCGGTAGGTCGACCGTCGCGCGGAGCGCCCCGCCCCCTCGGCAATGTTGTTTCCTATACTCCTCCCCATGCCACTCATCGTCACCGGATCCGTAGGAATCGACACCATCCACGCGCCCACCGGCTCGGCCGAGGGCGTGCTCGGAGGCTCCACCACGTACTTCGCCGCGGCAGCTTCGTTTCACGCGCCCGTGCGCGTGGTCGCGGCGGCGGGCGGGGACTGGCCGGACGAGCACCGCAAGGTCCTCGAGGGCTTCGAGGGCGTCTGCCTCGAGGGTCTCCAGGTCCGCTCCGAGAGCCGCACGTTCGCGTGGGGCGGGCGCTATCACGACAACATGAACTCGCGGGAGACGCTGTTCACCGAACTCGGCGTTCTCGACGAACCGGGACCGCCCGTGCCCGACGCGTACCGCGACAGCGAGTTCGTCTTCCTCGCCAACACGCATCCCGCCGAGCAGGCGCGTCTGTTGGATCACTTCCCCGAACGCAAGCTCGCCGTGGCGGACACGATGGATCTCTGGATCAACATCGCGCACCCGGAGTTGATGACCCTGCTGTCGAAGGTCGACGGCGTGGTGATGAACGACCAGGAGGCCGAGCAGCTCACCGAGATCACCAACCCGATCTCGGCGGCGCGCAAGATCCTGGAGATGGGCCCGACCTTCGCGGTCATCAAGAAGGGCGAGCACGGCTGCATCTTCGTCCACGGCGACGACGTCGCCACGCTTCCGGCGTATCCCGCCGAGGCCCACCAGGTCGTCGATCCCACCGGGGCCGGCGACTCGTTCGCCGGCGGCATGATGGGGCACATCGCGTCGGTCGGCATGACGGACTTCTTCTCGATCCAGACGGCGCTGGCGTGGGGCACGGTGACGGCCAGCTTCGCGATCGAGTCGTTCTCGCTGGACCGGCTGGCCCGGCTGACGCGCGCCGAGATCGACCAACGGATGAGCGAGTTCCAGGCCGCGGCCCGCGTGGGGTAGGAGGCGCTCGTGAGCCCGCTTCGCGCGATCGTCGTTTCGATCCTGGCCGTCGCGTGGATGGGCCCTGGGTGCGCGACCACGCCCGCGGCGCCGGTACTCGCGAAACCCGCGCCGTCGATGAGCGTCGCCGTCGAGCTTCCGCCGGCGGACTACGAGCGCTACCGTGCCGCCGCCGACGCGCTGCGGAACTTCGACTCCGGCGGCAGCGTGACGCGGATCCGCTGGCAGCGTGATCGCGTCCTGTTCACGAGGCTCGGTGAGCGGTACGCGTGCGACCTCGACACGGGCGACGTGCAGTCGCTCGATGACGCCGACGCCGACGGACGGCCGCGCGCCGGCGCCCGCCGCGGCGGGGGGCGCCGCGGCCCCGGACGCGGTCGCCAGCGCGCCCGCGAGGAGTCGCCGGACGGGCAGTGGGTCGCGGTGTGCCGTGACTGGAACGTGATCATCGAGCGCGCCGACGCCGAGGATTCGGAGACCGACGACGGCGAGGGGAAGGCGGCGTCCGATCCCGCCGCGCTCGTCGCGGAGATCCCCGTCACCACCGACGGTCACCGCAAGCACCGTTACGGCACCGCGAGCTGGGTCTACGGCGAGGAGCTTCGCCAGAACCGCGCGATGTGGTGGTCCGACGACTCGCGCCGGCTCGTCTACTACGAGTTCGACGAACGCGACGTGCCGGATTTCTACCTCGTCGGCGGGCTGACCGCGCGCCGCACGAGCACGCTCATCGAGGGATACCCCAAGCCGGGCGAGGCGAACCCGATCGCGTCGCTGCACGTCTACGACCTCGACACCGGCATCACCCGTCGTCTCGACACGACCGACGACGACGGCGGGGAGTGGTACGTCTACTTCGTGCGTTTCGCCCCCGACGGGCACACCCTGCTCGTGAATCGGACGAACCGGCACCAGAACGTTCTGCACGTGGAGGCGTACGACCTCGACTCCGGCGCGCGGCGACGCATCGTGACCGAGACGCAGGAGACGTGGCAGGACAACCGTCCGACGATGCGCTTCCTCGCCGACGGCCACCGGTTCATCTGGCGCACGGAGCGCACCGGACGGGCCCAGTACGAGCTGCGCGACCTCGACGGCGCGCGGATCGCCACGCTCACGCGCAACGGCGGTCCGGTGATCGGCATCGCGCAGGTGAAGGAGAAGATGGGTGACGCGGGCGTGCTGTTCTACCGCGCCTACGACGAGCACGAGCCGCTCGACGTCCACCTGTATCGCGTCGATCTCGACGGCACCGACGCCCGCCGGCTGACGAGCGCCGACGGCCACCACACCGTCGCGATGGCGCCCAACGGTCGGTTCTTCATCACGCGTTGCGAGACGGTCACCGACCCGCCGATCACCACGCTCCACGACATCGACGGCACCCGCCTCGTCACGCTCGCCGAGCCCGACCCCGAGCGGATCGCCGGCTGCCTGGATTCCGCCGACGCACCGGTGGGACCACCGCCGCCGGCGCCGGAGCTGTTCACCTTCACCGCCGCCGATGGGCGGACCGAGCTGTACGGCTGGCTTCACAAGCCACGCGGGTTCGACCCCGGGCGCCGCTACCCGCTGCTCGTCGAGGTCTACGGCGGGCCCGGATCCAAGGGCGTGCGCAACACGTACCGTCCGGCGCATCCGGCGACGGAGCTCGGCTTCCTCGTGGCGAAGATCGACAACCGTGGTACGGCCGGTCGCGGCAAGGCGTTCAAGGACGCGGTGTACGGGAAGCTCGGGACGGTGGATCTGGACGACCAGGCCGCGGGCGTGCGCGCGCTCGCGCGGCGTCCGTACGTCGACGGCGATCGCGTCGGCATCCACGGTCACTCCTACGGGGGCTACATGGCCGCGCTGGCGGTCCTGCGGTATCCGGACGTCTTCCACGTCGCCGTGGCGGGGGCGCCGGTCACGGACTGGCGGAACTACGACACGATCTACACCGAGCGCTTCATGCGCACGCCGCAGGAAAACGCCGAGGGATACGACGCCGGGTCATGCGTTCAGCACGCTGAGAACCTGCGGGGCCGGCTGCTGCTGCTGCACGGGATGGTGGACGACAACGTGCATCCGAACAACACGTGGCAGCTCGTGAAGGCGCTCCAGGAGGCGGGCAAGGACTTCGAGATCATGCTGTACCCGGACCGGGGACACGGGCTCGGCCCCGACGCGCAGAGAAGGAGGGTGGAGTTCCTCTGGCGGCACCTGCGGGGCGGCGGCGGGTCGTGATCAGCGCTCGAGTGCGTCGCGGAGACGACCGTCGTGGCGTTGCAGCAACGCTTTGGCGCCCGGGCAGTCGAGGTCGAGCGTGCGCATGACGACGGCTGTCTTGAGGTCGCCCCCGGCGCGCTCGATGCAGGCGGCGGCCTCGGCGCGGCCCGTGCCGGGGCACAGCTCGCCGAGAATGCGGATCGCACGGTCGCGGAGCTTGTCGTTGGTCGCGCGGACGTCCACCATCAGGTTGCCGTAGACCTTGCCGAGCCGCGTGAAGGCGACGGTCGTGATCACGTTGAGGGCGAGCTTCGTGACCGAGCCGCCCTTGAGGCGCGTCGAGCCGGTGAGCAGCTCCGGTCCCGTGTCGAGGAGGATGAGGTGATCGCACGCCTCCGGCGCGGGGTCCGGGGTCGCGCACGTGAGCAGGCCCGTCATCGCGCCCGCGCCCCGCGCGATCGGCAACGCGCCGAGCACGTACGGCGTCGTCCCACCGGCGGCGATGCCGAGGACGGTGTCGCGATTGGTCAGCTCCAGTTCCGCGAGCGCCGCCGCGGCGCCGTCGCGCTCGTCCTCGCGTCCCTCCGAGGAGACGCGCAGGCTGCGGTCGCCGCCGGCGATGATCCCGACGACGCGGCCGGGCTCGGAGCGGAACGTCGGCGGGCACTCCGCCGCGTCGAGCACGCCGAGACGGCCGGATGTTCCGGCGCCGACGTAGACGAGCCGGCCGCCGGCGCGCATTCGATCCACGAGGTCGTCGATGAAGCGGGCGAGGACGCCGCGCGCCTCGTCGAGCGCGTCGGCCACGCGCCGGTGGTCCTCGACCATGAGCGCGATCGCGTCGGGCGTACCCAGGGCGTCGAGGTCGCCGGACGCCTCGTGACGCTGCTCGGTAGGGACGTGTCCGCGGTTCGGGGGCAGGCTCATCACACGAAAAGGTAGTCGTAGCAGCCCCGGAACGGAATACGACCCCACGATCGCGTGGTTGCTCCTTGACCGGCCCGGAAGCGCGGGTGAGGATTGTCTTCGGTTCGCGAGAACCGAGGAGGAAGGTGCCACGAATGGGTCCGAGCATGCGTTGGGCAACCGCGATCCTGATGACGGCGGCGATGCTGGCCATCGCGCCGGGGGCGATCGCCTCGGAGCTGTACGTGGATGACGACGCGCCGGAAGGCGGGGACGGCCTCACCTGGGCCACCGCTCACCGCCAGCTCCAGGATGCCCTCGCCGCCGCGGCCGCCTCCGGCGGCGCGGTCACCGAGATCCGGATCGGCCAGGGCACGTACCTTCCCGATCGCGGGGCCGAAAGGGCGCCGGGCGACCGGGACGAGGCGTTCGGTCTCATGAACGGCGTCGCGGTGCGCGGCGGCTACGCCGGGATCGGAGCGACCGACCCCGACGCCCGCGACATCGCGGCGTTCGAGACGATCCTCAGCGGAGACATCCTCGGCAACGACGGCGCCGAGTTCGCCAACTCGGATGAGAACAGCTACCAGGTCGTGGTGGCGGTGGACGTGGACGACACCGCCTGGCTCGAGGGCGTGACGGTCTCGGGTGCCCGCGCCGACGGCCCGCACCACGGCGCCTCGCCGGAGAGCAAGGACCAGGGCGGCGCGGTCAACGTCTACTTCTCTCAGCCCAGGCTCGTGGACTGCACGTTCCGCGACAACTGGCAGCTCAACCACGGCACCGTCAACGACCACGGCGACACCACGCTGATCCGCTGCACGTTCCGAGACAACCACTCCGAGAGCTTCGGGGGCGGGCTGTACTCGCACCTCCACGCCGCGACCCAGGTCATCGACTGCACCTTCATCAACAACACCACGCCGGTGGACGGCGGCGGCGCGTACAACAAGGGCAGCCGCCACGTCGTGTACACGGGGTGTCACTTCGAAGGCAACCAGGCCGCGCGCGGGGCCGCGCTCTACGGCAAGGAGAACAGCCTGACGACGCTTGCCGGGTGCACGTTCACCGACAACGTCGCTCCGAAGGGCGGGGCGATCTACGGGGACTTCGCCGACGCCACGCTCGTGGACTGCACGTTCACCGGCAACGTCGCCAGCGGCGAGGGCGGGGGCGGCATCTGGTTCGAGCGGGGCGTGCAGTCGCTGACCGCGTGCATGTTCGTGGAGAACGTCGCGTTCCACGGGGGCGGGCTCTACAACAAGCTCAGCGTCACCACGGTGACCGGCTGCTCGTTCATCGGCAACACCGCCAACGACGGGGGGGGCGTCTGGAACGAAGGCGAGCCGATCTCCTTCACCGACTGCACGTTCACCGGCAACGTCGGCGAGACGGGCGGGGGGCTCTACAACGAGGACAGCAACGCGATCATCGTCGGTTGCGACTTCACGAACAACACCGCGGCGGGCGGCGACGGCGGCGGCGGCGTCACGAACGCCTTCGAGAGCAATGCCCTCGTCGTGGACTGTGCGTTCACGGGGAACACGTCCGTCGGCGGGCTGTTCAACGGTGGGGGCGCGATGGCCAACTACATCGGCCTCCCGACGATCCGCGACTGCACGTTCACGCGCAACACGACGTTGTTCGGCGGGGGGGCCATGTACAACGAGCTGTTCGACGCCGGGGAGCTTCCGACGGTCGTGGACTGCTCGTTCCACGGGAACACGGCGGGTGACGGCGGGGCGGTGCAGAACTTCCGCAGCAGCCCGTGGTTCATGAACTGCGTGTTCGTGGGCAACGAGGCCAACGGGGAGTTCTCCGGCTTCGGCGGCGCGATCGACAACTGGTTCCAGAGCTTCCCGACCTTCACGAACTGCACGTTCACCGCGAACACCGCAATCGAGGGCGGCGGTCTCAGCAGCCGCGACTCCTCCGATCCGCTCATCACGAACAGCGTGGTGTGGGGCAACCCCGGAGGGGAGATCGTGGTGGGGCCGTTCGGAAGCTCCTACGTCGTTCGGCATTCGTCGGTGCTCGGCGGCATCGACGGACCGGGGAACATCGACGGCGATCCCGTGTTCGTCGAGGTGCCGACGCCCGGCGCTGACGGCGACTGGGGCACCGAGGACGACGACTACGGCGACTTGCGTCTCGGCATCGGGTCCACGTGCGTCGACGCCGGGAGCAACGGCGACGTGCCGCGCGACGGGTACGACCTCGATACGGACGACGACCTCTTCGAACGAACGCCGCGTGATCTCGCCGGCGCGCCAAGGTTCGCCGACGTCGCGGCGTCGGCGAACACGGGCTGCGGGGCGCCGGCGATCGTCGACATGGGCGCGTACGAGCAGGTCGGCGCGTCGGCGGCCATCCGCGTCGGCGATCTCGATGCCAACGGCGTCGTCGGGAGCTCGGATCTCCTGACGCTCATCGGCGCGTGGGGCGCGTGCGGGGAAGCGTGCTGCCCCGCCGACATCGACCGCAACGGCGTCGTCGAGTTCGCCGATCTCCTCCGCCAGATCGCGGCCTGGGGGAGTTGAGCGTCTTCCACTTCGGAATTCGAAATCCGCAATCCGCAACCCGAAACCCCAAGTCCTTGATCCCCGATCCCCGATCCCCGATCCACGATTGGCAATGCAAATCGGCATTGAGAATCGTGGATCAAGGACTTGGGGTTGCGGGTTGCGGATTTCGAAATGCGAATTCTGAATCGATTGGGAGACAGCAGGACGCGACAACGCCCGGCCCTTTCGGACCGGGCGCTGATCGCGCGGGGAGGCGAGGA
The DNA here is from genome assembly GCA_024226535.1 of Planctomycetota bacterium. GTDB lineage: Bacteria > Planctomycetota > Phycisphaerae > Phycisphaerales > SM1A02 > JAAELP01. The sequence continues at coordinate 38,005 of JAAELP010000011.1, read as the reverse complement.
GGTTCTTACCAGGACCACACCCAACTGAACCGGCTTCTCGGCCGGCGGCGCACCTGCTGGCCGCGTCGGCCGTGACGCGGCTTGTTGCCGCGGCGGAAGCCGTCGGCGTACGCGTCGGCATAGGCCTTGCGGTAGCCGCGTCGGAACGGCTGCGCCTTCCGCTTCAGGCGTCGGGTCGGCGTGTCACAGAACGGGTTGCGGTAGCGACCGTCCTGCAAGCCGTTGGCGTAGCCGTCCCTCTTGCCCGCCTCGTAGCCGCGATCGAACTGGATCTCCCGCCAGGTCGGCGGCTGGCAGGGCTCGACGTACACCGGCGTGTTGTGCCGGTGTCCGTTTCCGTGTCCGTAGCCGTTGCCATTCCCGTTCCCGTACCCGCCGTTGCCCGGTCGGTTCCGGTTCTGCGCCATCGCGGGGGTCGCCGCAATGAGCGTTGCGAGCAGGGCGAGGGGGAGGATCGTGCGAGTGAGCCGGCGCGGTGACCGCGCACGGCATGCCGTTCGTGCATGCGTCTTCATCGTGTTTCTCCGTGCGTCGGGGGTTGTCTCGGCCGACCGGACCTCGGTCGTGCCGTCAGTGAAAGGACCCGGGCCCCGGGGCCTTATTCCACCCTTCGCCGGCGACCGCCGGGAGGCGAGCCGGCGCCACTCTACTGGAGCGCGAGGATGGTCGGCACGAGCAGAAAGAGCGGGAGATTGCCACCCGCAAACGCCAGAAGGCCTACCAGCATTGCGTGTCTTCGATCCAGACCTACGCGTTTGCGAACCATCAGAACGGTCACCGCCAATGCCACCGGCACGCCTACGAGCGTGGGGATGGCGCTCAGCGCGAGCGGCACATCCAGCATCGCGCAGGAAAACGAGATCGTCCATACCGCCAGCAGGAACAAGACGTTCGCGGCCGCGAGACGCCCGGCGAGGTACGCCGTCTGATCGTGGTTCACCAGACGGTCGGTGAACAGCACCAGCCCCTCTTCCAGGAACAGCGAGAAGAGAGGTCGGAGACACAGCACCAGAATGGGCGCGATGACGAAGGGGACGCCAAGACAGACCACATTCGCATTCATGAGTCCCACCCCCGACTCTGGCGCCATGACCAAAGCACCTGGAGTGCGCTACACATCTGACGCCGCTCGGCGTGACCGTCGCTAATGCTGGGACATCGCAATCCGAGCCTAGCTCTCCCCCGGACATCGACCACGGGAATCCCGCCCCGTTTGGGGCCGATTACCCGTTCCTCAGCAGGTCGAGCACCTCCTCGGTCGGTACTTTGGATCCACACGACAGGCGAACCGGCAAGACGCTCTGTGAGATCGGGATGCCAGCCAGGGGCTGCATGAACAACCAGAGCGCGTTGGAGGCGACGCGCGCTTCGCCACGCGTGGTCGTCCAGGGCTCGCTCCTCGTGGACGCAACCACCTTCAACACCGCTATCGGCGGGGCCGACGAGATCCTCGTGAACGTCCAGCCGTCGTCGTCGGTCGGCTCCTGTGGCGGCTCGTTCGTCACGGTCACGCTCGAGTACCTCGGGGGGGCCGGCGACGACTGCAACCTCAACGGTGTTCCCGACTCGTGCGACATTGCCGGCGGGATCAGCATGGACTGCAACGGCAACGGGACCCCGGACGAGTGCGAGAACGACTGCAACGACAACGGATTCCCCGACGAGTGCGACATCACCGGTGGCGCGAGCCAGGACTGCAACGGCAACGGCATCCCCGACGAGTGCGACGTGCTGGATCCGAGGCTCGATTGCAACGGCAACGGCATCGTGGACGCGTGCGGGATCGCCGGCGGCACGGAGAACGACTGTAACTCCAATGGGATCCCCGACGAGTGCGACGTCGGCCTCGGCGAGGTCGACGCCGACATGCTCCTCGCCGACCTGACGGCGGGTGCCGACGACATTGCGGCGCTCGTGCCGAACCGTTTCAACTTCAGCGATGGCGTAAGCGGCAGCAGCATCAATGACGGTGGCGGCGACATGTACGACGGGGGCAACATCCTGAACACCGATCTGGCGTCGAGCATCCCATACACGGGTTCGGTGGTCATGGATGCGGACGCATCGTTCGGCGTGGGAAGCCGCTACTTCACGTCGAAGACCGACGGGCTCTTCGTCATGGCCGCGGTCGATGTCGACATCGACACGTTCATGATCTCCGGAAACCTCGGCGCCGACGGCAGCGGCACGGTGGACGGCTTCGACGCGGAGGTCACGTTCAACTTCGTGTCATTCGCCGTGCTCGTCAAACGGGTCCACAGCGCCGGCGATTCATCGGTCAACCACATCATCATCGTGCCCGGCCCGCTGGCCGGGCTGACGCACACCATCCCGAGCACCACCGACGGCGATGACGACACGGTCTCGGGACTGCTCGATCGCAACGAGGTCTTCTACCTCCTCGTTTCCCGCACCCTCGGCCGGAGGCTCGAGGACGCCGACGCGCTGGCCATCGTCGACGCCTTTCTTGCCCTGCTTCCGTTCGGTGCCGGCGACTGCAACGGCAACATGATCCTCGACGAATGTGAGATCGGCGAGGGCAGCCTGGAGGACTGCGACGGCAACGGGCTGCCCGACGTCTGCGAGGACGACTGCGACGCCAACGGCATCGCCGACGTGTGCGAGATCGCCGACGGCTCGGCGGAGGATTGCAACGCCAACGGAAGACCGGACTTCTGCGACCTGACATCAGGTGAGTTCAGCGCCGAGTCCGACGAGCTTGGCCCCTTCGGCGCGGGCGCGCCCCAGACGTACTTCCTCGCCGACCCGCCGCTCGCGGCCGACACCGTGAGGTTGACGTTCCGGAGCCGGGCCGAACTCTGCGCCGGCTTCGTCAGCGTCGATCTGAACGGCAACGCCCTGGGTGACATCTTCGGCAACTCGGGGACGTGCTGCCCGGGCGAACCGGACACCACGACCATGATCCTCGACGCGGCGACGTTCAACGACTCCATCCTGGGCGGCGGGATCGAGATCATGATGATCCCCTCTCCGAACATCAACGAATTCTGCGACGATCCGACCTTCATCCAGGTGAGCGTGCGCTACGAGTCCACCGGATTCGACCTCGACGGCGACGGGATCGTGGACGAGTGCGAGGTTTGCCCGGAAGACATCAACGGTAACCTCACCGTCGACTTCGGCGACCTGCTGCTGGTGATCGCCCAGTGGGGCATCTGCCCGCCCGTGTGCCTGGCCGACCTCGACCGCGACGGCAACGTCGGCTTCAGCGATGTGCTGCAGCTCTTCGGCGCCTGGGGACCGTGTCCGGGGTCATGACGCGCACAGAAAACCGCCGGACAGAGGTCCGGCGGTTTCAGAACGAACGAGGTCGTCGATCAGTCAGCGCGCGGTCAGCGCGTGCATCGACGGGTCGTGGCGCGGTTCGCGGTCAGACCATCTCCTTCAGCGCCTTGAGCGGGCGCACCTTGACCACGTTGGTCGCGGGCTTGGCGGCGATGTCCATGAACTCACCCGGTCGGAACGGGTTGGGGACGTTCTTCCGCGCGGCGCGGCGCGGCTTGTGCACCTTGACGACCTTCATGAGGCCGGGGACGGTGAACTGGCCGGGACCGCGGCGGCCGAGGTCCTTCTTCATGAGGACGTGCATCTCGTCGAAGACGCTGGCGACTTCGCGGCGCGTGAGCTCCGTCTTCTCCGCGATCTCGCCAAAGATCTGGCTCTTGGTGCGGGGCTTGACCTCCGTGGTCGATTTCCTCGTGGTCTTCTTCTTGGACCTCGTCGTGGTCCTCTTCTTTGCCATCGGTGAATCCTTTCGCTGACTGGCAGGCCGAAAATCGGCTCTGTCCGCGCGAAGGGTATCGGCGTTCGGTGGCTGACACAACCACTTTCCCCCTGCAAAACAAGGGGTTTTCTGACTTTTTGTCGCTCGCGAGCGAGGGCGGATACGTGTGAAATCCCCGTTTTTTGGGCATTTTCGGTGTGTGCCGTCGACACGACCGATCCGGCCGGTGGCCCGAACCGGCTTCCGCCGGGCCCCGGTTTGACGCTTCCGGGCACGGGTGCAAAGATGCTGTGTCTTCCGGACAGGTGGCCGAGCGGCTGAAGGCACCGGTTTGCTAAACCGGCGTATCGGGAAACCGGTACCGCGGGTTCGAATCCCGCCCTGTCCGCTTTCTTCGTTCTCTCATGCCGTGGGTGGGTCTTGCGACGCGCGATCAGGGGCCGTCGCAGGCGGTCTGGGCGGTGTCGGCGCAGACCTGGTCCCAGTTGAAATCGCAGCAGAACGAGTCGATGTCGCACACCGTCGCGCAGCAGGCGGGATCGTCGCACCCCGGGGTCTCGTGGGCCTCGTAGCAGGAGCCGGTCGCGTTTTCGCACGGATCGCCGCAGGCCGTGGTGCTGCACTGGGTGCCCGGTCCGGCCGGGGTGCCTGCGAGGCCCGTGCACTCCGATGGCGTCACCTCGAGGCATGAGCCGTCGGCCAGGCAGCACGCCTGGAGACCGCAGATCTCTCCCGCCGTCTGGGCGCACAGGTCGTCCCACTGGAAGTCGCAGCAGAACACGTCCGTCGCGCAGACGGCCGCGCAGCAGGCCGGATGGTTGCATCCGCCGGTGGCGTGCTCTTCGAGACAGCTCTCCTGGGAGACCGCACAGGCATCGGCCTGGCACGACACGGTGGCGCAGGTGCTCAGCGGGCCCTGCATCTCGCCGCCCTGGGCGAGGCACTCCGTTTCCGGCGTGTCGAGGCACGCGCCGGTGAGGAAGCAGCACGCGGCGGAGCTGGGGCACGGACCCCACTGGCCGATGATCGCGACCACGTCGGCGAAGTCCACCTGGCCGTTGCCGCTCAGGTCCGCCGGACACGGCACGCCGCACGGTCCCCATGCTCCGATCACCGTGAGGATGTCGTTGAAGTCCACTTGGCCGTTGCCGCTCACGTCCGCCGAGCACGACGGGAGGCAGGGGGTCGGCGCGCACGTCGTGCCCACGCCCTGGAAGGTGCCGCCGGCGCTGCTGCAATCAACCTGCGCCGTGTCCGACGCGCAACTCACCCCCAGGCAGCAGGCTCCGATCTCACACTCGTCGGGGATGCCGTTGCCGTTGTCGTCGAGGCTCGTGCCGGATGCGATGTCGCACTCGTCGCGGATGTCGTTGTCGTTACAGTCCTCGGTGAAGCACGTGGCGGGCACGGCGCACCCGAGACGGTAGTTGGCGATCGTGTAAGCCGTCTCGTTGATCGTTCGCGCGTTGTCGGCGGAGTCAGGTGACCCCGCGGGGACCCCCGTGGGCTGGCCGTCGAAGAGAACATCCGGATTGGAGAAGTTCGAGATTACAGAACCGGGGTCATACGCCATCACCGTGCGCCAGAGCGTCCCGCTGTTGCCGTTGAATCGACGACCGTTCGAGTAGTCGAACAAGCCACCGTTTTCGCAACCTCCGCCGTCACCGGGGGCGTGACAACACCCCTGATTGTGACCGATCTCGTGGGCGAGGATCCGAAAGTCGGCAGCCCAATCCCAGGTCGTCACGCTGAACGCGTATTCTTCACCCCCGAACAGGTAGGCCTGACCACCAGCGGAGGTGTCGGCCACGATGAGTGCAACGAGATCGGCGCGGTGCTCGTCACGCAGTTGATGAACACCGTCCATGTATCCATCATTCGGATTGCGCAGGCGATCGAGGTGATCGAGGTAGAATCCGTCCTCGCCGTAGTTGACTTCGGCGACATGGACGGCGTTGAGCTGGAACGCGATCGAACTGTTGACGTACGCGTCGTTGGTAACCGTGACCGCCATGTCGATCAAGGCCTCAAGGGCGGCCGTGCCGCCGGCGTCGATCCGGGCGACGTTCGTGTAGACGACGAGCACGTCGATGACCGAGCCGTCGTCCTCGTCACAACCTGTTCCGTCGCCGGCGGGCGAACCTCGACGTCCGGCTTCACCGCGCCCCCGCACGGGGGGAGCGCATCGGGGACCGGCGGCGGGTGTCGCTCCGACTCCGCGGCCAACGTCGGTGACGTGGCCAGGGCCAGGAACGCAGCCGTTGACAGGACCGGCACGATGCTCCGCCACCCGTGGTTCACGACTCGGTCCTCTCTACGCGGGTTGACGGCGAACCGCGGATCCCGCCGGCGCCCAGAGTAACAAGACACCCGGGACGATAGGCCGGATCGCCGCAACTCGTTGGCGCAGAGTGATGAGCGGCCGGGATCAGTTTGGTACGGACGCGACGATGTAGTCCAGCCGTCCCAGCCGCCCTCGCGCCGCGGCCGCTTCCCGCCGCGTGCCGAACGTCCCCACGTGCACGAGGTAGAGCGATGCGCCCCGACCCGCGCGCTCGACGATCCGGGCGGTGGCGAGCCCGGCGTCGGCCGCCCGCCGCGAAGCGTCATCGGCCGCCCGCTGCGCCCGGCGGCGCTCGCGGAACGCGCCGACCTGGAGCGTGAAGGCACCGGCCTCGGTGCGGGAGATCCCGGCGGTCCGGGCGTGGTGCGCCGCCCGCTCGGCGAAGCGGATGGCCCGCGCGCGGTCCTCGCCCTCGAGATCCGAGGCCGCTTCGCGGAAGAGCCGCTCCGCCTCGAAGGGGCGGTCGCGATCCAGGAGCACGAGGCCCAGCGACGCCTTGGCGTGTGCGGCCATGTCCGGATCGTCCGATCGCGCGGCGGAGGCGAGACGAAGCTCCGCGTCGTAGAGATCGCCGAGACGGTACGCGCTCAGCCCGGCGAGGTACTGCGCCTCGTCGCGCGCCGGCCCGGACGCCGTCAGGGCGAGATCCGTCGCCTCTTCGTGGGCCTGCTCGTAGCGCCCGGCGTCGTAGTCGGAGCGCATCGAATCCATGCGGACCTTCGGCGCGGCCTCGCAGCCGGCGAGGATCGCGACGAGGATCGGCAGCGCCCGGCGCCAGAGGCGGGGGCGCACTCGGTCGGCGGGGGCGACGAGAAGGCCTTGTGGCATGGGATTCGGCTCGGTGTACGGGGGAGGGTCCCTCAACTATCGTACTGATCAACCCCGGTCCGCCACTTTCCGGGACCGGACACGGAGCCGTCATGCGTTTGCTGAAACCGATCCTCCGCAAGCTGCTGCTCGGCCCGCGCCAGGTCCGCATCGTGGACGATCAGCGGTCGTGGCGGGGCCTCGACCTGTACGTCGCCGCGTTGCACATGGCCCGGGCCATCGAGCGGACGACGTCGCGCGAGCACATCGGCTTCATGCTGCCGACGTCCGGGCTCTGCCCCGTGGCCCTGCTGGCGACCTGGATGCTGGGCCGCACCTCCGTCCCGCTGAACTACCTGCTGTCGGAGGAGGAGCGGGCGTACATCATCGACGACGCCGAGCTGGACGCGGTCGTCACGGTGACGCCGATGGTCGAGTTCGCCGGTGGCCTGCCCGAATCGGTGAAGCAGATCCGCATGGACGAGATGTCCTTCGGCGGCCTGCCGCCGCTGCGCCGAGCGAAGCAGCGTTCCGACGACGACATGGCCGTGCTCCTGTACACCTCCGGCACCTCCGGTCGCCCCAAGGGCGTGATGCTCACCGGGGACAACCTCTCCTCGAATGTCGAGCAGTGCCTCGAGTTCATCGGTGTCGAACGGATCCCGGTCATCATGGGCGTGCTGCCCCAGTTCCACAGCTTCGGCCTGACCGCCCTCACGCTGCTTCCGCTCGCGGCCGGGAGCAAGGCGGTCTACACGGCCCGCTTCGTCCCCGCCCGCATCCTGAAGCTGCTCCAGAAGCACCGGCCGACGGTGATGATCGCAATCCCGTCGATGTACAACGCGCTGCTGTCGGCGAAGAGCGCCACCGCCGACCATTTCTCGTCGCTCCAGATCGCGGCCTCCGGCGGCGAGCCGCTGCCCGCCGCGGTGTTCGACGGGTTCCGCGAACGCTTCGGCCTCGTGCTCAACGAAGGCTACGGGCTTACGGAGACGTCGCCGGTCTCGAACCTCTGCCGCCCCGACGAGCACAAGCGTCATTCCGTCGGGCCGTGCCTGCCGCGGGTAGAGGAGAAGATCGTCGATCCCGACGGCAACCGCCTGTCCTCCGGGGCCGAAGGCGAGGTCTGCATCAAGGGCCCGAACGTGATGAGCGGGTACTTCAAGCTGCCCGACGAAACGGCGGCGGTCTTCGACGACGAGGGCTTCTTCCGGACTGGCGACATGGGGAAGGTCGACGAGGACGGTCACCTCTTCATCACGGGACGGATCAAGGAGATGCTCATCATCGGCGGCGACAACGTCTTCCCGCGCGAGATCGAGGAGGTGCTGAACCAGCACGCGACCGTGCATGCCTCGGCCGTCATCGGCGTGGTGGACGAGTCGCGCGGCGAGACGGCGATGGCCTTCGTCGAGCTGGAGGAGGGCGCCCAGTTCGACGAGCGCGCCCTGCGGGCGCACTGCCGGGAGCGTCTCGCCCAGTTCAAGGTCCCGCGCGAGATCCGGGTCATCGAGACGTTGCCGCGGAACCCGACGGGCAAGATCATGCGTCGCGAACTCTCCGCCGCCACGGCGTCCCTCGCCTGAGCATCGTTCATCATGACGGTCGACCCCCATCCCGTCCTGCGTCTGGGGCACAGCCCCGACCCCGACGACGCCTTCATGTGGTGGCCGCTGCTCGCCCGCGAGGAGGGGCCGTCGGCGGTCGACACGGGGCGGTTCCGTTTCGAGATCGTCGCCGAGGACATCGAGACGCTGAACCTCCGCTCGGACGCGGCCGACCTGGAGATCACCGCGATGAGCTGCGCGCAGTACCCCCGCGTGCAGGACCGCTACGCGATCACCGCGTGCGGGGCCTCGATGGGCGACGGGTACGGACCGAAGCTCGTCGCGCCCGAGGCCGTGACCGTGGAGGATCTCCGGAGCGGTACCGTCGTGCTCGCGGTGCCGGGGGAGCGCACGAGCGCGTTCGGGTGCGTATCGCTGCTGCTCGGGCCGGGCTCCTTCGACTACCGCGTCGTGCCCTTCGAGCAGATCATCCCGCGGGTGGCGGCCGGCGAGTTCGGCGCGGGGCTCGTGATCCACGAGGGCCAGCTCACGTTCGCCGAGTCGGGGCTGCGGCTCCTGGAGGATCTCGGCGCGTGGTGGAGCCGGCGGGAGGATCTCCCGCTGCCGCTGGGCGTGAACGCGATCCGCCGCGACCTGGCGACCGTGTACGGGCAGGGGGCGTTGGGGGAGATCACCGCCATCCTGCGCCGGAGCGTCGAGCACGCTCTGGCGAACCGCGACGAGTCGATCCGGTACGCGCTGGAGTTCGCCCGCGGCATGGACCGGGACCTCGCCGATCGCTTCGTGTCCATGTACGTCAACCGCTGGACGCTGGACTTCGGTGACACCGGCCGCCGGGCGGTGCACCGGTTCCTGTCGGCGCTCTCCGAGGCGGGTCTCGCGCCGCCGTCGGCGGAGGTCGACTTCGTCGCCGCGGCGAGGTGATCCGGTGCCGATTTTGCTTGCTCAAAGCGGGGCCGGCGATACGCTAGGGATGATGGCCGGCGGCCCACCGGGGGCGGCAGGGGAGGTGCCAGGGAGTCACGGATGAGCCAGATGACGCCGCAGCGCACGGGCCAGGCGTACTCGCCACCAAGCGTTCGACAGTTCAGCGTCTTTCTCGAGAACAAGGTCGGTCGACTGCTGGACCTCGTCCGCATGTTCGACGAGGCGCCGAACGTGCACCTCTGCGGGCTCAGCGTCCTCGAGTCGTCCGATCACGCGGTCGTCCGGTTGATCCCGAGCAACGGGGACGCGGCCCAGGAGATGCTGCGCGATCACGGGGTGACCTTCGCGGTCCTCGACCTGCTCGTCGTCGAGCTGCACGAGGGCCAGACGATCTCCAGCATGTGCCTTTGCCTGCTCGGGGCGGAGCTGAACATCCGTTTCGCGTACCCGCTGCTGCTCGGCGCCGGCGGCATGCCCACGATCGCGCTGGCCGTGGACGATCACATCCTCGGGGGGCAGATCCTGCGCAAGAAGAACTTCCGCCTGCTCGGTGAGTGCGATCTCGCCTGAGCGGACTCCGCTCAAAAAAGAAAAACGGCGCCGAACGAAATCGGCGCCGTGGTGCATTGAGGAGTGGTCGTCGCGTCGATCAGGCGGCGCGGCGGGCGCGGGTGCGGGTGCGGGTCGGGAACTTGTAGCTCGTGGTGCGACCCGTGGTACGGCGCTTCGTGGTCTTGACCGTGTTCACGTTGTACTGCTTGCCGAAGTGCTTGCGGCAGAAGGTCATGAAGTCCTTCTGGGAGCCGCAGTTGTCGTGCATCTTCATGGGCGTGCAGCAGCCGTTCATGATGCACCACTCGCAGAACCACTGCCACATGACGGTCTGCGTGTTCTTGCAGTTGGTGACGGTGGACTTCTTGTTCCAGTCGCACGGGAAGTAGATCCACGTGCCGTTGAACTTCTGGCGGTGGCAGAGGCCGGCCTTCCAGAGGGAGTTCCAGACCACGTTCGGGTTCTTGTTGCACCGCTTCGCGATGTTGTGGACGGCGACGGTGTAGGAGGTGCCGCGCTTGCAGGCGTTCTTGAACGACGTCGCGTACGGAGACTTGAAGTTGCTGGGCATATCGATATTACTCCAGTTGCCTTTTGGACCTGACCCTGGAGCGCCGCGTCGAGCGCGGTGCCACGGCCGGGGTCTCAACCCTGCCGGCGAACGATCGCCGAACGATGAGAAAACCACATCGGCCGCCGGTCAGGCGGTCATCAGGCGGGCCGGAGAAAAAACTGAAAATCGCTAACGTCCCGGTGCGCGGATCGCGAGCGCGACGTGGCCCTTATCGGGCAGCGCGGCTCCGTTGCGCGGCGATGATGCCTTACTTCGGCAGGGTGCTGGGCTCGTAGGGGTGGTCGCGCTTCCGGATGACGGTCACCGCGAGGATTTCGTCGTCACGCCGGAGATTCCGGGCGATCTCGTGCCCGTCGATCACGCGACCGAAGACGGTGTGCTGGCCGTTCAGCCACGGCGTCGGCCGGTGGTTGAAGTAGAACTGGCATCCGCCGCTGTTGACTTTCGAGGTCTTGGCCATCGCGACGCTGTCGCGGAAGTGCACGCGGTGGTTGTCCTGCCCGTGCTCGTCGGGGATGAAGTAGCCGGGGTCGCCGGTTCCGGGAACGCCGGTGGCCCCCTCCTTCGAGAGCGGGTCGCCGCCCTGGATCATGAAGTCCGGCTCGAACCGGTGGAACTTCGTGCCCTTGTAGAAATCCGACTCGGCGAGCGAGATGTAGTTCGCCACCGTGTTCGGGGCTTCGTTCTCGAACAACTCCACGACGATCACGCCCTTCGCGGTGCGGACCTCGACCCGCGGCAGGTCGTCCAACTCCTGCTCCCGCGCCCGAAGCTCCTGCTCCTGCGCCCACAGGTCCACGTACTCGGCGGCGAACGTCTTCAGCCGGTCGACGTTCGAGCGCAGGCGGAAATCGCTGACGTTCGCCTCGGCGAGCTGGTTCGCAAGCTCCGATGCCTCCTCGAACTCGTGCTCGGCGAAGAGGCAGTCGGCGAGGTCGTACATCTCCTGGGACGACGTGTTCGCGTCCAGCTCCAGCGCACGCAACGCCGCGATGGCCTCCTGGTAGCGGGCCTGAGCCTTGAGCAGCCCGGCCAGACCGCTGGCGACGGTGGGGCTTTTCGGGAAGCGCCGCTGGAGCGCCTCGTAATCCGCGATCAGCTCCGCCTCGCTGAGGTCCGCGGTCGCTTCGCGGTGGCGGAGTCGGGAGATCGCGATCGACGCGTCGGTCGGGCGCAGCTCCGCGATTCGGTCGTAGAAGACGGCGACCTGGTCGGTATCGCCGAGCCACTTCGAGAGTTGGAGCCCCAGCGCCGTTCCGCCCACGTGATCGGGCCACTTGGCGGTGAATGCGTCGACTTGGTCGAGCAACGCCCGGACGGCGGGGCGGTCGCTCTCGCTGAGCCCCCGGCTGTTCTTGAGCGCGTTGTACAGCCGCCCGAAGTCGGTCAGCATTGGCTCGAAGGCCTCGTCCGCGGACTGGGCCATCGCCGGAGCGGCGGAGAGAAGCAGCGCGAGCAGGATCGTCGTGAGGTGGCGCATGCCGGGCATCCTGGGGGTGGGTCCGTGAAAAGAGCCGGATAGGTTAGCAGAGAAGATTGCTGGGATGGCGGGGATGGCGGGGATGGCTTGGATTGCGGGGATGGCGGAGCCTCGGACCCGCGCTCGCCGCGCAGTTCCGTCATCCCAGCCATCAAAGCAATCCCCGCAATCCCTGCCATCCCCGCCATCCCAGCAATCTATGCGGGGTAACTGCAGCTCGTCTTCTCCGTCTCCCAGACCGTGACCCGCTCCAGCGTGCAGCCCAGGTCTCCCATCCGGGGGGCGAGCAGGTGGTGGCAGACGCGGGCGATGTGCTCGACGGAGGGGATCAGCCCGGCAAAATCCTCGGTGTCGAGGTTCAGGTTCGTGTGGTCGAAGCGCTCGATGACCGTCTCGTCGACGACCTTCTCGAGGGCGGGCAGGCTGAAGCCGGCCGTGCCGTCCGCCGGAGGCACCGGGATGATCGGGGCGGACACCTCCACGGCCAGCACGTAGTTGTGCCCGTGACCGTGCCGGTTGTTGCACTTGCCGAAGACCTCGCGGTTGCGGTCCTCGGAGAGTTCATCGGCGTGGAGACGATGCGCCGCGGCGAAGGAGAAGTGCTGTCGGTAGAGCGCGCGTTCCATTCGATCCGGCTCCAGCGTGATGGAGAAGAACGGGGTCAGTCGCCAGGTCACCGCCGAGACGGTGCGGTCCAGCGCCGCCTGAAGCGGCGCGATGATCGCGCGGAGCACGTCAGCGGGATCACGCTCCGGCTCGCCTCGGATCGCCGCGGCAATGATCGAGATCGCGTGCACGCGAACTGCATCGTCGATCCTCGATATGTTCATCAGGTAGCCGGTGACCCCGTCGGCGCGGCCGCGGCAGCGAACTTCCAACTCGTAGTACGCTCCGAGACCGGTGAAGCTCGGCCAGCCCGCGAAGGTGTTGTGCCGCTCGGCGAGAACCGTCGGTAACTCGCTGGCCGCCAAGGGAATACAGAAACGCACGGTCCGCGCGAGCTCCACCATGGCCTTGGGAGTACTGTCACCCGGTCCCGGATGATGCGAAGATAGGCAATGATCGGGGTTCATCTACTCTGATCTAATTGTCCCTCGCCACCCCACGGAGGCACAAAATCCCTTGATTTCCCCATTCGACCCAGTATCCTCGCAGACGTCGAGAGCGGATTTCGTCCGCACCTATATTGCCCCCGGAAGGGCTCGGTATGGAGCTTGCTCCTGCCGGGCCTTTTTTACATCGGCGCTTACTTCGAAGATGAGAAGCGACGGAGCGACGGAGCGACGGAGCCACGAAGGGGTGGCGCGATGCGCGTTCGTGGTGGTCGCGTGCGCGGTGCTCGTGCTGCTCGGCGCGTGTCGCGCCGCGCCCGATGCCGCGCCCGCGCGGCCCGAGCGCATCGAACCGTTCCCGGGCGTGGTCGTGCTGCCGGGTGAGCTTGTGGTCGAGCTGGAGACGCGGGTCTGCATCGACGGGGGATGGCTCGAGCAGATCGCGTGCATGGAAGGGACGCGCGTGCACGAGTCGCTCGTCGTGCCGCGGGCGATGCCGAGCGAGATCCACGCGAGCCTGCTCATGGCCGGCTTCGAGCCCGGCACGCCTGGGTCCTGGAGCCTGGACGAGAACGACGAGGTGGTCTTCACGGCGCCGCGCGGCCCCGCGCTCGACGTCGTCGCGCGGTACGAGCGCGACGGCGCCGTCGTCGAGGAGCCGATCGCGCGCTGGATCCGGGATCATCGCGGGCGCCAGGAGTTCCCCGACGAGCCGTGGATCTTCGGCGGCTCGCGGTTCGACCCGAACCCGAAGTGGATGGACGAGGGCGAGCACTACGTTGCGGACCTCACCGGCTCGGTCATCGGGCTCGTGACCTTCGGAGACGAGGTCGTGGGCTTCTCCCGCGTGCTCGCCGACCAGGAGGCGGTCCAGGCCGCGGAGTGGGAGGTCGACACCGAGGCGATTCCGCCACCCGACACGCCGGTGACGCTCATCCTGCGGCCGTGGCATCGGGTTGGGGCGTCTTTCGCGGAGTAAGCCCCTCCAGCTCCAGCCGCCGGGCCGCGCAGAGCGCGATCCCGATCGCATCGGCCACGTCCGGCGGCTCCGGAAGCTCCGGAAGGTCGCACTGGACCATCACCGCCTGCTGCATCTGGGCCTTCGTCGCCTGGCCGTTGCCGGTGACGGCCTTCTTGATCTCGGCGGGGGCGAGCTCGTTCAGCTCGATCCCGCGTTGCTGGCCCGCCAGCAATACGACCCCGCGAGCGTGCCCCATCAGGATCGACGTGCGGACGTGGCGGTAGTGGCTGAAGAGCTGCTCGACGACCATCCGGTCCGGCTCGAGTTGATCCAGGACGACGCAAAGGTCGGTGTACAGCTCGTCGAGCCGCTCGGCCATCGGCCGGTTCCGGCGCAGCTTGATGACGCCCGCCTCCACGAGTCGCGGGGTGCCCGGCCCGTCGAGGTCGACACAGCCGTACCCGGTGAGGTGCAGTCCGGGGTCGATGCCGACGATGCGCATGGGTGGTTCCGCGGGGGACGTTCAGTGCAACAGATCGGACTCGATCTCGCCGTCGCGCAGGCGGACGATCCGCTCGCAGCGCTTGGCGATGCGATCATCGTGCGTCACCATGAGGATCGTCATTCCACGGTCGTGGAGATCGGAAATGAGCTGGAGCACCTCGGCGCCGGTCACCGTGTCGAGGTTCCCCGTCGGCTCGTCGGCCATGATCACCGCGGGCTCGGTAGCGAGGGCACGGGCGATTGCCACGCGTTGCTGCTGCCCGCCGGACAGCTCGTTGGGCCGGTGGGTGAGCCGGTCGCCGAGGCCGACACGCTGGAGGTGGTCGATCGCCCGCTCGCGTCGATCGCGTCGCGGCATCGCCTGGTAGAACAGCGGCACCTCGACGTTCTCGACGATGGTCAGCTCGGTGATCAGGTTGAAGGCCTGGAAGACGAAGCCGATCTTCCGGCCGCGAATGCTGCTCAGCGCCTCGTCCTCGAGGCTCGAGACGTCCTCCCCGTCGAGGTGGTACGTGCCGGCGGTGGGGCGGTCGAGACACCCGAGGATGTTCATCAGGGTGCTCTTGCCGGACCCCGACGCACCCATGATCGCGATGTACTGGCCGGCGTCGATCCGCAGGTCGACCTCCCGCAGGGCCTTCACGAGCGGGGAGCCGTCGGGCTTGAAGTAGGTCTTGCTGATGCCACGCAGATCGGCGATCGTCGTGGCACCGTTGTTGGAGGGCGTCTCTTTCATGGCCGTGGGGGTCGATTCTACCGATCCAGTGACTTGAAGTTCCTTCCCATGGACAGGCGGCCGGCAACATGATCACGCCCGATCGCGACACCTTCCGCTCTCTCGCCTCCCGCGGCAACGTCATCCCGCTGGTTCGGCGGCTCATGAGCGATCAGCTCACGCCGGTCCAGGCGTACCGCCGTCTCGTCTCCGCCGACGAGCGGACCGCTCCGAGCTATCTCTTCGAATCGGTGGAGGGTGGCGCGAACGTCGGCCGGTTCTCCTTCCTCGCCGCCCAACCGGCCCTGGAGATCCTCGCCCGCGGCCACGACGTCACGACCACCGACGACCGGACGGGCGTCGTGACCACGGCGGTCGAGAACAACCCGCTCGCGATGCCGCGTCGGCTGACGGCGGGGTGGTCGGCGGTGCCGGCGTCCGTTGCCTGCCCGGGTTTCGACCTGCCGTCGTTCACCGGCGGGTGGGTCGGCTTCGCGGGCTACGACGCGATGCGCTACCTCGAACCGGAGAAGCTCCCGTTCGCCGAGGCCCCCCACGACGATCGGAACCTGCCCGATCTGCACTTCGGTCTCTACCGGCGCACCGCGATCTTCGATCACGTGCGGAAGGTCCTCTACGCGATCAACCACGCCGTGCTCGATGAGCACGCGTCGGTGGACGAGGCATACGACGCGGCGGCGGCGGAACTCGACGATCTCGTCGCCGACCTCGAGCGCCCCGGGCCGCGGCTCCCGGCGGGAGCGGTGGATCTCGACGTGGGGCGGCGCTCGACGAGCCCGCTCGCCAGCGACTTCGACCCCGGCGCCTTCGAGCGCGCCGTCGAGCGGGCCCGCGGCTACATCGCGGCTGGAGACGTGTTCCAGGTCGTGCTCAGCCAGCGGTTCGCGCGGACCACGAGCGCGGATCCCTTCGAGGTCTACCGCGCGCTGCGCATCGTGAACCCCAGCCCGTACATGATCTACCTCCAGGCGGCGGGGTGCATCCTCGCCGCGTCCAGCCCCGAGATCCTCTGCCGCTGCCAGGACGGCCGGGTCACCAACCGCCCCCTCGCCGGGACCCGGCGCCGCGGCGCGACGCCCGCGGAAGACCGCGCCCTCGAAGCCGAGTTGCGCTCCGACGAGAAGGAGCGATCCGAGCACGTCATGCTCGTGGATCTCGGTCGCAACGACGTGGGTCGGGTGAGCACGCTCGCCTCCGTGGCCGTCGAGCGGCAGATGGAGGTCGAGCGGTACAGCCACGTGATGCACCTCTCCTCGACCGTCACCGGGCACCTCCGCGAGGGTCTCGATTGCTGGGACGCGCTCCAGGGCACCCTGCCCGTGGGCACGGTGAGCGGCGCGCCGAAGGTGCGCGCGATGCAGATCATCGACGAGCTGGAGCACTCGCGGCGTGGTCCCTACGCCGGCGGCATCGGCTACGTGAGCCTCGCCGGCGACATGGACATGGCCATCGCCCTTCGCACGATGGTGTTCCCCACCGAGCATCGCGCCGACGACGGGTGGACCGTCCACCTCCAGGCGGGCGCGGGGATCGTCGCCGACTCGGTGCCGGAGCGCGAGAACGAGGAGACGGTCAACAAGGCCGCCGCGTTGAACCGCGCGATCGACCTCGCCGAAGCGGCATTCCGGGGGTAGGTCACGACTCGTCGCCGTGTATCATCGCATGCGATGGACGGCTCGACGAAGCCCTTGGGCGACGGCGGTCGGCGGCCGCCGCCGTATCTCTTCTCGTCGTTGTGGGGTCAACAAGACGGTGGCTTCGATGCCGATGTCTTCCCGGAATGGCTGGGAGACCGGACGTTCCGGCGCGATACGCCCCTCGGTGAAGGCGGCATGGGCGTCGTGTTCCGGTACCGGGACACGCGACTGGATCGCCTGGTCGCGGTCAAGACGCTGCCCGCGCGCTTCGCCGCCGAGTCGGATCGGCGTCAGCGTTTCGAGCGCGAAGCGAAAGCGGTCGCGGCGCTGAATCACCCCAACATCGGCGGGATCCACCAGCTTCTCGATCACGGTGATCACGTCTATCTCATCCTCGAGTACGTGGCCGGTCGCACGCTCGCCGCCGTGATGCGCGAGGAGCCACCGACGATCGAGAAGGCCCTGTACCTGTGCATCCAGGTCGCGCGGGCGATCGAGGCGGGCCACGCGCAGCGCGTCGTGCACCGGGACATCAAGCCCGGCAACATCATGATCACGCCGGACCCGGTGGCGAAGCTCCTCGACTACGGGCTGGCTTGGTACGGCGACGGGCGTCCCGAGTCGGCCGGCGACGGTACGTCGTGGACGGACCTGCCGGCGGACGCCACCCAGCCGGGCGCGGTGATGGGGACCGCCGGGTACATGAGCCCGGAGCAGGCGCGCGGCGAAGAGACCGATGAGCGCACCGACATCTGGGCGTTCGGGTGCGTGCTCTACGAGTGCCTCGCCGGGGCCGCGGCCTTCCCGGGCGTCACGCGAGAAGATCGCTTTCGGGCGACCCTGGAAGACGAGCCGCGCTGGCACGCGTTGCCGATCGCCACCCCGCCGGCGCTTCGGAGTGTTCTCGAGGGATGCCTGCGCAAGAGGCGGGCCGAGCGTCCGGCGCGGATTGCGGACGTCTGCAGCGCGCTCGCCGCGGTCCGCCCCGCGGCCCCTGCGGATTCCGCCATCGCCACGCCCGCCCGTCACAACCTGCCCACGGAGCTGAGCCCCTTCATCGGCCGCAGGCAGGAGCTGGAGCGCATCCGCGCGGCCATGGGTCGCACCCGGCTGCTGACGCTCGTCGGCCCCGGCGGGGCGGGGAAGACGCGCACGGCCCTCCGCTGCGCACGCGAGACGCTCGCACCGACCGACGAGTGGACGGGTGTGCTGCCGTTTCCCGACGGCGTGTTCCTGGTCGAGCTGTCGACGGTGGAGGACGATCGCGTCGAGGCCGCCGTGCTCAGCGCGCTGCCCTGGCGCGACGGGGGCACGCTCGTGGACACGCTGCGCGAGCGTCGCGTCCTGCTCGTTCTCGACACCTGCGAGCATCTGATCGCTCCGTGCGCCGCGATGGTGCGCGAGCTGCTTCGAGCGTGCCCGATGGTGAGCGTTCTCGCCACGAGCCGCGAGCCTCTCGGCGTCGAGGGCGAGCAGCTCGATCCCCTCGCCGGGCTGGCCTGTCCGGTGCGGGATGCGACCGACGACGCGATCGACGGCAGCGATGCCGTGACGCTCTTCGCGGCCCGCGCCCGGAGCGTGCGCCCCGCCTTCGCGCTGGACGATTCCACCCGGCGCTCCGTGGCGGAGATCTGCCGGCGCGTCGAGGGTATCCCGCTCGCCATCGAGCTTGCCGCGTCGCGCGTCAAGGCGATCCCCCTCGCGCGGATCGAGGAGCACCTGCTCGACGTGCTCGATCCCCAGCGGGTCCTGGAGTCGTCGATCGAGTGGAGCGTGCAGTTGCTCGACGAGCCGTCGCGCCGGTTGCTGGGTCGGCTCGCGTTGTTCCGCGGCGGATGGACGCTCGAGGCGGCCGAAGCGGTCTGCGGCGACGCGGACGGCGAAGCGCCGGTGATCGAACTGCTCAGCCGTCTCGTGGACAAGTCGCTCGTCATGTACGCGGAGCGAGGTGACCGCGCGCGGTATCACCTTCTCGACACGGTGGCGGCCTACGCCCGCCGGCACCTCGGCGACGCGCGCGACGCCGGTGACGCCCAGCGCCACCTCCGGTACTTCGAGGAGCTGGCCGAGAAGGCCAGCGACCACTTCGTCGACCGGGAGCATGCGGCCTGGCTCGACCGCCTCGAGACCGAGCACGACAATCTCCGGGTGGCGTGCGATACGAGCCAGATGGAGGACGTGGATCCGGAGCGCGGCGCCATCATCGCCACGGCGCTGTACCCGTTCTGGTTCGTGCGCGATCACCTCGACGAGGGGCGCCATGCCCTCCAACGCGCGCTGGCCCGCCGCGAAGGCGCGGAAGACCTGACGCAGATGCGCGCCCTCAACGCGGCGGCCACGCTCGCGCAGCAGGACGGTGACACGGAGACGGCGCGCCGCCATTACGACGCGGCGCTGCGCATCGCCAACACCATGGGTGACCGGCAGCGCATGGCCGGCATCCTCACGAACCTCGGGATGATCGGGGAGCTGACCGGTGACCTGGGGTTCGCCCGCCGGTGCCAGGAGGACTCCCTGCGTCTCTACTCCGAGCTCGGCGACGGGCTGGGGGTGGCGCGGGTCCAGCTCAACCTCGGCTACACGGCCGTCCTGGAGGGGAGCGACGAAGAGGGGGAGCGTCTCCTGACCGACTGCCTGCCGGTGTTCAGAACCGAGGGTGATGAGCAGCGGATCGCGGTCGCGCAGTTGAACCTCGGGCGGATCGCGTGCCGGCGCGGGCACGCGACCGACGCCCTCACCGACCTCCGCGAGAGCCTCGATCTGAGCCACAAGTTGGGTAACCGCAGGAACATGGCGTACGCGACGGTGTGTCTCGGGATCGCCCGGCAGATGTCGGGCGACTACGCGCTGGCGGCCCGCGTGTTCGCCGCTGCCGAGCGCATGCACGAGATCCTCGGCGTCCCCGTCGCCGCCTGCGATCGCGCCGAGTACGAGCAGTCGAGGACCATCGTCCGCAAGAACTTAGTTGACGCAGACTTCATCTCCGCTCAAAGTGAGGGCAGCGCCGCATCCTTTGCCGGCGCGGTGGGGCGGGTCGTCGCGCTTGTCCGTGAGAGCAGGAATCTGCCAGGCGGAAGCCAGATGAGCGATGACGAGCCGTATTAGCAGGTTGTTGAGGAACTCCGGCGCGTCCGAGATCGAGTGAGGTTTCGTCCTGAGCGTGCCGGCGATACGAAGGCATATCCCCTGTGATACGTCGAGAATCGACGGTGCGGTCAGGACGGAAGCTCGCCGATGTCGGGCCGTCGGAGTTTCTCAACAGCCTGCTCGGGGCGATCACTCACAATCAACGGAGATGACCATGAACCTGATGTCGTCGAAACGTCGTAGCGCGATCCTCATCGCCGTCCTCGCAACCGCGCTCCCGGCGTTGGTCGGATGCGAAACCTCTCCGCATCGCATCTTCCTCAACCAGTACGAGGAGCTGGCACGCGGGGAGCAGATCACCGGCGTGGTCGTGATGGACAAGGCGGCGCCGCTCGGGACGAGCGTCGAGCTGAGCGTCTCGCCGGCGGGAGCGGTCATGCTGGACCGGGACTCCGTCAAGGTTCCGTGCGGCAGCGTCGTTTCCGAGCCCTTCACGATGAGGGTCAGCAATTCGGCCGACGGGCGCATCCGGCTCACCGCCCGCCGCGGCGACGGAGGGGCGCGGCGAGCCTTCTACGTCGATCCGAGCCTGGAGCCGATCCCGTACATGGCCGCGTCCGGAGGGGACCCCACGAGCCCGGGAGCGGGGATCCTCGGCTGGGTGCCCGTGAACATCGAGTTCCAGACCAGCCCGATGAACCCGGGGGATCTCACCACGATGAACCTCATCGACATGGGCTCGGAGAACAACTCCGCTGAACGCCGGGTGATGCTCGAGTTCTCGCCCATCGCCGCTATCGATCAACCGCCCACCGACGAGTACACAACGGTGAGCGCGGGCAAGCAGTACTCGAACGACTTCGAGATCAAGATCAAGTCCACGACGACCCACAGCGAGGTCGAGGTCGAGGCGTACACCGTGGGTCACGAGAACGAGATCGAGTTCAAGATCCTCGGCATCACCCAGCCCTGACCGAAGCGACCTCGATCAGCTCGCGCAGGTGCGCCCGCAGTCCCTCGTGTCCGCGATCCATCCGGACACCGAGGGACTGCGTGGCGTCCCGCGTGAACACGTTCTTCGGATCGGGCGGGCTCGACAGGTCGATCTCGGCCTCGACGCCGAGGATCTCGGCGATCATCACCGCGAGATCGCCCCACCGCGCGTAGCAGTCGGCGAGGTTGTAGACCTGCCCCGACGCCGCCGGGTTGCCGAGCGTCGCCACCGTTGCCGCGGCGACGTCGTCGACGTGCACGAACTTCCCGCCGCCGGCCTTGTCGAAGCGGCGCTCGTCGCGCACCGTCGCGATCATCGGGTACCCGATGCAGCGTGAGAGGTTCGGGTCGATGCCGTACACCGCGCACGGCCGCAGGGCGCTCGTGTGTCGCCCGTGCCGGAAGTGCGCTTCCCAGAGATGAACCTCCACCGCCGCCTTGTACGCGCCGTAGAGCGTGGACGGACGCATCGGGTGGTCCTCGTCGATGTGGCCATCCCAACGCGGGCGCATGTCGTGATGCACGGCGATCGTGCTCATGAACACGAACTGCCGGGGCGCCGACACCTGCAACAGACGCAGGGACGCCATCAGGTTGTCACGGAGGTGACGCGACGGGTCGCGTTCGCGCAGGGCCCGCCAGTCCAGCGTGTTGTGGATCACGGCATCAGCGCCGTCGAGCAGGTCCGGCCATGCCGATTCGTCGGCCTGGTCGGCGACCACGAAACGGTCCACGAACGCCTCGACGTGATCGCGCCGGCTGGCGTTGCGGACGAGCGCGGTGGTCGTGTGACCGGCCTCGCGCAGGTGACGGGCGATGACGGATCCGATGAACCCCGACGCTCCGGTGAGGGCGATGTGCATGGGGGGAGGCTATTGCCCCACCAATCCAAAATCCGCATTGCGGAATCCAAAATCCGCAACCCCAAGTTCTTGATCCACATTGCTCAATGCCGCGAATGGCATTTTCGCATTCCGGATCGTGGATCAAGAACTTGGGGTTGCGGATTGCGGACTGCGGATTCCGCAATGTGGAGTCCCGATTCCGGACGATCTAACGGTGTTCCGACGACCCTCGTGCCGAATCGAGTCCAGATGGGGGCGACCGCTGCCACCGTCGTAGAATGGCCGCCCCGCACCGCGCCGCCCCAATGAGCCAGGAACCCACGCAACCCGCGCCCGCCGCCCGACCGCGCCGTCGCCGGCGGCTCATGCGGCACGGGGTGACCGCCCTGATCGTGCTCGGGCTCGTGACGGGGATCGGGGCCTGGGTGGTGACCCGGTCGTGGTTCATCACGGCCCAGCTCGAGCCCGCCCTGGAGCGTCTGCTGGGAGGCGACGTGACGATCGGCTCAGCCGAGTACCACGGCTCGGGCCGGTTCATGTTCTTCGACGTCGTCCTTCACGCCCGACAGCACCCCGGGCCGTCGGGGGAGGTCTGCCGGATCGGTCGCACCGACCTCGTGCTCGACATGGACGAACTGTTCGCCGGCGAGATCGCCTTGCGCAGCGTGAAGCTCCGTGACGTTCGCGTTCGCCTGAGCGAGGACGCCACGGTGCCGGGGTACTTCACCTTCATGGGGCTGAACGCGTCACGCGTGGGCCCCAAGGCGACGCTGCCCCCGGAGATCCGCATCGACGACGCCACCGTCGAGGTCGGCGTACACAACGGCCTCGAGTACGAGAAGCGCGGTCAGCGCGTCTTCGCGGGCAACATGCGTCCCACGGTCACCGACGACGGTCGACCCGGCTGGTACCGGCTCACGCTCCTGGAAACCGGGGCCGCCGCCGACGAGGACACTGACAACGTGTTCGACGACGAGGTCGACGTCGAGATCGACGGGAAGTGGAACGCGCGCTCGAACGCGCACGAGTTCCACATCAGCGAGGTCAGGCTCGACGATCGCGTCTACGACATGTGCCCCAAGATCGTGCGGCTCTGGTGGGATCGCATGGACCTCCAGGGACACCTGTCCGAGGTCGACTTCGGGTGGACACCGACCGAGGGCTTCCGCGCGCGCCTGGCCGTCGAGGACGTCGAGCTCACGCTGCCGATCGACACCGAGGAGATGTGGGCCCGCTACCGCGCCGGGGCGATCGAGGAGTCGCAGGGACGACCCCGCATGCAGGTCAACAGCGGGACGATCGAGCTGACGCAGGACAGCGCCAGGCTGATCGACCTCGAGGGCGAGCTTCGAAGCACCGAGGGCGGCGACATGGTCGGCGTGCCGTACGAGGTGTCCGTCGAGATCGACGAGCTGCCCGCGATCGACTGGGACGACCGCGAGCGCTGGCTCGACGAGGCCCTGGATCACGCGGCCTTCCACATGGAGTTCCGCGCCGACGAGTTCCGTGTCCGACGCGACGAGAAGGACGAGGTGCCGGCGGTGGAGCTGCCGCTGCCGGTCGCCCGCGTGCTGGAGAAGTTCCGGTTCAGCGACTGGGTCCTGAGCACCGCGGTCGCCGTGTGGCGCGACCCGCCCGAACGCGCCCCCGACGGCTCGCCGATCACGCAGCGAATCGAATCACGCGGGCAGGCGTACATCACCGACGGCTCCGGCACCTACGAGAAGTTCCAGTACCCGCTGCGCAACGTCGAGGCGTACCTCGAGTTCGACACCGACAAGGTGACCGTGCACTACGTGACCGGCGACGGCTCCTCCGGCGCCAAGGTCCGGATCAGCGGTACGATCGCGCCGCCCACGCAGGACGCGGAGGTGGCGCTCCAGCTCACCGCCACCGGGGTCCCGTTCGACGGCGAGCTGCGCGGCGCCTTGCACCCCGATCACCAGAGCATCTTCGACGCGCTGCTGCACCACGACTCGTACCGGGCCCTCCGGGAGGCGGGGCGACTTCCCACCGAGGCGACGCTCGAGGCGTTTCGTCACGAGGTGACGGTGCTGGAGACCGTCCTCGCCGAGGCGAGGCAACGCGCCGACGCGGCCGAGTCGGAGCGCGCCGAGTACGCGGCGAAGCACGTCGCGCGTCTCGAGTCGGACATCGGGCGCCGCCGGGCGATCATCGAGGCCGGGCTCTTCGCGCCCGGCGGGAGCGTGGACCTCGATCTTCAGCTCGCCCGCGCCGCCGGTCCCGACCAGCCGACGCTGACGACGGGAGCCATGCGCTTCGAGTCGTTCGGTCTCGTGTACGAGCGCTTCCCCTACCCGTTGCACGTGTCGTCGGGCCGGCTGGAGTGGCGGCAGGATCGCGTCGTGCTCGTCGGTCAGGGGGCCAGGGGCGGATTGCCGGTCGTGACCGCCGGCGGTGGGCGTGGCGAGCTGCGCGGCGAGATCGTCGTGCAGCAACGCGACGGCAACGTCCGCGCCGTGCCCGACCTCGAGCTCGAGGTGCGCGCCGACGAGGTGTCGGACGTGCTCTACGCCTCCATGCCCCTGACCGCGGCCGAGCGAGACGACCCGGACCTGACCGGGGCCTGGCCGGGGCGCGTCCTGTCGCGGGGAGGGCGGCTGCTCCGCGATCTCGACCTGACCGGGCTCCTCGACTACGTCGCCGACATCGGGACCGACGACGAGGGGAGCATCGACTTCGACGTCGCGCTCGAGCTGCGAGAAGGACGCGCCGTGCCGGCGGCGGCGTTGCGCGAGCTCGTGAGCGGGGTCGGCTCGTTCGATCCCGACGAGTGGCAGCTCATGGACTGCGCGGGCACGCTCCGCGTGAGTCGCGACACGATCGAGCTTGGGGACCTCACCGGCCGCGTGGGTCGTGGCCGCCTCGCGCTGCGGGGCAACGTGGATCTCCGGTCCGATCCGCTGGATCTCTTCGTGGAAGCGGAGATCACCGAGATGGAGTTCGGCGAGTCGCTGTTGGGCGTCGTCCCCGCGGAGCACCGCGCCCGCGCCGACGAACTGTGGGAGCGCTACCGGCCGCAGGGCCTCTTCGACGCCCACCTGAAATACCGCGCGCACGGTGGACAGACGGAGATGCTCGACCTCACCGTGCGTCCGCGTTCGATGACCGTGCTTCTCGACGACCGGGAGGTCACGCTCACACGTGCCGATGAGGAAGGCGCGGTGCGGATCGAGTCCGACCGAGTCCGGTTCGAGAACCTCAGGCTCGGCGTGCGCGAAGCCGGTCGATCCGACGGGACCATCGAACTCAACGGCGCGATCGGGATGACGTCGAAGATCGCCCCCGAGGGGATCCGCGGTGAATGGATGGGCGGTCATCTCGAGTCTCCGATCGTGGCCGAGGGAATCGACCTCGCCGCGGCGGGCGGGCACGCGACCCGCTGGCGGGAGTGGAGCCCGCGGGGGTCGTTCGACGGCTCGTTCCGATTCGTGCCCGGCGGCGACGGCCCCGCGGATTACGAGATCACCGTCACGCCGTCGGACCTCGCCTTCCAGCTTCGCGGCGAGGAACTCGCGATGGACCTCGAGCCGGGCGGCACGTTCCTGATGACGCCCGGGTGGATCACGCTGGAGAACGTGCGTTGCCGGCGCGACGAGGAGGTCCTCGATCTGTCCGGCGAGATCGAGCTGGGCGGTCCCCTGAGGCTCACGCTGCGTCTCGGCTTCCACGGCTTGCTCCGGGGCGGTCACTTCGAGGGCGTGCTCCCGGGTGTCGTGCAACGCGCGCTGGCGGCGATCGAGCTGGAGGAAGGGCAGTCCACGCGTCTCACCGGCGGCCTGCTGTCGGTGCTCGACGTACCCGCTGCGCACGGGGAGCCGGGTCGCCACGTCGAGTTCACCGGCCGTCTCCTCGCCGATGACGCGTCGATCCGCACCGGTGTCCTGATCACCGAGATCGACGGCCCCATCGACATCCACGTGGCGACGGGGCCGGACACGCTGCCGCGAACGGTGGTCCGAGCGCAACCCCACAGCGCGAACCTGCTCGGTCAGCAGGTCGAGGCGATCAACGTCCACGTCGTCATCGAAGGATCGGAAGCGGTGCTGCGCGAGTTCCGCGCCGATGCCCGCCACGGCGTGATCAGCGCCGAGGCGAGGGCGGGGGTGGGCCAGGGCAAGCCGTACCGGTTCACGGCGCAGTTCGTCGGCGTGCCCGTCAGCGACTTCCGGGTGGCATCACCGGAGTCCGACGGCAAACCGGCCAAGCCGCGCGAGGACAAGGGGGGACGCCTGTACGCGCGGTTCGATCTCGCCGGTGACCGCGGCGACCGAGCCTCGCGGACCGGGCGGGGCGTGGCCCGCGTCATCGGTGGCCCGCTCACCGAGGTGCCGTTGATGCTCCAGGTCCTCCAGCTCTTCCATCTCGCGGTTCCGGGGCAGTGGGAGTACGCCGACGCGGAGTTCTTCATCGCCGGCGATCGGCTCGTCTTCGAGGACCTCCTCTTCGAAGCGACGATCATGAACAACATCGGGCAGCAGCTCCGCGGCGGCGGGGAGCTTGATCTCGCAACGTGGGACCTCGACGCGCGGCTGAACACGCGGGGCGGGCTGTTCCTGATCCGCGACGTCGTCGGCGCCGTCGGCGATCAGCTCGGGACCATCCACGTCACGGGTACGCTCTGGGAACCCGTGCCCTCGCTCGTTCCGCTCCCGGGTCTCATGGGACCCAAGGCGCTGGCCGGCACGGCGCCGCGAATCCGCCGCCGGGAGGAGGCCTCGCCATGACGACGCCCGAGTCGCGCTCGGAGCTGACGCACCTCGACGAGCGGGGGCGCGTGAAGATGGTCGACGTCGGGGCCAAGCCGCCGATGCGCCGCGTGGCCGTCGCCGAGGGGTTCCTCCGCGCCGCTCCCGCGACGCTCGATCGGCTCGAATCCGGTGAGCTTCCCAAGGGCGAAGCGCTCGCCGCCGCCCGCATCGCCGGCATCACCGCCGCCAAGCGCACCGGCGAGCTGATCCCGCTCTGTCACCCGCTGGCGATCGACGCCGTCTCGGTGGACTTCGAGCGGGCCGACGCCGATCGCCTCCGCATCGTCGCCCGCGTATCCATCACGGCCCGCACCGGCGTCGAGATGGAAGCCCTCGTCGCGGTGAGCATGGCCGCGCTGACGCTCTACGACATGGGCAAGGCGGTGGACAAGGCGATGGTCGTCGAGGGCGTGCGCGTGGTGGAGAAGCTCAAGGAAGCGGCCGGCTAGCAGGCCGCCCAGGAAACCGGCCGGCGGGCGCGCCCCACTGCCCGAAGTGCGACGAGTAGCGGGCGTCTTGCCGATACGAGACATCGCAGCAGCGTCAGTCGTGAACGTGCAAGGCGTGCGGATACCACATCCATCTCACGGCGAACTGCTCTAAGCGCGGACCCCGCGTTCACCAGCCACGCAACGCCGGGCGGCCTTCGGGAGTCGCGGGAGAACGCGAACATTGCTAACCTGCCCCTGCCCACTTTGGCTAGCCAGCAAGTAGCCCTGTCCAAGCGACAGGCGGAGAGCCTATGGAGTTTGATGAGCTCCCCAGCTAGCGCTCCGCGATTGAGTCCCAGCATGTCTCGATTACCAACATCCCGCGAGACTTCATGCCAAATTCCATTTGTCTTGGAGGAGGACTCCCTTAAGTCACTTGTTGACGCGTTCAAGCGGTTTGAGCCGGACTGGCAAATCGATGCTACGTGCGCAGATAAGAATGAACGGCACCTCGATGACCTCAGGAAGATTGAACTAGTCGCGAACGCGCCCATCAATCCTATAACGCACTTGCGACTCTCATCACGCTCGGAAGATGACAAGTGCCGTGCGACCTTGGAACTCACCCGAGCGGGAGGCTCGAACTGCACGGTTTCGATCCACGGTGGCGAATCGAAGGTCGTCACGCTGAGTCGGAGGATCGATGAGATCCTTTCCTCGTCTGCACCGTGGTACTCGGCCATTCACGGGACGAGCTTTGTTGTGGTTCAAGTTGTCACGTATTTGGTGATGCTCGGGGCGGGCGTTGGAATCCCCTGGGCGACAGGCTATGAGTACTCGATTCGTTCGCTCCTGATAGCGATTCTGCTTCCACTTCTCGCATTCCCAGCGGCTTGGCTGCTTCAATGGTCCCGGGATCGATGGTTCCCATTGGGGGTCTTTGCTCTTAATCAAGGCAAGACGCACCATGAGAATCAAGAGAAGTGGCGATTGGGCGTCGTTGCTACATTTCTGCTCTCTATCGCAGCTTCTCTCATTGTCGCCATTGCGTTGCTTGTGTTTGATCCCCCGGAGGTCAACGCGACACCCGATGCTAGTGAGGCGGTTGAGCAGTTGCCGATCGAGCGTCGAACGCTCCTTGAGCACACAGAACTCATAGCGGTTTCGCTTGAGGGCAAGACAAGCTTGGAACGTCAGCGCGTTCGCGATCGCGACCTTGGCAAGCGATTCCGGTGGACTGGATACGTGAACGACATCTCGGAGCTCGGCGACAGCCTACTTGTCTCGATTAGAGCGACTAGGAGGGATGGTCCCTGGTTCAAACAGAACTGCAAGTTCAGTAGAGACTTGCAGTTCGTTCTTTCACTTGGAGTAGACGACAAAGTCACTGTTGATGGAGTTATGAGCGAACTTTATTGGTTGGGCGATTGCACGCTGGGTGATGTTGTTGCAGCAGCATCGCTGCCGCCACTTGAAGGCGAGCAAGCAGATAGCACTGCGCTGACAGACGATCGCGAAGCCATTGAGGAGTTGCCGATCGAGCCACGAACGCTCATGGAGCACGCAGAACTTGTTTTGGCTTCGTACGAGGGCAAGACAAGTCTGGAACGACAGCGTCTTAGCGACCGCGACGTGGGCAAGCGATTCCGGTGGACTGGATACGTGAACGACGTCTCGGAGCTAGGCGACAGCCTCCTTGTCTCGATTAGAGCGACGAGGAGGGGTGGCCCCTGGTTCAATCAGGCCTGCAAGTTCAGTAGAGACTTACAGTTCGTGCTTTCACTTGGAATCGGCGACAAAGTTACTGTTGATGGAGTCATGAGCGAACTCTATTGGTTGGGTAATTGCGCGCTGGGTGATGTTGTTGCAGCAGCATCGCTGCCGCCACTTGAAGACGAGCAAGCAGATACCACTGCGCAGCTAGGCGATCGCGAAGCCGTTGGGGAGTTGCCGATCGAACCCCGAACGCTGATGGAGCACGCAGAACTTGTTTCGGCTTCGTACGTGGGCAAGACAAGTCTGGAGCGACAACGTCTTGGCGACCGCGACCTCGGCAAGCGATTCCGGTGGACTGGATACGTGTACGACATGTGGGAATCCGGCGACACGATTGTCGTCGCGATTCGAGCGGCCCGGGGACCGGGCGTGCCGGTACTTAGGCAAGAATGTGAGTTCAGCCAACCGGAACCTAGGCTTTTGGAGCTTGAGAGCGGCGACAAGATCACAGTTGACGGCGTGATGCGTGGTGCATCCCTGCGCGTCTGCAGACTTGGTGAGGTTGTACCTGTAGCAGCCTTGCCTCCGTTGTCGGGAGACACTACCCAATCAGGTAGTCCACCACCTGGGTAGATCGCAGAGCGAGTTGTCAAGCAGTTGCTGGACCACGTGTTTACTCATCTGAGCGTGAGTGCCCCGTCGATTGCATCCTGAGGAGGCGGGAGCAAGTTGTCTTTGTCGAGTGCGTCACTCTCGTCATCTCGGATTCCCCGCCGGCCCAGGGGGGCATCCGTCCGCCTGCCGCACCGCCACGCAGAACGCGGCGATCAGCTCCGGGTCCTTGATGCCGGGCGCGCGCTCGACGCCGCTGCTGACGTCCACCGCGTAGGGTCGCACCGTCCGGATCGCCTCGCCCACGTTCTCCGGTGTCAAGCCGCCGGCGAGGACCACGGGACGCGTGATCCGCTCGGCGAGGGCGGCGAGGGCGCCGTGGTCGAACGTCTCCCCGGCGCCGCCGCGCGGTCCGTCCACGAGCAGGGCGCTCACGTTCGGACACGCGTCCCACCGCGCGACGGCCTCCGGCGAGAAGGGGAAGCCGCGGATGACGGGGCGCGCGAGCCCCGCGATCAGGGCCTCGTCCTCGTCGCCGTGAAGCTGGAGAACGTCCACCCGCCCGATCATCGGGTCCGACTCCGGGCGCAGATCCCGGTAGACGCCGACGGTCGTGACCAGCGGAGGGATCGACTCGAGGAGCGCCGCCGCGGTGTCCGCGTCCAGGCCGCGCGGCGAACCGGAGGCGAAGACGAGCCCGATCGCGTCGGCGCCGGCCGCGGCGGCCGCTCGCGCCGCCTCGCGCGTCGTCACGCCGCAGATCTTGATGCGCGTTGGCCGGCTCACGCCCCGATCTCCCCGAGGATCTGGTCGGCGAGCGCGCGCTGGTCGGTGTCGAGCAGGCGCGCTCTCGCCTGCTCGATCAGCTCCCGGGCGCGATCCGGTCGACCCAGCCGGCGCGCGTAGAGCAGGCCGAGGATGAGCCGCACCTCCGCGGCCTTCCCGCCACGCGGGTACGCCTCGAGGAACAACTCGTACGCGGTCGCCGCGTGCTCGTCGTCGCCCTCGGCGTTGAGCTGGTTGGCAAGGTCGAGCTGCCGGTCCTCCGTGAGCGTCATCTTCGGGTCGTCGGCGAGGAGCACGCGGTACCGGGCGGCGGCGGCGGGCAGATCGTGGTTCCCGATGAGGCCTCCGACCTCGGCCCGCGCCGCCGCACGGGCGGTGGCCCGCGGATCAGGCGCGGCTTCCTCTTCGGAATGCTTGCTCAGCTCACGGGCGGTGTCCGCCGAGGCGGATTCCCACGCTCCGCCGACCTGTCCTCGCGTGGCGGCGCGGAAGGCCGCGCGGCGGCGGGACTGCTGGAAGAGAAAGAAGATGTCGAACTCCTCGCGGGCAACGACCCTCGTCGCCAGCAGGAGGAACGCAAGCGCGAACCCGTAGACGTACCCGGCGATGTGGGCCATCACCGCGACGCCTCCGCTGCCGCCGCCGAACAACTGGCCGGCGGCTCGCAGCACGTCGATGACGACGTAGATCCCGATGAACCACAGCGCGGGGATGCTGTAGATCCCGATGAAGAAGAAGAAGATCAGCACCTGCACCCGCGCCCGGGGAAAGAGCGCCAGGAACGCGCCGCTGACCGCCGCCACCGAGCCGGACGCGCCGATCACCGACGAGTTCGGATGCAGCGCGATGTGCGCGATCCCGGCGACGGCGCCGCCGATGAGGTAGAAGCCGAGGAAGCTCATGCGCCCGAGCCGGCCCTCCACGGCGCAGCCGAACACCCAGAGGAAGAGCAGGTTGAACGCGATGTGCCAGATCCCGTACGGGTCGTGGAGGAACTGGTACGTCACCACCGCCCAGAGATGGAAGTCGCGTCCCGACAGGTGACCGATGGCGACGAGCTCGTCGCGCCCCATCGCGCCGGTGCGCTCGGCGACGAGCCCCGCGAGGTAGATCACGAGATTGAGGATGATCAGCCCCTCGGTGACGATCGGCCGCTGGCGCGGTGCGCGGTTGGTGCGCAGGGGGATGAACATGGGGGAGTAGTGTAGGGCGTGGGCGACGCGCGATGGGCCCCGGGCGGGCCGGCGGGTTCCGGGGTATCATGAGGTCCGGCCGGCAGGACGACGGCCCACTCGGGTCTGGCCGGCCGATCCTCATGCCGCAGAGCCCATCCGACGCGAGGCGTACGCCCCGGGGGGTGCCGCCGGAGCGTCTGCCCCGATCGACCAGGAACCACGATGACCACTGCCACGCCAGAGCTTCGTTACGACGAGGGCCTCGCCAACACGATCGCCGCCAAGAGCCGAATGTCGTTCATCGACGGCGCGAAGGGCGTGCTCGAATACGTGGGGATCGACATCGACACCCTCGCGCGCAAGTCGACCTTCGAGGAGACGGTCTACCTGCTGTGGCACGGCCAGTTGCCCACCCGCGAAGAGCTGGACTTCTTCACCGCGAAGATCCGAGCCGAGTACGACCTGCCGGGGCCGATCTGGGACATGATCCGGGCCCTGCCGCCGGACGCGATCCCGATGCACGCGGTGCGCACGATGATCTCGGCGCTCGCGCTCTACGACGCGGACGCCGACGACCCGACCCCCGAGGCGAACGAGCAGAAGGCGATCCGGCTGCTGGCCAAGACGCCGGCCCTGATCGCGGGCCTCGACCGGCATCGCAAGGGGCTCGAGATCATCGCGCCGGACACCGACCACGGGATCGCCGAGAGCTTCCTCAAGATGCTCAACGGCGCGGTGCCCACGGAGACCATGGCCCGGGCCCTCGACGTGTGCCTGATCCTGCACGCCGATCACGGCTTCAACGCGTCGACGTTCGCCTCCCGCGTGACCACGGCGACCCTGAGCGATCTGTACTCCGCCATGACCACCGCGGTGGGCACCCTCAAGGGGCCGCTGCACGGCGGGGCGAACGAGGTCGTGATGCACATGCTTCGCGAGATCGGCGACATCGAGAAGGTCGAGGAGTACATCCACGGCAAGCTCGAGCGAAGCGAGAAGGTGATGGGCTTCGGCCACCGTGTCTACAAGGCGTACGATCCGCGCGCGACGTACCTGAAGACGTTCGCGAAGCAGATCGCCACCGACACCGGCAACATGAAGCTCTACGAGATGAGCCACCGGATCGAGGAGATCATGGACGCGGCGGTCGGCAAGAAGGGCATCTACCCCAACGTCGACTTCTACTCGGCGACGACGTACTACTCGCTGGGCCTCGACCTCGACCTCTTCACGCCGATGTTCGTGATGAGCCGCATGGGTGGCTGGCTCGGCCACTGCATCGAGCAACTCGAAGGCAACAAGCTGATCCGCCCGCGCTGCGAGTACACGGGTCCGCACGGGTCGGAGTACGCGGCGATCGAGCAGCGGTAGGTCTCAGTCGCCTCGTCGCTTCTCCGTCATCTGCGGATAGATCAACACGCGATCGTGCGCCAGCAGGACGAGATCATCGGCGCCGTCTCCCGTGACGTCCGCCACGATCGCCTGGCTCGGTTCGTACTCGCGGCTGTCGGCGCCGGTGAAGAGGCGGGACTCGAACACCTGGAAGCCCGTCGCGTAGAGCAGGCGTCCGGCCTCGGTGAAGGTGAAGATCTCGCACATCTGCTCGCCGGCGTCGAGTGAGATCATGTCGGTGAAGCCATCGCCGTTGACGTCGCCGAAGCTCAGCTCGTGCTGGAGACGTCGATCGTCGTCCGATCGCCACGTAGCGACCTCGCGGAGCGTGGTGCGTTCGCCGGCGAGCCGCAGCACCGCGAAGCCGTCCCTGCCGATGGCCAGGATGCTCTCGCGCCCGTCACCGGAGAACGCGCCGGTGTGGATCGACGTGAAGTCGAAACCGCGGACGTTGATCGACTCCACCTCGCCCCAGGTGCCGTCGTCTTCGGATCGGGCGAGCACGACCAGCCGGTCGTTCTCGCGATCGGCGGCGACGATCCGGCGCTCGCGGAGGGCGAGGGAGACCAGCTCCGACGTGCTGTCGAGGGCGTTGATCTGCTCGACCACCTGCCACCCCGGGCTCGTTCCGGGGGGCGGCTGGGGCTCGTACCGCAGGGCGCGGACGTAGTTCATGTGCGCCACGAGCAGCTCGCGTCGGCCGTCGCCGTCCACGTCGAAGACGGCGATGTTGTCGGAGCGGGCCGCCTTGACGAGCCCGAACTGCCCCATGTCCTTCGACTCCATCAGCTCGAAGCCGTCGTCGGTCGCGTGGAGCATCGTCATCGGCTTCTCGCGGGTGAACAGCAGGAGATCGATGCGCCCGTCCTGGTCGGCGTCGAGGTCGACGATCGACTGCGGCGAGCGGCTGAGCTTGCCGAGATCGATCGTCTCCGTGGTGCCGTCCATTTCGATCAGGTCGACGACGTAATCGCGGCCCTTCTTCGCCACGACCGCGAGGTGCGGGCCGTGCTCCAGCTCCACGAGGTTGAGCGCGGTGGGCGTGTGACCGGCGGAGATGGGCACCGGCGAAGGGAAGGGGATCTCGCCGTCGCGCACGTCGCTTCGCCCTACGACGCCCTCCTTCTCGGAGAGCACGAACAACTCCGCGCCGGCGTCGTCGTCCACGTCGCCGGCGACGAGGTAGGTCACCTCCGTCAGGCTCGGAAAGGAGCGTCCGGCGTCGAAGCCGCGTCCCGGGTCCTGCCGGTATGCGACGACGGCGTTCGCCGCGGTGTCCGTCGCCACGAGGTCCATCCGACCGTCGCCGTCGAGATCCACGACGGCGTGATCGCGCGTCCGGTTGCCCGCGTCGCGGAACCCGTGGATCCAGAGGGCGGCGTCGCGATGGCCGGTGGTGACGACCGGTTCCGCCGCGATCTCGGAGAGCACGATGCGCTTGCTCGGGCGCTCGATCGTCGCGAGCCGCGCCGCCGCGTTCCCGGGCAGTCTCCCCGCGGTGCACTCGACGAGCGGCGGCATCTCGAACCGGATCTGCGGGCCGAGCGCGCTGCGGCCTCCCTCGTCGCTGCCGAACCAGATGCGCACGGGCGCGGGGTCGTCGGGGATGAGGCCGGCGATGTCCAGTCGCCCGTTGCCGCTGAAGTCCTCGAGCACGAAGCCGATCATCTTCTCGTTTGCCGACAGGTCGACGTGCTGGCCGAGGTCGTCGCCGATGAGCGGCCAGATCCGGATGCGTCCGCCCACGATCGCCAGCAGTTCCGGGGCCGAGTCGCCGTGCACGTCGGCGACGGCGAGGCCGTCGCGCAACGCGGTGAGGTCCTTCACGCGATGCCGCCGGGCCACCTCGAAGGAGGCCTCGGTGGTCTGCCGCAGGAAGACGATCTCCGCCGGCACGCCTGCGTACACGAGGTCGCGGAGCCCGTCGCCGTCGAAGTCGTGCGCCGCCACCGCCATCACGCGGTGGTTGACCGAAACGAAGGAGCGCCGGAAGCGCCAGTGCTCCGGGAACTCGTTGGTGCGCGCCGTCCGTGGCCGCGCCATCTCCGACGTGGCGCCGCGCCGCTGGTGGTGGATCTCGATCCGGCTGTCGTGGTTGTTGACGGCGACGAGGTCGGTGTGGCCGTCGGCGTCCATGTCACAGCAGATGATCGGACCCGCCCGCCGGCCGATCTTGACGACCTCTAGCGGCTCGAAGCCGAAGTGAGCGGCGAGGTCCGGGGCCTGGGCGAAAGCGGCCGGTGCGGCTGAAGCCAGCACCACGAGAGCGCCGATGAGATCGCACGCGAGCCTCCGCCGGCGCGCACGGGGGGAGAGACGTCTCGGCTTCGGCATGCTTCACTCCGGGCTGGGCGGACCATCCTATACTTTCGCCAACGTGACGGCCAAGATCATGCGCATCCACCGTGTTCAACGAAGTCTCGGCAAGCTGGCGGCAGCGGCGCTTCTCGCGCTGGCGCCGGGCGCGAGCGCGCTCGCGGCGGACGTGATCACGCTCGACAGCGGGGCGATCGTGCAGGGGACGATCATCAAGCGCGACGATCGCCGGGTGTGGCTCGACGTCGGACCGGAGGTGCTCGCGTTCGACGTGGACGACATCCTCGAGATCCAGCGCGAGGTCAGTCAGGCGCCGCTCCAGCTCGAGACCGACGCGCTGTTCCACACGGCGCGGAACCTCGTGGAGCTGAGCCCGCGCGAGCACGCGAAGCGCATCGGTCCGGCGGTCATCAAGGTGTCCACGCCGAACGGGCTCGGCTCGGGCGTGATCATCAACCCCGCCGGCTACGCCGTGACGAACGCGCACGTCATCCAGGGCGAGACGACGATCCGGGCGACGGTCTGGTTCCCGCAGCCCGACGGTACGCTCGGGCGCAACGTCATCGACGACATCGAGATCGTCGCGGTGAACAACCACCTCGATCTCGCACTACTCCGAATCACGCATCCCGACGGGGGGCACTTCGACCTCGCGCCGCTCGAGGACGCCGAGAGCATCGAGGTGGGACAGGTCGTGTTCGCGATCGGCAACCCGCTGGGGCTGGAGCGCACGCTCAGCCAGGGCGTCATCTCCACGACGCGGCGCAGCTTCGACGGGCTGACCTACATCCAGACCGACGCCGCCATCAACCCGGGCAACTCGGGCGGGCCGCTGTTCAGCACCCGCGGCGAGGTCATCGGCATCATCAACATGCGCATCCACGGGGGCGAGGCGCTGGGATTCGCGATCCCCGCCCGCTACGTCAAGGACTTCATCCGCAACCGCGAGGCCTTCGCGTTCGACAAGAGCAACCCGAACGCCGGGCACAAGTACCACCAACCACCGCCGCGCATCGAGTTCGGGGTGGCCCCGCAACTCCGGGATGGTACGGGCGGCGCGGGGGGCTGAATCGAGGGCCGCGAGGCTCCAGGAAAGGGAACCTGTCGTGATCAAGCGAATGACGATCGTCTGTCTGTCCGTGCTCATGACCGCGGCGGCCGCCGCGGCCGAGCCGCCGACCATCCGCGACCTCGCTCCGGAGGGCACGGTGTTCATCGCGGGCATCAGCAATGCCGACGCCTCGATCGAGCGTCTCAAGGGCACCGGGCTTTGGGAACTCTGGCAGACCCCGCAGATGCAGGAGCTGCATGACGGGATCGTGGAGATCCTGGACATGGGCCTGCACGACACGATGGAGGAGATCGGCGTCGAGGGCGACCACGGGCTCCCGACCGGCTCCGCCGGCATCGCGGTGTTCGCGGTCATGGACAACGAGATCGGCCTGCCCGCGCCGGGCTACCTGATCGTCGCCGACTACGGCCCGCGCGCCGAGAAGATCATGCAGCGCATCGAGACCGCGCTGGAGAAGGCGGGCGACGAAATGAAGGTCGAGCAGCGCGACGTGCGCGGCCGCGTCGTGCATCATCTCGAGATGGCGATGGAGGAGCCGAAGCCCGCCGAGGACGACGAGTTCGGCGACATGGGCGGCTTCGGGAACATGGAGGCGCCGGAGGACACGATCGCACGCGCGTTGAACACCGTGTTCCTCGTGCGTGAGGGCAACCAGCTCATGGTCGGAAACGATCTCGCGGTCCTCTCCAACGCGATCGACGTCTGCGAAGACAACGAACCGACCGCGTTCCGGCAGCGCGACGACTACGCCGCCCTCATGGAGCAGGTCGGGGAGGGCGACGCGTTCGCCCTGATGCTGACCCGCGATCTCGGCGGGCTCGTGAGCGTCGTGGACCCGATGGGCTTCACGATGATGTTCGCGCCGATGCTCAAGCAGATGGTCGGCGACATCGCCGGGTTTGGTGCGGGTGCTCGCATCGCCGGCGAGCGGGCCATGATCGAGCAGACGTTCGCGGTCTCGATGCCCAACGGGCGGACCGGCCTCACCGCGTTGCTGGACACCCACGTGGCCCCGGGCGAACTGCCGGCGTTCGTCGGCCGCGACGTGATCAGCTACTCCTTCGTCAACTTCGAGTTCGACGGGCTGCCGCAGGCGATGGCCCCGCTCATCCAGATGATGCAGATGATGATCCCGCCGGGCGCCGCCGGTCCGGACGGCGCGCAGGTCCCGCCGATGGGCGAGATGCTCGATCAGGTGTGCTCGTGGCTGGGACGACGCGTGCACATGGTCCAGACGCTCGAGAAGCCGATCAAGGCCGACAGCCTGCGCCAGTTCATCGCGGTGGAGTGCACGAACACCGAGGCGTTCGAGCAGTTCCTCGAGTTCCACGCGCCGGCGATGGGCCTGGAGGGACGTGCCTTCGCGGGACAGCGTCTCTACTCCACGGAGCGCGACATCTTCGACATGCTGCCGATGCCGATCCCGGGCATGCCCGGAATGCCGGGGGACATGGCGTCGATGGAGCCGCCGGCGCTCGGTCTCGGCGGCGGGTACCTGTTCACCGGTCCGCGGAGCTCGGTTGAGCAGGCGCTGCGCTCGATCGGCGACGCGCGGGGCGACACGCTCGACGATGATCCGGACTTCGCGCGGGCGATGGGGACGCTGGAGCACGGCCAGGTCGTCGGGTGGGGCTACACGAACGTGGTCGAGATGATCAACGGAGCCGTCCGCACCGGCGAGCTTCAGATGCAGCAGATCCGCAACGCGGTGGCGAACGCCGAGGCGGAGGCGATGCCCGGCGACATGGACATGGAGGACTTCGCCCACATGGACCTTGCCGGCTCGATGCTCGGCGATCTCCTCGGCGACGTCGATGTGGACCTGCTCCGTCGTCACCTCGGTCCGGCGACGTGGGAGATGACGGCGACCGACCAGGGGTTCCTGGTCAAGTCGTACATGCTCGACGCGACTTCGGGTCGG
>JAAELP010000010.1 GCA_024226535.1 Planctomycetota bacterium | reverse complement strand
CCGCGACGCGTCGCTCGTCGCGGTACCCGGTTGCTACCCGACGTCGATGCTTCTGCCGGTCCGGCCGCTGGTCGATGCGGGCCTGGTCGACACCTCCGATCCGGTCCTCGTCGACAGCACCAGTGGCGTGAGCGGTGCCGGACGATCCGCCCGTCCGCACACCTCCTTCTGCGAGGTGAGCCTGCAGGCCTACGGCGCGTTCGACCATCGCCACCAGCCGGAGATGGCCCGACACGGCGCCGTCGACGTCCTCTTCACGCCGCATCTCGGCGCCTACGACCGGGGGATCCTCTCGACCATCCATCTCCGACTCGCCGAAGGCACGTGCGAAGCCGACGTCCGTACCGTGCTCTCGACCGTCTACGCCGATCGTCCCGGCGTGAACCTCCTTCCCGCAGGGACGTGGCCGTCGGTCGCGGCGGTCCGAGGCACGAATCGATGCGACCTCGGACTCGTCGTCGACGCGACGCACGGTCGCCTGATGATTTCGAGCGCCATCGACAACCTGGTGAAGGGCGCCGCCGGCCAGGCGGTGCAGTGCCTCAATCTCGCCTGCGGGCTTCCGGTCGATCTCGGACTCACCACCGCCTCGATCCCGATGGCGGTGGCCCCATGAGCAGGAACGACGGCGACCTCGAACCGAACGGCCCCGTGGCGCCGATCGTCGTCAAGGTGGGCGGTGCGCTTCTCGACCACCCCGCGTCGAGATCGGATTTCCTCGATCGTTTCGCCGACGCCACCCGGCTCGGCACCTCGTTCGCCCTGGTTCATGGCGGCGGTGCCGCCGTCGATCGGCATCTCGGCCGGCTCGGAATCCAGACCGAACGCCGCGATGGAATCCGCATCACGCCGGCCGCGGTCATGCCGGAGATCACCGCCGTGCTCGCCGGCCGGGTCTCGACGAGCCTGCTCGCCGATCTGCGACGACGCGGCGTCACGGCGACCGCCCTCCGCGTCGCGGACGACGAAGGCATCGCGGTCGAACGCCTGAAATGCGGATTCGATCCCGGTGCGGTCGGCACCGTCACCGGCGGGAGTTCCGCGCTGTTCGGCGACCTCGTCGCCACCGGTCGGGTTCCCGTGATCGCGTCGATCGGAATGCTCGCCGACGGCACGCCCGTGAACGTCAACGCCGACGATGCGGCGAGCGGACTCGCCCGGGTGCTCGGAGCGCGAGCGTTGCTGCTGCTCACCGACGTCCCGGGCGTCCTCGACGAGCACCGAGACGTCATCCGACGACTCGAACCCGCGACCGCCGACCACCTGATCGAGGAAGGCGTCATCGCGGGCGGGATGATTCCCAAGGTCCGCGGCGCCGTCGACGCGGCGGCTCGATCGGGCTGCCCGGTGGTCATCGGCGGCTGGTCCGACCCCGCGGTGCTCGCCGACCCGCTCGCCGACACCACCGTCGCCACCATCGTTCTTCCACCCATCGGATCACCCGTCGTCGAGACCTGCTCGACGGCGTTCCACGCCCCCCATCAGAAATCCCCATGAGCCTCTCCACCTCCACACCGACCAGCCCCGGATCCCCGGGATCCACCGGGACCTCCCTTCCGACCGTTCCCGACGACCTTCTGTCGATCGGCGATCTCGACGGCCCGACGATCCGCGGCATCCTCGATCTCGCGATCGAATTGAAGCGGGATCCGGCCGGTCACTCGACGGCCCTCGCCGGCCGGAGCGTCGCCCTGATCTTCGAGAAGCCGTCGCTTCGGACCCGGGCCAGCCTCGAGGTCGGACTGCATCGCCTCGGCGCCCAGTCCGTGGTGTTCGACCAGCGGGATTCACCGCTCGGCGAGCGGGAGAGCGTGCACGACCTCGGTCGCAATCTCGAACGCTGGTTCGACGCGGTCGCGGCGCGGGTGAACCGGCACGCCGTGATCACCGAGCTGGCGGACTGCTGCGACGTCCCGGTGGTCAACACGTTGAGCGACCTCCACCACCCCTGCCAGGCGCTGGCCGATCTCCTCACGCTGCACGAGCGGGGAATCCCGCTGGACCAGGCGCACGTCGCCTTCATCGGCGACGGCAACAACGTCTGCCACTCGCTGATCGAAGCCGTCGTCGCGACCGGCGGACGCATCACCGTGATCGCCCCGCCGCGACACGGGCCGTCGGCCGACGTCGTCTCCGCCGGGGAACGACTCGGCGCGATCACCGGTGGACGCGTCGAGGTGACCGACGATCCCGAGGCGGTCCGCGGGGTCGACGCGATCTACACCGACGCCTGGGTCTCGATGGGCGAGACCGAGGACCCCGACAAGCTCGAGGAACTGACCCGGTTCCGCGTCGACGAGTCGCTCATGAACCTCGCCGGCCCCGAGGCCGTCTTCATGCACTGCCTGCCCGCGCACCGCGGCGAGGAGGTCGTCGATCGCGTCATCGACGGTCCGCGTTCGGTCGTCTTCGACCAGGCCGAGAACCGCCTCCACGCCCAGAACGCCTGGTTCGTCGCCCGACTCGCCTGATCGATTCCGACCGCGACCACGCCCTCCCCCGAACCCGCTCTCCCGAAGGACCCCGATGACCCACGCTCCCAAGAAGATCGCCCTCGCCTACTCCGGCGGACTCGACACCAGCGTCATGATCCCCTGGCTCCTCGAACACCATCCCGGCTGCGAAGTCCACGCGATCGTCGGCGACGTCGGGCAGGATCCCGCCGAACTCGTCGGCATCGAGGACAAGGCGATCGCCAGCGGCGCCGTGCACTGCGAGGTCGCCGACCTGACCCGGACCTTCCTCGAGGAATACGCCTTCCCGATGGCGATCAGCGGCGCGGTGTACGAGGGGCGGTACCTGCTCGGCACCTCCATCGCCCGACCGATCATCGCGAAGGCGCAGGTCGACTACGCCCGTCGGATGGGCTGCGACGCGGTGTGCCACGGCTGCACCGGAAAGGGAAACGACCAGGTCCGGTTCGAGAGCACGTTCGCGGCCCTCGCCCCCGAGCTCGAGATCATCGCGCCGTGGCGGCACTGGGAGATTCGAAGTCGCGAGGAGGCCCTGCAGTACCTCGCGGCCCGTGGGATCGCCTGCAGCGCCAGTCTCGAGAAGATCTACTCGCGAGACGACAACATCTGGCACATCAGCCACGAAGGCGGCGAGCTCGAGGATCCGTGGAACCCGCCGCCCGACGACATGTGGACCCGGACCGTCGATCCGCTTCATGCGCCCGACGCGCCGGGGGTCGTGACGATCCGATTCGAGGCCGGCCGCCCGGTCACCCTCGACGGCGAGCCGCTCGGCGCGGTCGAACTGCTCACCGAACTCAACCGACGCGGCGGCGAGCACGGGGTCGGCCGGATCGACATCGTCGAGAATCGCCTGGTGGGCATGAAGAGCCGCGGCTGCTACGAGACTCCGGGTGGCACGATCCTGATGGAGGCCCTGCGCGGGCTCGAGGAACTGGTCCTCGATCGACGCACCCTGAGACTCCGGGAGCGGCTCGCCCACGACTTCAGCGATCTCGTCTACGACGGCCAGTGGTGGACGCCCGCCCGCGAGGCGATGATGGCGTCCTTCGCGTCGATCGCCGGGCGACTCGACGGCGAGGTCGAGGTCCGGCTGTCGAAGGGGACCGCGGTCACCACCCGACGACGGAGTCCGAACTCGCTCTATTCCGAGTCGTTCGCGACCTTCGGCGCCGACGAGGTCTACGACCAGTCGCATGCGGAAGGGTTCATCCGACTCTTCTCGCTCCCCAGCCGGATCGCGGCGATGCAGTCCGCGAACGGGTCGGAGACCGCGGAGGCGGCCGCCGAGGGTGCCGGATCATGAGCGCCTCCACCGACGAGGCCGTCGTGCCGGACGCGGTCTGGAGCGGACGATTCAGCGGACGGGTGCACGACCTGTTCAAGCGGTTCAACGACTCGCTGCCCTTCGATCGCCGGCTCTTTCCAGAGGACATCGCGGGATCCGCCGCCTGGGCCAGGGCGTTGGAACGCGCGGGCGTCCTCGACGCGGACGAACTTCGTCGCCTCGAATCCGCCCTCGAGTCGCTGCACCAGGCCGTCGCGACCGATCCCGCGATCCTCCGCGACGCGGACGACGAGGACGTCCACTCATTCGTCGAACGGAACCTCGTCGAACGGATCGGCGACCTCGGAAAGAAACTGCACACCGGCCGAAGCCGGAACGACCAGGTGGCGACCGATCTCCGACTCTGGACGATGACCGCGCTCGATGCGCGGATCGGCGAGATCCAGGCGGTGATCACCGGTCTCGTCGGCCTCGCCCATCGCGAACGCGAGACGGTCTTCCCCGGATACACCCATCTCCAGCGGGCCCAGCCCGTGCTCTTCGCCCACTGGTGCCTCGCCTACGTCGAGATGCTGCGGCGGGACCTCGGCCGACTCGCGGACGCCCGGATCCGGGCCGCGGTCTGCCCGCTGGGCTGCGCCGCGCTCGCGGGCACCGCCTACACCATCGATCGCGAGGCGCTCGCGGTCGACCTCGGCTTCCGATCCGCCTCCGGCAACAGCCTCGACGCGGTCAGCGACCGCGACTTCGTCATGGAGTCCCTTTCCGCGATCGCCCAGACGTCGATCCATCTCTCCCGACTCGCCGAGGACCTCGTCTTCTACAGCTCGGGCGAAGCGCGACTGATCGAACTTCCCGACGGGCTCTGCTCGGGTTCCTCGATCATGCCGCAGAAGAAGAACCCCGACGCGCTCGAACTCGTCCGGGGGAAGTGCGGCATGCAGGTCGGCCGGCTGGTGGGCGTGATGACCACCATGAAGGCGCTGCCGCTGGCGTACAACAAGGACATGCAGGAGGACAAGGTCCCGCTGTTCGACGCGATGGACGAACTCTCCATCTGCCTCCGCGTGCTGCCGCCCCTGCTCGAGGGGATCGTGGTCCGACGCGTCGAGGCGCGGGCCGCCGCGATCGGCGACTTCGCCAACGCGACCGAGCTCGCCGACCACCTCGTCGCCCGGGGCGTTCCCTTCCGGGACGCCCATCATCAGGTGGGCCGACTGGTCGCCGAGGCGATCGAACGCGGGCTGCCGCTCGAGGATCTGTCCATCGCGGAGATCCGGAACCACGCCCCCGC
Organism: Planctomycetota bacterium; assembly: GCA_024226535.1. Taxonomy (GTDB): domain Bacteria; phylum Planctomycetota; class Phycisphaerae; order Phycisphaerales; family SM1A02; genus JAAELP01. The sequence continues at coordinate 8,725 of JAAELP010000010.1, read as the reverse complement.
CGCCGACGAGACGGTCTTCGTCGACCTCACCGTCGACGCCGCGATCGCCAAACGGAACGCGGTCGGCGGCACCGCGTTCGACCAGATCACGACTCGACTCGCGCGATTGAAGAAGCCCGACGCACGGGAACGTCCGCTCGGTGAGATCGACGTCCGGAAGGCCACGGTCGCGGACCTCGCGGAGATCAAGCGACTCGTCGATCTCTGGGCGGACGCCGGCGAGAACCTCCCGCGAAGCGAAGAGGAGATCCTGCAGTCGATCGGGGAGTTCGCGGTCGCGACCGAGGACGACCGGGTGGTGGGATGCGGTGCCCTCTGGCTCTACACCCCCACCCTCGCCGAGATCCGGTCGGTCGGCGTGGATCCGTCCTGCCACGGTGGCGGCGTGGGCAGTCGACTGATCGAGCATCTCGCGAAGATCGCGGAGGATCTCCGGATCGAACGGGTCTTCGTGCTGACGCGGGTGCCGCGATTCTTCGAACGCCTGAAGTTCCGCACGGTCAGCGTGAACGGCCTGCCCGAGAAGATCCTGAAGGACTGCGCCCGCTGTCCGAAGAAGCACGACTGCGACGAGATCGCCATGGTGCGCACCACCTGGCCCGAAGCATCCTGAACGGAAGTCACCATGCCGACCCCTCACCGGCGCGCCGACATCACGCTGCCGTCCCGTCTGCCGACCGGCTTCTCCGCGGCGACCGCGAAGGTCGGGATCCGGACCGGCGCGGGCGACGACCTGCTGCTGCTGCTGGCGGACCGACCCTGCGCCGCCGCGGGCGTCCTCACCCGCAATCGATTCGCCGCGGCCCCCGTCACCCGAACCCGTCGACACCTCGCGGCGAGCGGTGGCGTGGCCCGGGCCGTGCTGCTCAACGCCGGCTGTGCGAACGCCGCGACGGGCGAGCGTGGTGACCGCGACGCGGCGACGAGCGTGCGGTGCGTGGCGGACGCCATCGACTGCCCGGTCGAACAGGTGCTCGTGAACTCCACGGGCGTCATCGGCCGACCACTGCCCATCGAGTCGATGGTCGCCGCGATCCCACGCCTCGCGGAGGAGACGCGACCCGATCGCGTCGAGGCGACGGCCCGCGCGATCATGACCACCGACTCCGCGCCGAAGGCGGTCGAACGAACGGTGGCCGCGGCGAACGGCGGGGTCATCCGGATCGTCGGCGTCGCGAAGGGCTCGGGAATGATCCATCCCGACATGGCGACCATGATCGGACTGGTGCTGACCGATGCCGAGATCGAGCCGGCGGTCCTTGCGACGCTGCTTCGAGAATCGGCCGACCGGTCCTTCAATCGGGTGAGCGTCGACGGCGACACCTCGACCAACGATTCGGTGTTCGCGCTCGCGAGTGGCGCCGCCGGCGTCGCGGCGGAGCCGACCGACCTCGTCGAAGCGGTCCACGCCGTCTGCCTCGACCTCGCACGCATGATCGTCGCCGACGGCGAAGGCGCGAGCCGGGTGCTCGAAGTCGAAGTCACGTCCGCGGCGACCGCGGCGCACGCACGGGAAGTCGCCCACACCGTGGGAAGCAGTCTTCTGGTTCGCACCGCGGTGGCCGGCGGCGATCCCAACTGGGGCCGGATCATCGCCGCGATCGGGCGCACCACGGCGGAGTTCAAACCGGAGGAGATCCGGGTGGAGGCGAACCTGGTACCGCTCTTCGCCGGCGGCGGCCCGGTGGAGGATCATGAAGATGCCGCCGCGAGGGCCTTCAGCGACGAACGCGTCCACATCCGCATCGATCTCAACGCCGGCGACGCTCGGGAAAACCACCTGACCTGCGACCTCACCGCCGACTACGTGCGAATCAACGCCGATTACACGACCTGAGGTGGACCCCCGCCCTCGATGGAGGTAGCCTTCTGTTATGACGACAAATTGATCGTCATTCTGCCCTGCCTCGACCGCACTGAGAATGAGTCTCAGGATCGTGCTACACTTCGCGTGGAAGGACTCTCTTGATCACAGCAACCCCCACCGCCGTCGATTCGTCCCGGACACCGCTCACCCGCTGCCCGAGCGGATGCCGCGCCACGATCCACACTGATGAACTCGATGCCGGCGACCGGTCGATGCTGGAGGCCATGGGCGTCGATCACGGCTGCGAGGTCGAGATCTGCAAGGTGGGCTCGCCCTGCATCCTGAGAACCGGTTCCACCCGCCTCGGGGTGGGACGCGAAGTCGCCGCCCGGATCACGGCGACCGTCACCGTCTCCGCATAGCACGAATCGCCGTCCCGGCGTCCTGCCGACCACCTCGGTGGTTCGTCGCCGGTCCCGACCACCCGCCCTCCCCAACCTCGACCCCATGTCCGAATCCGATCAAGATCAGCACGCATCGGAGGACGCCGCGGCCCCGCAACCGAGACAGGTCGCGCTGGTCGGTAATCCCAACACCGGCAAGACCACCCTCTTCAACCGGCTCTGCGGCCTCCGGGCCCAGACCGCGAACTACCCGGGCTCGACCGCGGAGATCCGCATCGGGCGATGCGGTCGAAGCACGCCGCCCCTCGAGATCGTGGACCTCCCGGGGATCTACGGGATGGACCTCGATCTCCCGGAAAGCCGGATGTGCCGGGACTGCCTCGACGGCCGGCTCGACCAGACGCCGGACGCGATCCTCATCGTGATCGACGCGACGGCACCGGCCCGCGGCCTCGCCCTCGCGATCGCGGCGATCGGCCGAAGGCTTCCCACCGTCATCGCCCTGAACTTCGCCGACGTCGCGGCCCGACGCGGAATCTCCTTCGACGCGAAGAAACTCGCGGAGAAGATGGGCGTCCCCGTCGTCGCGGTGAGCGGCCGGACCGGACGCGGCATCGACGACCTGGTCACCGCCCTCCGGGAGGCGACCCCGGGACGGGCCGCGCTGCCCCGGCCCGACCTCTCCAACGCGGAACGCAAGGCGTGGATCGACGAAGCGATCGCGGAGAGCATGGGTGGCCGCGATGCGGTCGGGTCCTCGCGAGACAGCGTCTACGATCGCCTCGACAAGGCCTTCACGCATCCGATCATCGGACTCGCGGTCTTCGTCGCGGTGATGGGCGGGCTCTTCTGGACCATCTTCTCGCTCGCCGGCATTCCGATGGACCTCATCGACGTGCTCTTCGAGAAGTTCGGCGGACTCGCCGCCGCGGTCATCCCCGAAGGCGCGATTCGTGACCTGGTGGTCGACGGGATCATCGGCGGCGTCGCCGGCACCGTGGTCTTCCTGCCGCAGATCCTGATCCTCTTCTTCCTGCTCGCCCTGCTCGAGGACACCGGCTATCTGGCTCGGGCCGCGTTCGTGATGGACCGCGTGATGTGCCGGTTCGGCCTTCCCGGGCAGGCGTTCGTCCCGATGCTGTCGAGCCACGCCTGCGCCCTCCCCGGAATCATGTCCGCCCGGCTGGTGCCCGATCGGGACGACCGACTCGCGACGATCCTGGTCGCCCCCTTCATGAGCTGCACGGCCCGGCTCCCGGTCTACGTGCTGCTGATCGGACTGCTCTTCGACGGTTCGCCGTGGCTCGCGGGCTTCGCGTTCGCCGGCTGTTATCTGCTCGGTGCCGCGGCCGCGCTGCTTTCCGCGCTCCTCGCCCGCCGGACGATCCTTCCCGGACGCTCGCGACCGATGGTCCTCGAACTCCCGGAGTATCGACGCCCGAGCATCATCGCGGCCCTCCTGGTCAGCTGGGACCGCGGACTGGTGTTCATCAAGAACGCAGGCACCGTGATCCTCGGCATCGTGATCGTGATGTGGTGGCTCAGCGCCTATCCCAAGGCCGACACCCCCGACGCCGCGATCGCGCTGCGGACCCAGGCCGTGGAGATCGCCGACGTCGCACCGGCGGATGCGGAGAATCTCGAAGCACAGGCCGACTCGCTCGAGCTCGAGGCCCAGCAGGCCGGCTCCTTCGCGGGACGGATCGGCGACTTCGCCCAACCGCTGTTCGCCCCCCTCGGCGCCGACCGCACGCTGACGGTCGGCATCCTCACGAGTTTCCTCGCCCGCGAGGTGTTCGTGTCGAGCCTGGCCGTGCTGCAGGGTGGTGGCGACGACGTCGACGACGAGGAGAGCGTCCTCCAGCTGGTGCGGGACGCCCGCCGACCCGACGGAAGCGTGCTCTTCAACACCGCGACCGCCGCGTCGATGCTGGTCTTCTTCGTGCTGGCGATGCAGTGCCTGCCGACCCTCGCGGTCACCCGTCGGGAGACGGGCAGCTGGAAGTGGCCGGCTCTTCAATTCGCCTGGATGACCGGGCTGGCGTGGATCGTCGCCGCCGTGGTCTTCGCGACGGTGAACGCGATGAGTGGAAGCGCCTGACCCGGAGTCCATCGATGCCCATCGACGACTGGCAATTCTGGATCGTGACCATCCTCGCCCTCACCGCGGTGGTGCTGGTGATCCGACCGTTGATCCCCTACAAGTCGGCTGCGCCGCGCTGCGGTTCCTGCCCGATCGCCGATCCGGACGCGTCGCCGACCCGGACCCGGGCGACGCTCACCGTCGAAGGCCGACGCCCCGACTGAGCCGGGGGTGTTCAGAACCGCTTGTGGGCGGGCCGGGAGGTCGACGATCCGGCCCCCGCGATGGCTCGAGCGACGACCAGATCCTCGGCGGTCGTGACCTTGAGATTGCGTTCGCTGCCCTCGACGATCATCACCGGTTCCCCGAGTCGCTCGACCAGCATCGCGTCGTCGGTCGCGCCTTCGAGATCCGCCTGCGCGTAGGCGCGTCGGATCAGATCGACCGTGAACACCTGCGGCGTCTGCATCCGCCACAGATCGGTGCGATCCACGGTGCCGACGATCCTTCGCGCGGCGATCTGATGACCGAGGTCGGGCGACGCCTCGTCTTCGCCGATCCCGAGTATCGAATCGACCGTCGCGTCCCGTGCCGCGCCTTCGACCACCTCGTGATCACCGCGCTTGAGCGTGTCGCGGACCGGCACCCCGGGGACCACCGCGTCGAAACACGTCGCGGCCTCGAACACCCGACCGATGAGCGCCTCGTCGACCAGCGGCCGGGCCGCGTCGTGGATCGCCACGTGGGTGCACCCTTCGGGAACGGCTTCGAGCGCATTCCGCACCGTCTCCCACCGTTCGAGACGCCCCCCCGCGACCACCGTGCCGCCGAGAAAACCGAGCTGCGATCCGTACCGGTCCCGGAACGCGTCGAGATCCTCGGGCGGACCCGCGACGATCACCGCGTCGACGTCGTCCCGCTTGGTGAACGGTTCGATCGATCGGAGGAGCAACGGTCGGCCACCGAAGTCCTGGCCGAGCTTGTCCCCTTCGCCGAATCGACGACTCGCGCCGGCCGCGGGAATGATGAGTGCGCATCGCATGGGTTCGACTCCTCGGGGACCGGACGTCATCGTCCTTCGTTCGCGGGCGCCGCCTTCGTACCCTCGTCGAACGCCTCGTCGACCGCCTCGACGACTGCCGGCGGCGGTACCACGGCCCGCGGCCGCGCCGCGTACGCGGGCTCGGTGAAGGCCAGCACGGTCACCGCCGTCCCGTAGGCCGCGCTTCTTGGAAAGACCCGGTCGTTCCAGGTGCCGTCATCGTCCCGGACCGACATCAGCAGGCGGTGCAGCCGATCCCGCCACGCGGCGCGTTCCGCCACGGGCAGCCGCTCGATCGCTTCCGCCGCGTATCCGTGGGCGTAGAAGAAGTAGTACGGGGCGACGCCGTAGGGCGCGACGTGGGTTCCGGTCTTCTGCTTCCGCTTGAGGAGTTCGTCCCAGTGCGTGACGAACGCCGCGAGCGCCTTGCGGATCGCCTCCTCGTTCTCGACGCCCGCGTCGTGACGAACCGTCTCGACCGCGAGCATCCGCCCCATCGCGCCGGGAATCATCTCCGGCGACTCACGCGTCTTCCGCTGCGCCGAATAGGCGACGACGCCGTCCTCGCCGATGGTGAGGTCGATCGCCTTCATCGCCCGATCCCGCATGCCCGCCTTCACCGGAAAACCCTGGCGTTCCGCTTCGACCAGGACCTGGATGCCCGGCGGCGTCATGAAGGGACTGGTGCCGCTCGGTGCCGCCAGCGGGCCGCGTCGAGCGTAGTTCCAGCCGCCGACCTTCGGGATCTCGATCGCCGCGAGTCCGTCGAGGTAGAAGCGGATCGCGGCGTCGTGATCCGCGGCGGCGTCCTCGGGAACGAAGCCGCGTTCCCGCATCGAGAGCAGGAAGTCGCCGCCGTAGATGTAGCCCCAGCCGCGAACGTCGTAGCCACCGCCGTAGTCCGGATTCATGTTCGCATGCCCGGTCGAATCGACCACGAACCGACGGGCGCGTTCGAGCGCTTCGCGGCGATCCGCATCCTCGTCGCATCCCGGGACCCGCAGCAGGGCGTCTCCCACGATGGAGGTTCCACCCACCCGGTAACCGATGGGAATCACGCTTCGCCGCCGTCCCCGTCCCTCGATCAGCGAGTCGGGATCGTCGTCGGTCGCCGCGACCCGGTAGACGCCCTGATACGGCCACTCCGCCTTGGTCGGTCCTTCCTGTCGCTCCAGCAGGAAGGCGACGGAGGCGAGGACCGCGGCGTCGACGTCCGCGGATTCGACCGCAGGCGCATCGATTTCGGGGGGAGGCGTCGGCCCGGTCGTTTCGGCCCCGATCGCCGAGGGCATCCGGGTTTCGCGGGACGTCTCGTCGGACTGGCCGGAGGCGGCCGAGGCGAGGAGGGACATCAGGAGGCCGGTGGCGATGGGGTTGCTCATGCCTCGGACCCTACCGGATTTCCCGCGCCTCGGACCGACGATCACCCCAGCCCCCCGGCCGAGCGATCGACGCTTCAGGCGTCCGCGGCGTCATCGTCGCGCGTCGGCGCGAAGAGATGGACGTACATGTCCTCGGCGTAGGGGTGCGTCTCGGGACCATCGAAGCCGGGGACGCCGGGGAAGTCCGCTGGAATGTCGGTGGGCGTCCGCAGCACGAGGAACGACGCGTCCTTCATGTTGGCCCGGCAACGGGCGACCAGGTCGAGCAGGCGTTCCCTCGTGGCCTCCTCGTCCCAAAGGGCGTACGGCGGATCGAGGAAGACGAGGTCGCAGTCGCGCGGCGCCTGGGCCAGCGCCGCCGGCCCGAGGGCGTCCGCCCGCACCACGGTGGCCCGGTCGCGGCATCCGAGCTCGCCGACGTTGAACTCGAGGATCGACGCGATCCGCGTGTTCAATTCGACCAGCACGACCTCGCGGGCGCCGCGACTGACCGCTTCGAGTCCGATCGCGCCGACCCCCGCGAAGAGATCGAGCACGACCGCATCGTCGCACCATCCCCGAAGGAGATTGAACACCGCTTCCTTGACCCGGGCGGTGATGGGTCGGGTCGTCGACGCATCAGGCGGGCCTTCGAGGATGCGGGACCGGTATTCGCCGCCGATGATCTTGATCATTCGAACAGTATCCCGTGAATCCGCCTCGACCACCAGTGGGGTCGATCCGAAGCGACTAGGCTCTCCCGCCATGCCCGATCTCGATGCACGACTTCCGAGCAGCCTCCAGGCCATCTCCGAGACCCGTCGGCTGGGCGCGGACGTCCCCAGCCTCGTGGTCCGACCCGAATCCGCCCCCCTCGGTGGTGGCGACCGCATTCCCTTCCTGCTCTGGATGCACGGCCGGACGGCGACCAAGGAGCTCGACCCCGGCCGGTACCTGCGACTCGCGCGGGCCGGCATCGGCGCCTGCGCGATCGACCTCCCCGGCCATGGAGAACGTGGCACCCCCGAGGACCAGGAACCCGAGCGGATCCTCGATCACATCGAGCAGGCGATCGACGAGATCGACGAGATCCTCCGGAGTCTCGGCGGCCTCGGCTTCGACCTCGATCGAGCCGCGATCGGCGGGATGTCCATGGGCGGCATGGTGGCGATCGCACGCCTGTGCCGGCCCCACCGGTTTCGGGCGGCGGTGCTCGAGGCGACGAGCGGCGACTGGTCGGCCCAGCACCAGCGACAGTTCTTCGACCACGAGGCGACGGCGAGACTGGATCCGATGACCCACCTCGACCGCTGGCGGGAGATTCCGGTGCTCGCGGTCCATTCCAAGGCCGATGCCTGGGTCCGATTCGATGGTCAGGCCCGTTTCCTCGAAGCCCTGCGGGACCGGGCCGACCGGCCCGAGTCGGTCGAACTGCTGGCCTTCGAAACGACCGGCGCTCCGCACGAACATCTCGGCTTCGGTCGATGCACGAACGAGGCGAAATCACGCGAGACCGATTTCCTGGTTCGACACCTCGGACCGGCCGCGTCACTCGATGGGTGAGCGGCCCTGCCAGATCCGCGTGCCGTTGCCGGACGCGACGACGCGATCGATGAAGGCTTCGTAACCGGCCTTGAATCCCGCGTAGTCCTCGTCGAAGTAGGTCGCGATGATGTCGCGTCCGGTGTTCGGTCCGAGGGTTCGACCGAGGATTCCGGCCCGGCGATCCGCGTCGTAGATCGACGAGGTGATGTGCCCGTCCACCGCATCGCCGACGAGCTTCACCAGTCCGTCCCGGTAGCGGCCTTCGCGTCCTTCGACCAGGTAGTGCACGAGCGCCCAGAGCTGCGCGTAGTAGGTCAGGAGGCCGCGCTCGCTTCCCGCCACGAAGTACTGGGGCGGTCGGGCGATGAGGTCGTCGAGATCGATGAGCCGGTTCCGATACCGCGCCGAACGAAGCTGGCCGTACCGCTCGAGATTCCGCCACGGCATGAAGACCGGCGCGGTGTCGCTGCGGCGGAACCGGTG
>JAAELP010000009.1 GCA_024226535.1 Planctomycetota bacterium | reverse complement strand
GTCGGGGCCGCCAGTCTACCCGGGCGGATTCTCCGCGGTCCGCGTCGGGCCGGGATCGCCGGACGCCGTGGTCCCGCTCACGAACCCCGCAAGGCTTCCAGTCGCACCGCGATGACCAGCCGCTGATCTCTTCTTCGGATCTCCACGCGGATCGTTTCGCCGATGTCCCGGGCCGCGATCGCGAGCATCAGTTCGCCGCGGGCCCGGACCGGCTGGTCGTCGACGCGGACGATCACGTCCCCGCGGCGAAGTCCGGCGCGGCGGGCGTTGCGGCCGATGATGCGTTCGATCCGCACGCCGTCCCCGGCATCGGTCCCCGAGACGCCGATCGACGCATCGCCCTGTTCGACCCGGTCGTCGATCGCCCCCCGGTCGAGCACCCAGGACTTCCATCGTTGCTCGACCTGTTCGACCGGAAGCCCGAAGACCGTTTCGAACGCCCGGCCGCCTCCGGGATCCTTGTCGAAGGTCTCCACGTAGGCGCGGTACCACGCTTCGAGCAGATCGACGGACGCGAGGAATTCGAAGATCGAGCGGACCTGCGGATAGAAGCGGGCGTTGCCGGCGAAGAAGGCGTCGGTGTCGAGCTGGAACAACTTGGGCCATGCGAGGGAGATTCCCGCCTGCACCTGTCGACGGGCGATGTTGTGCCGCATGTTGGGGACGAACCGGATCCGCCCGTCGTCCGTCCAGACGTACTCCTCGTAGAGGCTCGCGATCCCTTCCTGGACCCACATCGCATGCCGTTGGCCGAGCCGGTCCATGTCGGCCCAGTGCATGCGATGGGTGAATTCATGCCGAAGGCTCTCGCCGATGTCGCGGGTGACCAGCAGACGCTTGCCATGGAGATACACCCCCGGCGTCCGGGCCGGATCGGAGACGTCGAGCATCCGCTGGAAGACCTCGCGGACGTGGTTGGCGGATGGAACGACCACCAGGCACCAGTCGAGCGGCGGCGACTTGAAGAGCCGGGTCGACAGGTGGGTCGCCTGCCGGGCGATGATCTGCTTCATGTCCGCGTGGGCCCGGGCATCGAGCCCGGTCGCGAAGTGGAGGCGGTGTTCCTCGTCGGTCTCGTAGTGGTAGTCGTCGCCGTACCGGCGACGCCAGGCGTCGAACTGCTTGTCCGCGGTGCCGCGATCGAGTCGACGTCGTGCTTCGAGGATCGCGGTGAACGTCGGGTGCGTGCGGATCGAGGCGAGATCCGGATCGCGACGCATCACCTCGAAATCGCGGAACCCGCGTTCGACGGCGACCAGCAGGGCGGCGGCGGCCTCGTCGCGACGGCCCAGCAGGGCGAGGCCGCAGGCCCGGTTGTAGCGCATGTGCGGTGCGTCCGGCCACGCGGCGATGTACCGATCGACCAGGACGAGTGCGGCGTCGTGGTCCCCGCTCGCGAAGGTCCGGACGATCCGACGTTCGAGGGCGGCGGCGTCGTCCGTGTCGTCGCCTCGCACCGCGTTCCCGAGGAGGATCGCGGCGAGCAGCGTGACGAGCATCACCATCGCGGGCGTGCGTCGGTCGGCGGTCCGGATTCGAGTGATCGGCGATCGCATCGATTCGATGCTAGCAGCCGGGTCGGCGATCACCGCGGCGTTCAGGCGGAATCGGTCGCAGGAGTCGTCGTCGTCCGGATCACCCGACCCCGTTCGATCCGGATCCGGCCTTCCGCGAGCTCCCGGATCGCGGTGGGCATGGCGATGCACTCCGCCTCGAACACCCGGGCGGCCAGCGTCGAGGTCGTGTCGTCGGGACGGACCGGACATCGTCGCTGGAGAATCACCGCGCCATGGTCGTAGATCTCGTCGACCGCGTGGACGGTGCAGCCCGTCTCCCGATCACCCGCGGCCAGGACCGCGGCGTGCACGCGATCGCCGTACATCCCGCGGCCGCCGTGGGCCGGCAGGAGCGCGGGGTGGATGTTGACGACGCGGTCGGTCCATCGAGGCTCGACCGCGAAACGTCTGAGATAGCCGCAGAGGCAGACGAGATCGACGCGGGCGGACTGCAGCGTCTCGTCGACGGGGCCCGGGCCTGATTCGGTCACGATCTCCACGGGAAGGCCCGCGGCGCGACAGCGTTCGACTCCGGGCAGATCCTCACGATGCGCGATGACCGTCACGATGTCCGCGGGGATCGCGTCGCGGTCGATCGCGGTCTGCAGATTCAGCACCGTGCGTCCGCCCCCGGAGATCAGGCAGCCGAGTCGGAGCCGCGGGGCGTCGGTCACGACGGATTCCCCTGCGAGGGCGGCGAATCGAGGGCGATCGCCCGGCCCGCGGCGTTCACGGAGACCATCGCCAGCCGCGCCTCGGTGACCTTCACGAGATCGCCGGTCGCGTAGCGCTGGG
>JAAELP010000008.1 GCA_024226535.1 Planctomycetota bacterium | reverse complement strand
GCGCGACGGAGCACGTTGACGTTCGGGAGTCCGTGTTTTGACGCCGCGTCCTGCGGCTCATGCAGGGAAGTCCTTGCGTGCTCATAGGCGCCGGCATCCTGCCGGCTATGTGAATGCTCGCCGGACGGGGCCGTTTCTAGTTGAGTGCAGCCCTACGGGCTGCAGGGGGATGCGCGGAGCCGGCGGCGTCCTGCCGCCTCCTGCACGGCGCGGCGGGGCAATCGCTGCGCCGTGCGTCCGTGCACGGCTTGCTTCAATTGTTGAGCCCGCGCAATGCGCGCCCAGGACTTGAACCACGACCAACCGAGCCCGCATGGATGCGGGCGGTCGCCGCGCAACTCCGCAGCCCCAACGGGGCTGCCTCATATAGCCCAACCCACGTCCGACCGTCCTTGCGCGAGCGGGCAGGACGCCCGCGGGTTTGGCGGCCTAAGGACTCCTTGAGTGAGCCGCAGGACGCGGCGTCGTTGCACAGCCCGAACATGCAAGGCGCTTCGTCGCGCAAACGCCCAACCGTGAGCGGAGCCGGCAGGACGCCGGCGCAGCGGTAGGTCATCCATCGCTACGGAGGCGCGTCCGCGTCCGCGCCCGCATCCGTGTCCGCGCCCGCATCCGTGTCCGCATCCGTGTCCGCGCCCGTGTCCGTGTCCGTGTCCGTGTCCGCGTCCGTGTCCGCATCCGTGTCCGTGTCCGTGTCCGCGTCCGCGCCCGCCTCCGCCTCCGCCTCCAGCGCCTCCTGCGCCAGCGCCGCGAGCTGCGCCTCCAGCGCCGCCCGTCGGGCCTGGGCGGCGAGACGCGCCTGGATCGCGGCGGCTCGGGCTGTTTCGGCCTGGTGTACCGCGGCGAGGGAGGCGAAGAGGCCGCTGCCGAGACATGTGAAGACGATCAACGCGGCGACGGCGGTCGCGATCAGCAGCCCGCGGCCGCGCTGACCACGTGGCGGCAGGATGCCCGCCTCGACGAACAGCGTCCCGCACTCGGGACACCGCTCGGTGTGCACGGAGCCGCTGACGTCGTATCCACACCGTCCGCACGACGGTTGCTGGCGACCGCGTCGGCGCATGACGAGCAGGCCGACGGCGCCGATGCCGACGGCGAGGATCAGCGCCGCCAGCACAAGCATCGCCGTCATGAACACGAGGTTCATGGAAGCTCTAGCCGTTCCGCTGTGCGAAATCCTTCATGAACTCCGCGAGCGCGGTGCACCCGGCGGCGGGGAAGGCGTTGTAGATCGACGCCCGCAGCCCGCCGACGTCCCGGTGACCCTTGAGCCCGGACATGCCGTGCTCGAGCGCCTCGCTGATGAACTTCGCGTCAAGCTCGGGCGTCCCGGTCCGGAACGGGATGTTCATCCGTGAGCGGCACTCGGGCCGGGCCACGGGGGCGTAGAAATCGCCGGAGCCCATGATCGCGTCATAGACGATCCTGGCCTTCGCCTCGTTGGCCTGGGCGACCGCCTTCAGCCCGCCCTGGCCGAGGATCCACTTGAAGACCTGCCCCATCACGTAGATGCCGAACGTCGGCGGCGTGTTGAGCCGCGAGCCCTTGGCCGCCTGCTTCTTGTAGTCGAGCATCACCGGCAGGCCAGCCCGCGCGGACTCCATGAGGTCCTTGCGGATGATGACGAGCACCACGCCCGAGGGGCCGAGGTTCTTCTGCGCCCCGGCGTAGATCATCGCGTGCGCCCCGACGTCGATCGGCCGGCTGTACATCTCGGAGCTGGCATCGACGATGAGCGGGGCGGACGTTGCCGGCGGCGTCTCGAAGCGCGTGCCGTAGATCGTGTTGTTCGAGCAGTAGTGGCAGTACGCCGCGCCGTCGGTGAGCTTCAGTTCGCCGGACGTGGGGGTGTGATCGTAGCTGCACGCACTGCCGTCGAAGGCGACATTGACGTTCCCGAAGAGCTTCGCCTCCTTGATCGCCTTCGTGGTCCAGACGCCCGTGTCGATGTAGTCGGCCGTCGCCCCGGCGGGCAGGAAGCTCATCGGGATCATCGCGAACTGGAGCGTCGCGCCGCCCTGGAGGAACAACACCTCGTAGTCGTCCGGCACGTTGCCGATGGCGCGGCAGTCGGCTTCGGCTTCGGCGATGACGCGGTCGAACGCCTTGCCGCGGTGGCTGTGCTCCATGATGCCGATGCCGCTGTCGAAGATGGACCACAGGTCCTTCTGCGCCTGGCGAATCACGTCCTCCGGAAGCACGGCGGGACCGGCGGAGAAGTTGAAGATGCGCTTCGATCCGGCGAGGGAACTCGGAGCACTCGACGAAGTGGCGGTGGTGGGCATAGGTTCAGCTCCCCATGGTGACGATGTTGATGCTCAGGATGTGCTCGTTGGCGGCGATGGCCTCGAGCGGCTCGGCTTCCGGTCGTTCCTCGAGCTGGATCTGCGCGCAGGCTGCCTGCGCGCCTTCGTAGATCAGGTTCTCCATCTCCTCGACGTTGATCGCCGCTTCGCTCAGGACGTTGAACACGTGGGCCAGCACGCCCGGTCGGTTCAGGTGCCGAACGGTGAGCAGGCACGTCGGCGGAAGAGCCGACCGGTTGACGCAGTTCGGCACGGCTCCCGTCGCCACGTAGATCTCGAGGATGCGCACGGCTTCCGCCGCGATGGCCTCCTGGGCCTGGTCGGTGGATGCCCCGATGTGGTGTGTTCCGTAGACACCCGGCTCGTGGACGATGGCCGTGTCGAACGAGTCACCGGCCGCGGGCTCATTCGCGTACACGTCGAGACCGGCGCGGATCGACTTGGACTTGATCGCCCGGGCCAGGGCAGCCTCGTCCACGACGGCGCCGCGGGTGGTGTTGACGAGGATCGCGCCATCCTTCATCGACGCGCAGAACGCGTCGTCGACCAGGTGCCTGGTCTCCGGCGTCGAAGCGACGTGCAGGGAGATGACATCGGCCTGCCGGGCGACGTCCAGTGGCGAGGCCGCGTACTCGAAGCCCAGCTCCGCGGCGGTCTCGGGCGTGAGGTTGCGTGACCACGCGACGATCCTCATCCCGAACGCGCGCCCGCGCTCGGCGACGGCGAGGCCGATCCGGCCGACCCCGACGATCCCGAGCGTGCGGCCATAGATGCCGCGCGCTCGTGCGTAGCCCTTCTTGTTCCACGTGCCCGCCCGCAGGTCGGCGGTCTGGTCGGGGACGCGCCGGTCGCAGGAGAGGATCAGCGCCCAGGCCAGTTCCGCCACGGCGATGGCGTTCTTGCCGGGGCAGTTGGCGACGAAGATCCCGCGCGTCGAGGCACCGGCGACATCGATGGTGTCGTACCCGGCCCCGGCGCGGATCACGAGGCTCAACGCATCGGTTGCGGCCAGCGCCGCCTCAGACACCTTGGTCGAGCGCACGACGAGCACGTCCGGCTGCCCGGAGGCCAGCGCGGCGGGGAGGTCGCCGGCAGTCAGCTCCGCGGCGTACTCGACGCGACATCCGAGCCTCTCCATGGCCTCGAGGCCCGCGGCCTGGAAACTGTCGGCGACGAGCACGGAGTGCGTGCTGTCATCCACCGGTCCGGAGGCGTGGGTGGTTGAGGTGGCGGTCTTGGCGATGGTCATGCCGGGGGATGATACTAACCGCGTTGCACGCGGTCCCGAATGGGCTGCGATTCCCGGTTAGGTCCGTTCTGACGGGAGCCGTCAGAGGACCTAGTCGAGCGCGTGCACGAACAACCCGCTTCGGAGCTTCGGCTCGAACCACGTGGACTTCGGCGGCATGCTGAGACCGGCGTCGGCGACCGCGAGAAGCTGATCGCTGGACGTCGGCCGCATCGAGATGCCGACGACGGCCCGGCCATCGTCCACCTGCCGGCGCAACTCCTCCGGTCCGCGGATGCCGCCCACGAAGTCGATTCGCGAATCCGTGCGAACGTCGTGGATCCCGAAGATCGGCTCCAGGATGCGATCGTGGAGCAGGGCCACGTCGAGCGAGTCGACGGGATCCGTGGCGTCGATGGTGGACGGGTCCAGCACCAGGCGGTGCCATGCGCCGCCGACGTAGAAGCAGAAGGCGCATGGTCCGTCGCTGCCGCCCGGATCGGGGTCGTCGGTGGTGCTGAGGGTGCCGAGCGCGCCGAGGGCGTCGACGATCGCGCCCGCGTCGAGATCCGTGCTTCGGATGACGCGGTTGTACGCGAGGATCGTCAGCTCCGACGCGGGGAAGAGCACGGAAAGGAACCAGTCGTGCTCGGCGGGCCCGGGGCCGCGCTCGGCGCGGCGCTGCTCCGCCACGCGGGAGGCGGCCGCGCTGCGGTGATGCCCGTCGGCGACGTAGGCACACGGCACGTCCCCGAAGGCGGTCACGTAGGCGCCGGGATCGACGACCCGCCAGACCGTGTGCGTGATGCCGTCGGGGGCGTCGAAGTGGTAGAGCGGACGCTGGTTCCGGTCGCGATCGATGAGCTGCCCGACCGCGTCGTCGTCCCGGAAGGTCAGCAGGACGGGACCGGCGTTGGCGTTCAACGCCGTGATATGACGGGTCCGGTCGTCCTCCTTGCTCTTGCGCGTCTCCTCGTGGCGGCGGATCACGTTGTTGGCGTAATCGTCGACGTGGCAGCAGCAGACGAGGCCCGTCTGCTGGCGGTGGTTCATCACCTGCCGGTAGAGGTAGAGCGCCGGTTCCGTCTCGTCGACCATCGCGTCGGCGCGCAGGGACCGGAAGTTCTCGGCGGCCTTCGCGTAGACGGACGCGTCGTAGAGGTCGGTGCCCTCGGGCAGGTCGATCTCGGGACGCACGACGTGCAGGAAGCTGAGGGGGTTGTCCTCGGCGAGTTGGCGAGCCTCGGCGGTGTTGACGACGTCGTATGGCACCGACGCCACGCGGGCCGCGAGGTGCGGTTCAGGACGAATGGCGGGGAAGGGTTGGATCCTGAGCATGGTGGTGGGGCAGTGTACCGCCGGGGCGGCATCCGATAAACCGCGCCGAATTTCCGGACCTCACTGAAGGAGTCCGACGGTCTGGCCGATGGGGGCAACCGGAGCCGAGACGCTCCCCCAGACAGGAGTCCAGCCGTGCACATCACCTGCGCCGAGTCGGGCCATGAGAGCAACGAGGACCGCGGACCGTTCCGCTTCGAACGCCGGCAATGCGACCGGTGGCCGGTGGACGGGAACGCGACCGCGTTCGAGCTGGGGGGCGAGAACTTCGGCCGCATGCATCACCTGCGGATGCAGGACTACTCCGACTCCGGCCTCTGCGCGTACGTGGACGATCCGCTGACGCCGGGCACGACCGTCTCAATCGGGTTCCAGCACTCCGGCTACCTCGCCCGACGTGGCGTGGTGGCCCGCTGCCTCCCGTGCGGCGACGGCTACCGCCTCGCGATCATCTTCGAGATGCGGCTGGCGGCCTGAGACCGAGCGCAGACCGAGCTCCGGCGTCCAACCGCCGGCTGTTCTCGGTCGTTGTCAAGGCAGTGAGCGTGGCGGAGTTGCGGGGGCTTTCCCAACTGCGCGGCCGCATGCGCCCCGAACTGCGGGCTGGCGCTCCACAGGGATTTGCATCCACCCGATACGAATCGTGCATTGAGGACGTGTCTGTTCGACGTGTCATGCCGAAGCTCGAACACGACCGCCGCCGGAGGGGTCGGCGATCGGGAGCAGGATGAGCGTCGGCGTGACCGGCTGCCGATCCGAGCCCAGGGGTTCGGTGGCCCGGATGCGGGGTGATGGGACGCCCCGTGTTCACTGTTTCGGAGGCTGGGCGAGGTACGGGATCGTGGTGGTTCGTCTCTCTTCATTCAGCAAGCAACGGCAAGGAGTAGGTCACATGCGTAAGGGAACGCAACGAGCATTTACGCTCATCGAGATTCTGATCGTCGTCGTCATCCTCGGTATTCTCGCGGCGATCGTGATCCCGCAGTTCACCGACGCCTCGGCGGAAGCCATGGAG
>JAAELP010000007.1 GCA_024226535.1 Planctomycetota bacterium | reverse complement strand
TATCTCCCAGATATGTCATCGATCCGGCTCCTTGCCACGACAGAAGGCACCACGCTCAGTCGAGCCCCTGATCCGTCAAACAGAGGGTGGTCGGCGTCTCGCCGGTGTGCTCGGAGTGTGGGGGCCTATGAGTGTCACAGCCCCGATTCAGAAAGGCCGAGAAGAATGAGCGCAGAGCTGTCTCTCCAGATCATCACAGCGGCGACGGCCCTGGTCGCAGTTGCGGTAGGCCCATGGGTCGCATATTGGGTGGCACGAAAGCAGATTCACGCCAGCGTGGTCTCATCGAATCGACAGGTCTGGATCAACACGCTACGGGATGTGCTCACCGAGTTCTTAGCTGCAAGCACGATGACGCACTCTCTGGCCGCTGCCAGCTACGCGGACAACAAATCGCTGCCACGGATCGAGAGCCTGCTCGAGCTTGCTCGCAAGATCGAACTGCTGATCAACCCGAAGGAGGCAGATCACGAGAAGCTCAGCGACCTTGTCTCCGAGGTTGCAAATGAGCTGCGCAATGCTCATGACGAGGGGGCCACACAGGAACTGCAGCGTCGTCAGGAACAGATCGTCAGTCTGGCACAGGACATCCTGAAACGTGAGTGGGAGCGAGTGAAGGCCGGTGACTAGCCCAAGCATGGTCATTCAAAGCGCGTCCCCACAACCTCCTCTGCCTTGTCCACTCCGGCGTCGCCGCGATCGGCCTCACCGCATGCTCCCGGATCGGGTGGCGGCCGCGCTCCGTCCGTGGCAGGAACAGCTACTCCTCTTGGATGTCCGGCGCCAGCAGGTTCAGGTTCATGATCTGCGTCACCCGTGCCCGGCTCACGTGGGCCAGCCGGGCCAGCTCCGCATAGTCCTTCACGACCCCTTCGCGGATGAATGCGGGGCGCCGCTTGTGAGTGCTGCCGAATCTGCTGCCGGCCGAAGAGGCCCCGCCACAAGTCCTAGTGGCCGCGCGACTTCCAAAACGCGCCAGCGGACTTAAAATCCGCTGAGGGGAAACCCTCGTGTGGGTTCGACTCCCACCGGGCCCATTGGCTCCATGGCGCACGCGGGCGCACCGGGCGGTTGAGGCCGCCTGACCCGGGACAATACCGACAAGCGTCCTGCATCCGGGGAGGAGTCCAGCTCGAATCATCCCCGAAGCGGACCGCACCACCGCATCTGTGCGGCTCGGCATGAGCCGTTGCCGATCATCAACCGAACCGGCGGAGGACCGGCGGCTCGGCCTACGATCGCTGCCGTCCCCACCCCCTCTTCATGAACTCGAGTGACTGTCTGGAGGATCTCATCATGCACACCCTGTATGCACGCAACGCGCCGCATTCGTTCGTCCGCACACTGGTCACGGCCGCGGTGGCGATTGCGACCATGGTTCCGTTCGCGAAGGCCGGTGAGGTCCCAGCGGTTCGCGCCGTCCTGTCCGACGGCTCCAGCCATGCGTACGTCGAGCCCGCGCGACAGGGGCCGCCGTACATCGAGACCTACGGTGGTGCTGGCGATGGCCCCGGCCCCACCTTCACCGTCGAGTACCTCGACGTGACGAACGACACGGACTTCGGCTTCGACGATCCGGCGCTGGGCAGCGTGCGCCGCGACACGGTCCAGGCCATGCTCGCATACGTCAGCACGATCCTCGACCACACCGGGTCCGCCGACCTGGAGTTCCAGCTCTCGCAGTCCGATGGAACCGGGGCCCTCGCATCCGCCGGGCCGTTCTTCTTCGACGCACCCGGCACCTGCGTCGATCCGTTCACGCTGATCCACATCACGACCGGCACCGATCCGTTCGGCAGCGTGCCCGACGCGCGCGTCACGGTGGACTTCGGTTACACCTGGAACTCCGACACCGGCGCGCCGATGACGGGCGAGAGCGACCTGTTCTCGGTGCTCCTGCACGAGGTCACGCACGCACTCGGCTTCATCTCGTCGCTCCGATCGAGTTGCGCTCCAAGTTGTTGCGTTCCCGCGCCGGGCGTGGACACGCGGTACGTGGGATACGACGCCATCCTCGTCCAGGGATCCACCAGCGCGAACCTGGTGAACTGCTCCAACGGCGAGTACGTCGGCGGCGACCTCGTCGGCGGCGCCGGCGGCGTTCTGATGAACGGCACGGCCATCAACGCGGCCTGGGCAGCGCTTGGCCTCACCGGCAGCCCGCCGATGCACACCCCCGACCCCTTCTCGTGCGGCGCCAGCGTCGGGCACTGGGGACGGCCGTCGGACCATCCCGACATGCCGGACGCCGTCGTGATGCAACCGTCCCTCACCATCGGGTCCGAGCGCCGTACGTACCATCCGCTGGACATCGCGGCGCTCGACGACATCGGTTACGCCGTCGTCGTCGGCCCGTCGTGCTCCGAGGATCTCGACGGCTCCGGCGACGTCGGCTTTGGCGACATCCTGACGATCATCGGCGCCTGGGGACCGTGCGGGGGTTGCCCCGAGGACCTCAGCGGCAACGGGGCCGTGGACTTCGCCGACATTCTGCTGGTCATCGGGGCGTGGGGGCCGTGCTGACCGGCGGAGTCGGTGGTGCGTGCACCTGCATTGGGCCCGGTGGGAGTCGATGCTCGTATCATCCCGGCTGGAGGCCCGCATGCTCTCGCGTTCGATCGAGTCGAGCCTGGCCCTCGTGCTCGCGATGCTCATCGCGGGCAACGCCCCGGCCCAGCGCACCGAGTACGAGAAGCTCACCATCGACGAACTACAGGAGGTCGTCGGGCCGATCGCGCTCTACCCCGACACCCTGCTCGCCCACGTGCTGGCGGCATCAACGGTGTGGGGTGACCTGAACCGCGTGTGGGACTACGTCCAGTTCAGCCGGGGGCCGGTGGACGAGAACGACCCCCGTCTGATCGGGATCGAACCGCACGTGGCCGCCCTGCTCCTGTTTCCCGACGTCATCGAGATGATGATCGACTACGAGGACTGGACGGCGGAGTTGGGCGACGCCGTGACCTTCCAGGAACCGGACGTGCTCGACGCCATCCAGGCCTTCCGTCAGCGGGTGGACGAGGCCGGCAACATCGAGACGAACGCGCAGATCAAGATCGTGCGCGACGTCGTCGAGGAGCGGCAGTACATCTCCATCAGCCCGGCGCGCGCGACCATCATCCACGTGCCCGTGTACCAGCCGTCGGTGGTGGTCGCCCGACGCACGACCCGATGGCCCGTCATCATGTTCGCGACCGGGGTGCCGGTCGGCGCCTGGGTCTGGGGTGGCTCGCGGTGGGGGTGGGGGCACGTCAGCTACTCGCACCGCGGGATAGGCGACTTCCACAGCGGGCGTTGGCGACCGCCGATCGGCCGGCGACCGCGACCGCCCAGCTCCCGAACCGGTCGTCCTCCGGTCCGTCCCGGCACCGGTCCTCCACCCTCCGATTCACCGGCCGCCGGCCGCCGGACGACCGGCAGCGGTTCGAGTCGCCCGAGCGCCGGCGGGCAGCGGCCCGGCACCGGGAGGAAGCGCCCGAGCGCCGACCGAAGACGACCCAGCCCCGGTCGACAGCGACCGATCGCGGAACGAGGAAAGCGGCCGACCAGCGCACGCCCGCGCACGACGCCGCGGCCCAGCCGTGGCGGCGGCGCGTTCGGCGGCTCGACCGGGGACGGGTCGACGGCACGGAACAGCAGCCAGCGCGGCGTCGACAGCCGGCGAGCCGCGGGTGGGGGGTGACGCGGCGGCGCCCGCGGGCGTCGCTAAGATCGGTCATCGCGAGAAAGGGCGGTGATGAACCGAGGACATGAGCGAGGCACACGGCACGCCCTCCGGTCGATGGCGACCGCGATCGTGTCGGCGCTCCTCCTCGGCGGGTGCGCGACCGACGTGACGTCGTCGTCCGGGCGTCACTTCGAGACCCCGGACGAGGCGGTCGAGACGCTGCTGGTGACCCTGCGCGCCGATGACCCCGCCGGCCTCGCCGAGATCTTCGGCACCGAGCACCCGGAGGTCTACGAGACGTCCGATGCCGCCGCGGACACGCGTGCGCGGCGGACCTTCCTCGCCGAGGCGGACGAGCGTCTCGAGCTGGAGGACGTCGATTCCGGAACAGTTCAGATCCTCCTGGGCGATCAGGCGTGGCCGCTCCCGGTGCCGCTCGTGCGCGAGTTCTCGGGCTGGCGCTTCGACGCCGCCGCCGGCGCCGAGGAGATGATCAACCGGCGCGTGGGACGCAACGAGATCTGGGCGATCGAGATCTGCGACGCGATCGGGCCCGCGCAAGCGTACTTCCGGGACAAGGACGTCGACGGCAACGGCATCGCGAACTACGCCCGGCGCTTCAACGCCACCGCCGGCAAGCGCGACGGCCTGTACTGGCCCGCGCGAGCGGGGGAGCCCCCGTCGCCACTGCACGACTTCGTCACGAGCCGGCAGGACTACCTCTCCGAGCGGCAGGCGGGCTCGCCGGTACGGGGCTACCTCGCGAAGCTGCTCACGCGGCAGGGGCCGAGCGCTCCCGGCGGAGCCATAGACTACCTGGACGGCGACCAGCTCCTCCGCGGGTACGCGCTGGTGCTCTGGCCCGCCGAATACGATCGTACTGGCGTCATGACCTTCATCACGAGCCACCACGCCATGGTGTACGAGCGGGACCTCGGCGAGGACTCCGCCGACATCGCCGCCGCCATGATCGACTTCGACCCTGACGAAATGTGGAGAGCCGTCGAGTAGACGAGCCTCCGGGAACACATCGACCCATGCCCAGTTGGGACATACCGCTCGAGATCCTCATCGTGCTCGGGGCAGCCTTGCTGCTCGGGACGCTCGCGGAGCAGGTCCGGCTGAGCGCGATCCTCGGGTACCTCGTCGCCGGCACGCTCGTCGGGCCGAACGTGCTCGGCCTCGTCGAGCAGGCGGACCACGTGAAGACGATCGCCGAACTCGGCGTGGCCCTGCTGCTGTTCACGATCGGGCTCGAGTTCTCGTTCCGGCGCCTGCGCCGGTTGGGACGCATCGCGTTGCTCGGTGGCACGGTGCAGGTGCTGGTGACGCTCGGGGCGGGGGCCGTGATCTCCATCGTCTTCGGCCTGGGCGTGCGCGCCGCCCTCGCGGTCGGCGCGATGGTCGCGTTGTCCAGCACGGCGTGCGTGCTGCGGCTGCTGATCGACCGCGGCGAGATCGACTCCATCTACGGCCGCAACGCGCTGGGGATGCTCCTGCTTCAGGATCTCGCGGTGATCCCGCTGATGATGCTCGTCATCGTGCTCTCGGCGGGCTCGACGGTGGCGGACTTCTCGATCGCCATCGGCCGCATGGCGCTGCTCGCCGCGGCCCTGATCGTGGGGTTCGTGGTGATCTTCATCTGGGTGATCCCCCGGCTCCTCGACCTCGACCGGTGGGCGCGCAACCGCGAGTTGCCCATCCTCTTCGCGATCGTGCTCGCACTCGGGTCGGCGTACGCCGCCCACGCCGCGTCGCTCTCTCCGGCGGTCGGCGCGTTCATCGCGGGCGTGCTGCTGGGTGAGTCGAAGTTCGCCACGCAGATCCGCGCCGACGTCGGCTCGCTCAAGACCGTGCTCGTCACGCTGTTCTTCTCGTCCATCGGGATGCTGGGCGATCCGCAGTGGGTGCTCGGGAACTGGCACCTCGTCGGCGGCACGGTCCTCATGATCGTCGTGGGCAAGGGACTGATCGTCTGGGGCGTGGTCCGGATGCTCGGCTTCACGCACGGGATCGCGGCCGCCACGGCGCTCTGTCTCGCGCAGGTGGGTGAGTTCTCGTTCGTGCTCGCCGAGACGTCGCGCGGCGCGACCCCGTTGATCACCGATGAAGTGTTCAAGCTCATCGTGTCCGCGACGATCGCGACGTTGTTCCTCACGCCGTTCCTCGTGGCCGCGGCCCCGCGCGCCGCCCGTGGCGTCGAGGCGCTGCGCCGCCGTTTCTTCCGAGGCCTCGTCGATGCCGGCCTCGCCGAGGACGTCGACGGGCGCCCGACCCCCGACATCGTCATCATCGGGTTCGGACCTGCCGGCCAGGCCGTCGCCGGGGCGCTCTTCGAGCACTGCAAGGGCCGGATGGTCGTCATCGAGCTGAACCCGCGCTCGGCGGCCGTCGCCGACCGGTTCGGGCTCCCCGCCCAACTTGGCGACGCCACGCACCGCGAGGTGCTCGAGCACGCTGGCATGAGCACCGCGCAGGTCGTGGCGATCACCGTGCCCGACTCCAACACGACGCGGGCGATCATCCACCTCTGCCGCCAGATCGCGCCGCAGGCGGTGCTCGTCGCGCGGTCGCGCTATCACGTGCGCCGCTGGGAGCTGGAGATGGCCGGCGCGCACGAGGTCGTCGACGAGGAGACTCACGTCGGCCGCCGGATCGCGGCGGTGGTTCGCAAGTCGGTGCGGATCGAGCCGGCGCCCGAGGAGGACGCGGCGGACGAGTAGACCGGGCGATTTACGAGCCGGGCGCTCCCGACCCGGTGGGGTCCTCCATCCATTGCCGGTAGCACCGGCGGCACAGGTGGATCGTGAGCCGGCGGTGGACGTCGTCCATCATCTCGCGTTCCGATCGATCGTGCATCTGCGCGATGAGTGCGTCGATCTCGGCGGCGACGTCGATCGTGTCGTCGAGCGAGATTTCCGGGGGCGTGGGGTCGCAGAAGGCCTCGATGCGCACGACGTAGAACTCGCCGCACCCGGCGGTGAGGATCGCGCCGCACCGGTGGCAGAGCAGGGGCGCGTCCTGCCGCGTCTGTCTCGCCGGCTTCTCCGCGGGCTCCATCGGGGGAAGCTCCAGTATTCGATCGCTACTCCAGCGCGCCGATCGTTCCCCGCACCTGCTCGGACACGCGGCCCACCTGCGTGCGGTACTTTGAGAGCCTCGGCATCATCAGCTTCAGCACGATGTGATCGGTGATCTTTCCGCCACCGTAGCGAGCCGTGATACGCTCGATGTCCGCAACAGCCGTGGGCTCGTCCCAGACCGCCTCCACCTCGGCGAACACGGTGCGCACGTCCTCCACGCCCTCGTTCTTCTGGGCTTCGGTGACGAAGACCCACGAGTCGCCGTGCACCTCCCGCATACCGGCGCCGGTCTGGATCGTGTCGATCATCACGTCGCGCTCGTTGGCCAACGCCGCTCGCGCGTCGAGCAGGTTGTCGGGGTCGAGCTTCCGAAGCTCGGCGAGCACGATCTCCTTGCCGGCCCGGTCCATCAGGTTGCGGTCGTCCAACTCGGTCGCCGTCTCGCAGGCGAGCGAGAGGATCGCGATCCCGACGAGGTTCTCGATCAGCACCTGTCGCTTCGGGGCCGAGTGCCGGGCCATGCGCACGATCGCCGCGAGCCGCTCGGCGGCCGCGTCGCGCTGCATCTGGGCGGTGAGGCGATAGGCATCGGCGTCCAGCAGCTTGGCCATGCCGCGCATCTCCGCGAGGTGCGGCAGGAGCGTGGCCGGGCCCTGGCTGTAGTCGGTGTCGAAGTCGCACGTCTCGATGCGCGACGTCGCGACGAGATCCTCGAGCAGCGGCTGCCGCGCCGCGAGCACGCCGGCGGTCCGGGGCGAGACGGAACCAAGCCCGTACGCTTCGCTCAGCGCCTCGTCGAAGCTGTTGCCCAGCGCGGCGTGGATCCGCCGATACTCCGGCGCGGCGGTGGTGGCGAAGGCACCGCCCGCATCCGGCGCGGCAGCCGGCTGCGGCTCCGACGAGCCGCAACCGGTGAGGAGGAAGACGATGAAGACCAGCAACCCCGCGCGTGTCGTGTCCATACGCACAGGATAGCGGAGCACCTCAGGGGCGAATGCCGTTCAGATAAGCAGTAGGTGCTGGTCATTCGACAGGTTACGTTGCGGTGTTCGAGGGCCGGTCAGGTATCTGAGGGGTCGGGGCCGACGTCGCGTTTGCCTGGGGGCTGGTGATCGACAGCGTCGTGGATTGACGAGGAAGCGAGGTAGCTCGCGGCCCGGGCATCCAAGCTCGAGCCAGCGTAGGACATCGATGAAGCTGATGTGATCCGGCGGTACGCCCTGCGCTTCGGCGGCGTTGATCATGACCAGCCGGACGGCGTTGTAGACGATGCCGAACACGGCGAGCTCTCGGGAGATGCCGTCCAACGTCTGGCAGCGCAGAACATCCATCCTCATCGTTGTCTTGAGATGACGCAGGTTCGTCTCGACCTGCCATCGCAGGCCGTAGAGTTCGGCGACGGCCTTCTTGGGATACTGCTCCGGATCAAGCAGCGTGGTCACGAGCGTCACTTCGCGTGTTCGGAAGCCACGTCGAGTGATGCGATAGCGAAGCTCACGAACCCGCAGCAGCTTCGGCAGCGCTTCCCACGTCTCGCGGGGGAGCCATGTCGGTACGAGGGCGGGCTTGATCCAGTCGACGATCTGATCGTGCTTGCCCAGACGCCGGATCCAGATCGACTGCGGTCCCTTCCAGTGCCCATGCCTGGCATGAGGCCGATGAGCACGGAAGTCCACACGTCTCGAGCCGACGGGCACGCGAATCACGAAGTGCAGTTGCAGACTGAAGAGCTGAGCCAGATAGGCGTACGCGCAATACAGCCGGTCGGCCACCACGACATCACCAGGGCGCAGGAGATGATGCAGTCGCTGCACGATCGCCAACTCGTGATCACGCATCGACGCCGGAGCCAGGTCGAGCAAGGCGCCCGTGATGAGATCGAACAGTGCGACGAATCTCGAAACAGGTAGCTCGTGCCCTCGGTTGCCCGGCGCCCAGCGGAACAGGCCATCCAGCTCCTTCGTGTCGGACATCGAGAACGCTGATCCGTCAACACTCACCACGCGATGGCCACACCAGAGCCCAACCCGAGATGCGTGCTCCGTCACGCGTTGCCCGGTCGCTCTCAGAAGGTCCCGGAGGACCTGCACGGGCAGCCGCTTACGGGCCTCGCAATACGCCGACCTGGTGAAGGCGAAGCCACCGAACTGTCGCACGTGAGCACAGCTCGTGTTGCCGTGCAGAATCTGTGCGATGAAGAGGTAGATCGTCTCCACGGGCCCCAGCGTCCGGTCCCTCCACCGGTGGCCCACCGCCTGGCACAGTCGGTAGATCGAGCTCGGTGAGACGATCGCCCGAGGATCCGCCTTGATCTGCCGCACGCTCCGCGCGATACTGCCGTCCATCCTTGGACCTCCTGCTCGGGTTGTTCGGTGACACACCAATCCTCGCAGGAGGTCTTTAAAAGCGCGTCAGGGGCACGGGCCCCACGCGGAGATGAGGAAGAGGATGTCGGCGAAGTCCACCACGCCGTTGCCGCTCAGGTCCTCCGGGCAGATCTCGGGACAGGGGCCCCAGTTCGCAATCACCTGGAGCACGTCCCCGAAGCCGACCTCATTGTCACCGTTGAGATCCTCCGGGCACGGCGCCGCGCCGCCCACCGGCGCCGCCGCGAGCAGCAGCGCGCCTGCCGCGAATCCGGCCATCACGATCCGTCTGATATGCGTCATGGTCACACTCCTATCGATGTTCACTAGCACGGGCCCCACGCGCTCAGGATGGCGAGGATGTCCCCGAAGTTCACCACGCCGTCGTCGTTCACGTCCGCCGGGCATCCGACACAGCCCCACTCGGCAATGGCCTCGAGGACATCCGCGAAGCTGACCACTCCGTCACCGTTGACGTCCTCCGGGCAACCGTCGACCGGCGCCGCGGCGAACAGCAACGCGCCCGCCGCGAATCCCGCCATCACGATCCGTCTGATACCGTTCATGGTCTCACTCCTGTCAATGCTCACGGGCACGGGCCCCATGCGCCGATCACCGCGAGGATGTCGGCGAAGTCCACCGATCCGTTGTCGTTGAGATCCTCCGGGCACGACGGCGGGCACGGGCCCCACGCGGCGATCACCGCGAGGATGTCGGCGAAGTCCACGTCGCCGTTGTCGTTGAGATCCTCCCGGCACACCGGCTCCATGCCGACCCAGAAGCCGCCGGTCATCACGTACGTGCCGCCGGCAATCTCGCCCGAATCGTGCTGGCCGATGCTGCCGCTGATTTCCAGCGTGCCGCCGGTCGAAGTGCTGCCTCCTCCGTCGCAAGTGAACCAGTCCATGGACAGGTCCTGGGCGGCGGCGGCGGAAGCGAGCGCCGCGACGAATGTGCACGCGAGCAGATGAATGCGTCTCACCGGGCACCTCCTTCCACCTTGGCGGCGAGATCGGCGACAAGCGCCTTGAGGCTCGCCAACTCGTTCCTCAGCTCGTTGATCTCCGCGTCCTTCTCCTGCACGAGTTCATGCAGGCCCTGGATCGCGGCGAGCGCGACGCCGTCGGCGTCGATGGTGCTGATCGCGGTTTCGTCGCTGCCGAGACCGAACGCGGCGTGGAAGTCCTGGGCCATCGGGCCGACGTGACGGGTGCCGGCGTCGTCGGACCGGAAGTTCCAGCTCGTGATGTCCAGGGCGGCGACCTGCGCGAGGACCGCGCCGGGATCGACCGGCTCGAAGTTCTCCTTCAGGTTGCGGTCGGAGCCGTTGACCCAGGCCGAGCCCGTGCAATACGCCCCACCAAGCACCTCGATCGCATACCCGGGGTTCGGGACACCGATGCCGACGCCGCCGGCGGCACGGATGAGGAACTGGTCATCACCGGTCGAGGCAAAGTCGGCCTCCTCCGAGTCGGCCCAGACGAACGCGCCGTCGTGCATCGCCTTCGCCCGGCGACCGGCCGCGAAGCTGTTGTAGCCGCTCGCCTCGTTGAAGGACCCACCGGGCACGGTCGCGTAGACACCGCCGGCCACGTTGCCGTTTCCTCCCCCAACGGTCGCGGTGTTACCGGTGACCGTGTTGTTGAACCCGCCGCCGATGGTCGCGTAGGTGTTGTCGGCCTCGTTCAGGGCCCCACCGCTGACCGTCGCCCCCCAGCCGCTCGCCGTATTCTCGGTCCCGCCAGCGACGGTCGAGTAGGCGCCGCTCGCCGTGTTCCTGTACCCGCCACCCACCGTCGCGTTCTCAGCGTCGTCAACCGTCCCCGTGTCGTTCCCGGCCTGGTTGTCCTCGCCACCCGCGACCGTACCTTCGTTGTCAGTGACCCGGTTGAAGTCCCCAAAGACCGGATCACCGCCGCCGCCGATGACCGCACCGCTCACTTGGGTCGTGACCCAGTTCCCGACGTCGCCGCCGATGATGTTCGGCGCCGCACCGGCCGGCCCGGGCTCGATGCGGAACGCGCGCTCGCCGGCCGTGACGATCTCGATGGCCTGCGCGGAGTCGGTGCCGAGCCACCCGGTGAGCTTGATGTTCCCGTCCACGTGCAGCGCTTCCGTCGGCGCGGTCGTCCCGATGCCGACGCCGCCGGCGGCGCGGATGAGGAACTGGTTCTCGCCGGTCGAGACGAAGTCGGCATCGAGTGCGTCGGCCCAGACGAATGTGCCGTTGTACGTCGCCTTCGCCCGGTTCCCGGCCGCGAAGCTTCGCACGCCCCCCGCCTCATTCCCATACCCGCCGGGCACGCTCGCGTAGAAACCGCTCGCCGTGTTGTTGCTGCCGCCGGCGACCGTCGCGCCGTCGGAGCTGGCCGTGTTCTCGTGCCCGCCCCCAACGGTCGCGTAATTGTGACTGGCCGTGTTCTCGTGCCCGCCGGAGACCGTCGACCCATATTCGCCGGCCGTGTTGACGGACCCACCGCCGATCGTCGCGCGGGTGCCACTCGCCGTGTTCTCGTAGCCGCCGCCGATCGTCGACGCCCAGCCGCTCGCCGTGTTGTCGGCACCTCCACTGACCGTCGCGTTCCCCGCGTCGAGGGGCGTCCCCATGCCGTCTCCGGCCTGGTTGTTATGCCCGCCACCCACCGTGCCCCGGTCGTCGGTGACGCGGTTCAAGGAGCTGACGGTTCCGCCCCCGGCGATGGTCGCGGCGTCCGCACCGGGGGTGACCGAGTTCCCGGCGAAGCCGCCGATGATGTTGGGATACCCCCCGTCCCCGAGCTCGACGCGGAACGCGCGTTGGCCGTACGTGTGGATCTCCACCGGCTGATCGAGATCCGTCCCGATCCACCCAGTCACCTTGACGTTCCCGTCAACGTGGAGAGCCTCCGTCGGCGCGCTCGTGGCGACACCGACGTTGCCGGTCGGGTAGTACGTGTCGGAGCCGGCGATCAGCCAGTGCGAGTCGCCGGGCGGGCCCGTCGGCCCCATCGGTCCTGTCGCGCCGGGGACGCCCTGGATGCCCGGCGGCCCCGTCGGTCCCGTCAGGCCCTGCGCGCCCTGCGGTCCGGTCGCGCCCTGGATGCCCGGCGGACCCTGCGCGCCCGTCGGACCCACCGCGCCCGGATCGCCCTGCGGACCGGTCGGCCCCGGCGGGCCCGTCGGTCCGAGCAGCGTCGCCGTCGTCTGCACGCTCCCGTCGGGGAACTCGAAGCCTCCTGCCTGGGAACGAATGACGCCCACCGCGTCCAGCGCTCTCTGCGGCGTGTTGTCGCCGATGCCCACGTTGCCCTGGAAGTAGTTGCGACCGCCCTGGAAGTAACCCGCGTAACCCTCGGCGCTGCCGGTTCGGGCAAGCACGCCGTAGTTGACGCCTGACGTGGCGCTCGCATTCGCGTACACGCCGCGCCCGTTCGGCGCATCGCTCACGCCGAAGACGCCCCAGCCCGATCCCGTCGTGACGTCCGCCCAGCCCGAAACGCCACGGCCGTCCGGGCTCTGGGTCTTGCCGAAGACGCCGTTCGTCGTCCCGGTGGTTGCCGACGCCAGGCCGTACACACCGGAGCCTGACTCGCTCAGCGACTGGCCGTGCACGCCGACGGAGCTGCCGGTCGGCGCCGACTGGAGTCCGTACACCGTGCGGACGAGGAAGTCCGACTCCACGTGCAGCGCGAAGTCCGGATCGCTCGTGCCGACGCCGACGCGACCGGTGTCGTAGTACGTGTGGCTCCCGGAGATCGACCAGTGCGAGTCGCCGGCCGGGCCGGTCGCGCCCGTCGCGCCGATCGGCCCGGTCGGGCCAAGCGGTCCCGGGACGCCTGGCGCGCCGGTCGGTCCCGTCGGACCCAGCGGCCCCGTCAAGCCGGTGCTTCCGGTCGGCCCCGTGTCGCCCGCCGGGCCCGTGGGCCCCACCGGACCGAGCGGTCCCTGCGGACCCGTCGGACCCGGCGGCCCCTCGTTGCCGTGCTGCGCGTAGTGCGCGTACGGCGCCGGCGCGAGCAGCTGTCGGGGCGCCAGGATCGCGCCGTTGATCTCGATCTCCAGCCACCGGCTGCCGCCGACGAACAGGCTCGAGTCGAACGGCAGTTCCACCGTGACGAGACCGTCAACCACATCGAACATCGTGTCGTTCCACTCCGCGAGCGCGACACTGCCGGTCGTCACGTCGTATAGACGTACGGAGATGTTCGCGAAGCCGTGGTACGGCGCGCCGTCGTCGAGCAACCGTCCCTGGTACGTGATGACCGGCGCCACGTCCTGGGCCCCGGCCGGCAGGTCTCCTGCCAGCGCTGCGACGAGCGACGCGAGCGCGATCGTGTGTCCACCTCTGATGCGTGTCATCGTGCACCTTCCTCTGAAGTAAGACCCTCGACGAGCGCCTCGAGCCTCGCGAGACGTTCGGTGAGTTCGGTGATCCGTTCGTCCTTCTCCTGCACGAGCGTGTGCAGGCCCTGGATCGCGGCGAGCGCGACGCCGTCGGCGTCGATCGTGCTGATCGCCGTGTCGCTGCCGCCGAAACCGAACGCGGCGTGGAAGTCCTGGGCCATCGGGCCGACGTGGCGGACCGAGTCGTCCTCGGCCGTGTAGTTCCACTCGGTGACGTCGAGGTCCACGAGCCGCCGGAGGACGTCGTCCACGTCGATGACGCCGACGTTCTCCTTCGTGTCGCGGTCGGAGTTGTTGACCCACGTCGCGCCCGTGCAGTACGCGCCGCCCGCGACCTCGACAGGCCACGCGGGAACGCCCACGCCGACGCCGAGATTGCCGCCGCCCACGTTGATCGTGGTGTTCGCGGCGGAGTTGAAGTTGAGGTTCAGGCGCCCACTCTCCTTGGCCTGCTCGATTTGGTTGCCGTCGATGAGGAGCGCGTCGCTGGCCCCGTCGTCCTCGCCGTCGCCGATGACGACCGGCGAGATGCGGTCGACGAAGTTCGTTCCGACCGCCACGTTGATGTCGCTCTCGACGTGGAGCGGGCCGTTGGGACCGAGCGTCGCGATTCCCACGGCGCCGTCGGCGAGGATGCTGCCGTTCACTCGAACGTTGCCGTTCACGTGCAGTTGCTCGTCCGGGGCGTTCGTGCCGATTCCGACGCCGCCGGCCGCGCGGATCAGAAACTGGTTGATGCCGGTGGACGTGAACTCGTCCGGCTGCCAATCACCCCAGACGAACGTGCCGTCGTCGAGCGCCTTCGCCCGGGCGCCTGCGGCCAGGGAAGCCTGTCCGCTCGCTTCGTTGTAGAACCCCCCGGGAACCGTTGAGTAGCCATCGGAGGCGACGTTCTGGATTCCTCCGCCGATCGTCGCGTAAGAAGAAACGCTGCTGGTGGCGTTGAAGGAGCCGCCGCCGATGGTTGGCCGGGTGCCGCTGGCGGTGTTCTGATTCCCGCCGCCGATCGTGGCCCCGAAACCGCTGGCAATGTTCCGGAAGCCGCCGCCGACCGTCGCGCTGATCGCGTCGCCGACGGTGCCCATGTCGTCGCCGGCCTGGTTCCCCTTGCCTCCGGCCACCGTGCCATGGCTGTCGGTGACGCGGTTCCAGTCGAGGGTATCGGCAGCGCCGCCGCCGGCGATGGTCGCTCCGCGGGCGCCCGGCGTCACCCAGTTGCCCTCGATGCCCCCGATGATGTTCGGTGCCCACACCGATGGGCCCGGCTCGATCCGGAACGCGCGCTCGCCGAACGTGTGGATCTCGACGGGCGCGTCGAGATCCGTCCCGATCCACCCCGTGACCTTGACGTTGCCTTCCACGTGCAGTGCCTCCGTCGGCGCGCTCGTGCCGACGCCGACGTTGTCCCCGAGGTAGCTTCGGCCACCGACCAAGTAACACGCATACCCGTCGGGGCTGCTGGTCATCCCCAGGACACCGATGCCGAAGCCCGTGGAGGAACTGTGCAGGCCCTGCACGCCGGTGCCCGTCTCGCCGCTCGCGATGCCCCAGACGCCGTAGCTTCCGTCGCTGGTCGCGACGCCCTTGACGCCGGTGGAGCCGGAGGCCGGGTTGTAGTTGCGCCCCAGGACGCTCGTCACGTACGTCGTGGTCTCCCCGTGCACCGGGACCAGCGGGTCGGCCGTGCCGATGCCGACGCGGCCGACGTCGTAGTACGTGTCGTCGCCGTTCAGGAGCCAGTGCGAGTCGCCGGCGGGACCCGTCGGGCCGATCATGCCGGTCGGCCCCGTCGGACCCAGTAGGCCGGGCACGCCCGGCGCGCCGGTGGGACCGGCGGGTCCGGTGGGGCCGGCGGCGCCGGTGGGGCCGGTCGGTCCCGGCGGTCCGGTCGCGCCGGTCGGCCCCGTCAGCCCGACCGGGCCCTGCGGACCCGTCGGTCCCGGCGGTCCCTCGTTGCCGTGTTCCGCGTAGTGCGCGAACGGCGTTGGCGCCAGGAGCTGCCGCGGCGTCAGGATCGTGCCGTTGACCTCGATCTCCAGCCACCCGCTGCCGCCGATGAACAGGCTCGAGTCGAACGGCAGGAAGACGTCGACGAGACCGTCGACCACGTCGTGCATCGTGTCCACCCATTCCGCGAGGGCCACCCCGCCGGTCTCCACGTCGAAGAGACGGATGGAGATGTTCGCGAAGCCGTGGTACGGCGCGCCCTCGTCGAGCAGCCGTCCCTGATAGCTGATGACCGGCGACACCGGTTGGGCCGCCGCCGGCCCACCGCTCAGCGCGAGCCCGAGGGCGGCCATGGCCGTCAGGAAGGACACTCCCCTGTGCGTGCGCATCGTCATGCTCCTCTCGTGGCGGATGACGGCGCGCACCCATCGCTCCCTGGTTTCCAGTTCCTGCTCCGTTCCGATTGCGCCGTTCGGCCCGTGTCTCGTGCGGGGTCCGGATGTGCGGACAGTCCCCCCGCCGCGGGCGATGACGCATTGTGAGACACAGCGCGCGCGGCATCTACCGGGATCGGACCCCGTTCTCAGTGAAATAAGGTGACCTCACGAGCGCTCGCTACGAGCCTCGCTACGAGCACGATCCCCACGCGCCGATGACCACGAGCACGTCGGCGAAGTCGATGTGGCCGTTGCCGCTGAGATCCCACGGGCATGCGCCGCCGCACGGGCCCCAGTTCGCGAGCAGCTCCAGCACGTCGCCGAAGTCGGTGTCGCCGTCGTTGTTGACGTCACCGGGGCACAGCGGAGGCACGATGAGCACGTAGAAGGCCTCGGAGCCGCTCGCCACGCCGACGACGAACCCACCGGGCAGCGGTTCGTCATCGTGACCGAGCGCAACGACCTCGTACACGCCGGGCAGCACCGCGAACCACCTCTGGCCCGCTGTGTTGGTGTCGAAGACGACGTCCGGCTGTGGCCAGTTGCCTTCGAGTTGGTGCACGCGCACCGTCTGGAAGTGCACCCAGTACCCGGACGGGTCCACGGTGCGAATCCCGACGCTGCCCGCCTGGGGCACGAGCGCGTGCGCGGGCGGCGCAAGCAGTGCGAACGACAGGATGACCAGCCCCGCCAGAGTGCGTCGCAGGTTCTTCACGTTCATGAGTTGCTCCTTCCCGTTGCTTCTATGGATGCGTCACGGGATCCCGTTTCGTCACCGAGTCGGCGCTCCGTGCCCCTTCGTCGCTCCGTCGGTTCGTCGCTTCGTCGCTCTTTTTCCCCAACGTCGCCAACTGCGTCAGTCCACCCCGGACCTTGTCGCCGGTCCGCACGTGCACGGTCACGTCGTCTGGCCGCGGCAGGATCAGCTCCGCCGTCGACCCGAACTTGATCATGCCGAACTTCTGGCCGCGCTCGAGCCGGTCGCCGGGGCTCAGCGGGCAGACGATGCGACGGGCGATCATTCCCGAGACCTGCCGCAACCCGATCGTCTCGCCGCCGGCGATCCGCAGGGTGGTGAGATTCGACTCGTTGACGCGCGCCGATTCCTCGGTCTGCGCGTTGAGGAACTTCCCCTGCGTGTACTCGAGCGCGACCACCTTCGCGTCGCACGGCGACCGGTTGACGTGCACGTTCAGCACGCTGAGAAAGATCCGCACGATCGTCGCCGGGCCGTCCGTCGCCTCGTGGCGGTCCACCATCTCTACGGCGCTGACCGTGCCGTCGGCCGGGCTCAGCATGACTCCGGCCGGTAGGTTCTGCGGGATGGTGCGGATCGGATCGCGGAAGAACGACACCACCGCGACCCAGATCACCAGCACCGGCAACACGGACCACCACGGGAAGAACCACGCCAGCAG
>JAAELP010000006.1 GCA_024226535.1 Planctomycetota bacterium | reverse complement strand
GCCGGGGCCGGGGGCGCGCCGCAGGCGGCGATCGAGATGGTCTACCCCGCGCTCGTGCGGATCTACGTCGTCATGGAGCGCCCGGGCGAGGGGCGCATGTCTCGCGTCCGTGGCGCCGGGTCCGGGGTGATCATCAGCCGCGACGGTTACGTCGTGACGAACCACCACGTGGCGGGGAACGCCAGCAACATCGTCTGCAACCTTGCCGATCAGCAGGAGGTCGAAGCCATCCTCGTGGGCACGGACCCGCTGGCGGACATCGCCGTCCTGAAGATCGATCGGCAGCAGCTCCGCGATCCGGCGGCGCCGTTGCCGACGGCGACGTGGGGTAACTCCAGCGGGGTGCGCGTCGGCGACACCGTGTTCGCGATGGGCTCACCGGCGGCGATCAGCCAGTCGGTCACGCGTGGCATCATCGCCAACACGAGGATGATCATGCCCGAGCGAGGCGGCATGGAGAAGCTCGACGGCGAGGACGTCGGCACGATCGTGCGCTGGTTCGTCCATGACGCCACCATCTTCGGGGGCAACTCCGGCGGGCCGCTCGTGAACGATCGCGGCGAGATCATCGGCATCAACGAGATCGGATTCGCCGGGCTGTCCGGCGCGATCCCCGGCGATCTCGCCCGGCGGGTGGCGAACGAGATCATCGAATACGGCGAGGTCCGACGATCGTGGACGGGCATGACGCTCCAGCCGAGGCGCGACGCGCAGGCCGAGAAGTCCGGCGCTCTCGTGGCCAGCGTGGCGGCCGGCTCTCCGGCCGCGGAGGCGGGGATCCGCGCCGGGGATCTGCTTCAGCAGTACGGTGATCACCGGATCGACTGTGCGATCGCCGAGGACGTGCCCCCGGCCCAGGAATGTCTCATGGACGCGACCGTCGGCGACACGCTCGACGTGCGCGTCGAGCGCGACGACCGAACGGTGCGGGCCCGCCTGACCACCGTCAGGCGCGAGCGAGCGCTCCCGCGCGCCAAGGAGCTCCGATCCTGGGGAATCGTCTTCAGCGACGTCTCGCGTTCGATGCAGCTTCGCCACGAGTTGGAGGATCGCCGCGGCGCGTTCGTGCGCTCGATCCGCCCCGGGGGGCCCGCGGCCGACGCCCAGCCGCCGCTCGAAGCCGGCGACGTCATTCGAGTCGTCGACGGAGAGCCCATCCGGACCGCCGCCGATCTCGTGCGGGTTACCAGCGACGAGGCGGCGAGCGGTGACGAGAAACGTGTGCTCACCGCCGAGGTGTTCCGCGACGACGCGAGCCTGATCGCCGTGATCGAAGCCGGACCGGAGCGCCGGAAGCGCCCGGCGGCCCGCGCGCGGAAGCCGTGGCTCCCGATCGAGACGCAGGTGGTGACGGGGGAGATTGCCCGGGCGGTCGGTCTCGCGGGCAAAGGGGGCGTCCGGGTCACGCGGGTCATCGAGAGCGCCGGGCAGGACGCCCCGCCCCTCCGGGTCGGCGACATCATCACCGCCGTGGAGGGTCGAGCGGTCAAGGCCCGTCGATCCAGCGACACGCGCGTGTTCAGGAACATGATCGAGCGCCTGAACGTCGGAGACGAGGTGCGGCTGGACATCACGAGAGACGGAACCCCAGAGGTGGTGCGCGTCACGCTGATCGAGCCGCAGCCCGGCGCCGATGCCATGGCGCGGTACGAGAACGAGGAGCTGGAGATCGAGAGCCGGGACTTGACGGGTGTCGAGCGACGGCGCGAGCGAGCGGCCGAGGGCGGCGCTTACGTGGAGAAGGTCCCCACCGGGGGATGGGCGTCGCTCGGAGAGGTGCGTCGCGGAGACATCATCCTGGCCGTGAACGGCCAGGCGATCAAAAGCGTTGAAGACCTGGAGACGCAGCTTGCCGCGGCCGTGTCCGAGCGCGCGACGCAGATCGTGCTCTTCGTGCTGCGTGGCACCGAGACCCGCTTCCTGGTCATCGAGCCCGCCTGGGATACGCCGTGATTCCCGTCCGGGGAGCGCCCGGCCGGCGGGCGGTATCGTTCAAACACGTTCACAACCAAGACACTTGGAGTTCACGATGAAACGACTTGTTGTGCTGTGCGGATCGCTGGCGGCGGTTCTTGTTGCCTCGGCCATGGGCGGCTCCGAGCCGGATCAGCGTCGCGGTGACATCTCGGCGGCGGCGCGAGCCGCGTTCGGCGCGCACGCCCCGTCGGTGGTGAACGTCGGCGGCGTGCTCAGCGTCGATCTCGGGATGATGGGCGCCAACGAACAGGAGATCGACCTGATCGGTACGGTCGTGGACAAGACCGGTCTTACCGTCGTCGCCAGCTCGATCCTGAACCCGTTCGGCGATGAGCCCATCGAGTTCGAGCCGCAGCCCGGGATGGTGGTGAACCTCTCCGGCGAAGTGACCCAGGTGTGGATTCAGCGGCCCGATGGGACCCGCATCGATGCCGAAGTGGTGCTCACGGATCCGGAACTCGACCTGGCGTTCATCCGGCCGGTCGAGGCCGGCGCAGAGTCGGAGTCGCGGGTGCCGTTCGAGCCGGTGGATCTCGGCGAGGCGACCGGCGGCGTCGACGTGCTCGACTCCGTCATCTGGATCGGCCGCATGACGAAGCTCGCCGGCTGGGCCCCGACCGCCCACATCAGCCGTGTCAGCGCCGTGATCGAGCAGCCGCGCGTGTGCTACCTCGCCGGAACCGCGCCCGGCGCGCCGGTCTTCGACGGGCGGGGTCGGCTACTGGGCATCACGGTCATGCTCGTCGACGCGGAGGAGGGGTTCAACCCGATGGCGATGATGATGGGCGGGGGCCAGGGTCCCGGCCAGCCGGTGGTGCTCCCGGGCGCGGAGATCAAGCGGCTGGTCGAGCAGGCCACGCAACGCTGAGCGGACGTGTCAGGGCGGAATCCCCGTAGTGGCGAGGGGCGGCGGCGGCTAGGTTCGACGCGACGTCTCCGATGCCGGCTTGCCGGTTTGGTCTGCCGCGGCGAAGCGGCCCGAGCGCTGGTGTATGCGCGCGGCAGGGCTCCGGTGCCGGACGACGTGCCCATCCAAGGGAGGTCGACTCGTGATCGAGTTCAAGGCCGGGAACCTTCGGGTGCCGAAGTGGACGCGCCCCGTCTACATGGTCGCGGCAGGCACGACGGACTACCGCAAGCGCTACCCCGAGAAGAAGCTCGAAGAGCTGTGCATGATGGCGTTCCGGATGCTGCTGGAGGAGAACGACCTTCGCATGGATCCGCTGGAGGTGAAGGGCCTGATCAACTTCGCCAGCTACGGCGAGTTCGCCGATCACTTCCAGGACCAGTTGCTCTGCGAGGCGAAGGTGCACGACTACCTCGGCCTCGACCTCCTGCCGAACGTCGGCGTCAAGACCGGCGGCGCCACCGGCGGCTCGGCGCTCCTGGTGGGGGCGCAGGCCGTGGCGTCGGGCTACGCCGACTGCGCGCTCGTCCTCGGCTGGGAGCGCATGGACGAGGTCAAGACGTGGACGGGCAACTACTACATCTCCACCGCCGCCTGCAAGGAGTTCGAGACGCGGCTGGCCCGCAACTACGCGAGCTACTACGCGCCGATGGCCCGGCGCTTCCAGGACATGTACGACGTGGACGAGCGGGTGCGGGCCGAGATCGCCGTGAAGAACCGCGGCTACGCCCTGTGCTCCCCGTACTCGCAACAGCCGGGCCGGCACACGATCGAGGAAGTGCTCGAAGGCAACATCGTCTCGGACCCGCTGCGCTTCCTGGAGTGCTGCGCCATGAGCGTGGGATCGGCGGCGGCCCTGCTCTGCTCCGAGGAGCTTGCGCACAAGCTCTCAGACAAACCCGTGCGGCTCTTCGCCGCGGGAGGATCGCACACGCTGCGGACCGGTGACCGCCGGCCGATGAAGATCCTCCTGCTGCCGAACGAGAGCGAGGATGACTACCGCCAGCTCTACGCGGACATGAAGGAACAGGACGGGCGCTGGCCGGGCTTCGAGAGCTTCGGCGCGACGCGGTTCGCCGCCTACATGGCGTATCACATGGCCGGGATCAAGGACCCCGTCGAGGACCTGGATCTCATCGAGACGCACGACGCGTTCACGATCTCGGATCTCCAGACGTACGGCGACGTGGGGCTCACGCTCTACGGCCGGGAGCAGGACTACGTCACCAGCGGCGAGTGCTACCTGGACAACCCGCACACGGGGCGTCCCGGCAAGTGCCCGGCCAACCTGTCGGGTGGACTGCTCGGAACGATGCACGCGGTCGGCGCGACGGGGATCCTCCAGGCCGGCGAGGTCCTCTGGCAGCTCCAGGGGAAATACGACAAGTTCCACGGGGACACGAAGCTCTGGGACCGCTTCGGCAAGACGAAGCCGGCGGACTGGCAGAGTCTCCAGGTCAAGGATCCGCGCCGTGGCATGGCGATCTCGCACGCCGGCGTGGGCAGTCACGTGGTCTGCACGGTTCTCGAGAAATCCTGGTAGGAGGCGCGCGATGGAGCGCACGACCGACAAGGTCAAGTTGAACACGAGCCCGTCGACGATCACCAAGGTTGACGACGCGTGGCTGCTGCACTTCCCGCGTTTCGGCGAGGAGGGAACGCACTACCACACGTACGGCTTGCTCACGCCCTACTTCGAGGGGCTCGGCGCGGGTCGGCTCATGGGCACGCGTTGCGTGAACCCGAAGTGTCCGGTCAGCCGTGGCGACGGCGAGCGGTGGCTGCCCCCGCGCGCGGATTGTCCGGATTGTCACCAGCCCATGGTGTGGGACGAGATCGAGAAACCCGCGGGCATCATCTACGCCTACACGTGGGTGGAGCGGGGGGGCTCCGGTCTCGAGATCGAGTGCCCGTACTACCAGATCGACGTCAAGATGGATGGCGTCTGCACGATCCTGAAGGGGTACCTGCGCGACCGCACCCCGATCCAGATCGGCGACCGGGTCCGTGCCGGGTTCCTGACCGGCGCGGACGCCACCAACACGTGCCTCGACATCTACTGGGAGCTCGTCTGAACGAACGGCGCCGGTCGCGAGCGCCGGCGCCGCGCGTGTGGTCGTCGGGCGGGATCCGTCAACGGCACGGGCCCCACTGGGTGACCACCATGAGGATGTCGGCGAAGTCGACCACGCCGTTGTTGTTGAGGTCCTCGGGCACGCCGACGTTCCCCCACGCCGCGATGATCGCGAGGATGTCGCCGAAGTCGACGTCGTCGCTCAGGTTGAGGTCGGCCGGGCACGGCGGGCGGATCTCCAGGCCGTCGACGTTGTCGCCCTCGCCGGGGGGGCCGCCGGCGAGACCCGTGAGACCGAGCTCGGTGCACGTCGCGTACGTGAAGAACTTCCCGGTGAAGTCCGTGAAGTAGATGTCCGCGGCGCAGATGCCGTACTGCTGGAGCGTCTGCGAACCCGGGGCCAGGCTGAACAGGGCGAAGTCGAACTCCGGCTGCGCCCCCGGACCGTCCCACTCGGGACCGCCCACCGGTCCGCGGTCGAACAGCACCAGGGCGTCGATCGAGTCACCGACCTCGTCGATGTCGAGACCCATCTGGGCCGCCAGCGCGAACGGCAGACGCGGCCACGGCGCGGGAAGCACCGGCCACGGCGGCAGATCGAAGATGTCGGCGGCCGAGAGGATCACCAACGGGTGCACCCAGGCCTCGTCCGGGTAGATCGAGAAGTACATCCAGTCATCGGGGACCTGGTTCTGGTCGCGGTCCATGAGCTGCCGGTCGTACTGCTCGAGGTTGTCGTGCGTGCCGAACTGGATCGGCGGCGCCGCCACGTTGGGCGGCACGATCATGCCCCCGCACGTGAGGCCCAGCCGCGACTCGTCCACGAGCAGGTGGTTCGACGGGGCGAGTGGGCCGGGGATGTGCGCCGCCAGCATGCCGCCGTAGGGGATGGGCCCCGGCGTTCCCACGAATGCGGCGGGGTGCTGGAACCAGTCGGTCGTGAGGAACACGTCGCCGGGCTGCTGGTTGAGGTTCGCCTGCACGCGCACCTGCGAGTTGTTGACCCCGACCGAGAGCCGGTCGACGGTGAACCGCAGGCGGACGGGCATGTCGGCGGGTATGTGGAAGTGCTCGGCGTTGTTGGACAGGGAGTCGTCGTAGACTCCGTTTGGCGATGGCAGGTCGATCACCGGACCCAGCATGAGCAGGTCCGCGTCGAAGCACGGCAGGGCGCCGAGCGTCGGCGACGGTGCGTAGCCGGGCGGGAATCCCGGGACCATCCAGCCGAAGGGGTTCTCGGCCCCGAACCCGAAGCCGAGGAAGCCCGTCTCCGGGTTGGCCGGGTTGTCGTCGAGACCGAACGAGTGAGCGTGCGCCCCGGACGCCGCCAGGGCAACGCCGACGACGAGGGTCGTGGATGTCACGAGGCGTTGCATGATCTTGGCTCCTATCTCGAGAGCAAGGGAGGAGCGGTTCACGCACGCCTTCGGAACGATTCCGGATTCGATCGCGCGCGTGCGCGACCGCCACATGACTGTTTAGCCAGCATTGGCTCCCTCGACCATCCGGATCCGAACCCGGTCTGCTCGGCGCCGGCGTGTTTCGAACGAGAGTCTCGGCGAGAGAAGGGCCGGATACCGTGCAACCGGCGGCGCGATGGCAGCGTGATACCCTGCGACCATGACCACCACCGGCGCGCCGCGTTCCCGGAACAAGTCGAAGCCGAAGCCCCCCACGCACATCCGCGATGCGCGCGGGCGCAAGGTCACCCAGCTCGACCCGGTCGAGCTGCGTCTCCTGCACCGGCACGACGCGATCGACGCGGAGGCGCTGCGCCCGATCGCCGACGAGGTCGGCAGCGGTCTCGAGGAGCGGACCCGACGCTTCATGCCGGTGCTCTTCGTCGGCGTGGTGATCGTCGCGTTCGCGCTGATCCTCCAGATCGTGCTCTACTCGATCAAGGGGGACATCCGCGCCATCTTCAGCCCGCGGAACATCGCGCTGGCCAACATCTGGTTCTTCATCCTGGTGCTCTGGATGCGGGCGAAGCAGGTGCGGTTCGGCCGGATCCGGAAGATCATGCTGAAACACCGTCGATGCCCGCACTGCGGGTACGACGTGCACGGCCTTGCTCCCGACGAAGCCGACGGCTGCACCGTCTGCCCGGAGTGCGGATGCGCGTGGCGGCTGGCGTCGCCGGAAACGTGATCACCGGCCGCTTTCCGACGACGCCTCCCGTGCGAACTCCGCGGCGAGACGCCCGGCATCCTCGGTGCGGCCCGCGACGTTGTAGATGTGCATGAGCGCGAACAGCGCCGTGCGATCGGTGGGGTCGGAGGCCTCGGCGGCGGCGATCGTGATCTTCAGCGATCCGGTGTCCCGGGTCGCCACCGCCCACGTCTGCAC
This sequence comes from Planctomycetota bacterium, assembly GCA_024226535.1. Taxonomy (GTDB): domain Bacteria; phylum Planctomycetota; class Phycisphaerae; order Phycisphaerales; family SM1A02; genus JAAELP01. The sequence goes on along the minus strand of JAAELP010000006.1, from coordinate 829 downwards.
GATGCCGGTGTCGTATGGCGCGAGGCGCCGCGCGGCTTCGAGGTGTTGCAACGCGACGTCCGGTCGCTGGAGCTGGAGCGCCGCCTGGCCGGCGAGGGCGTGCGGCAGCGGGGAGTCGGGGTTCAGGGTCGCGGCCCGGTCGAAGAAACCGAGAGCCTCCTCGAAGCGTCCCTGGTTGCCGACGATCTGCCCGAGCTTGAGGGGAGCGGCGGCGTGCTCCGGGTGCTGCTCGATCACGCGCTTCAGCTCGCGCTCGCTGCCGGCGAGGTCGCCGACGCGCGCGAGCACGACACCGTAGCTGACCCGCAGGTTCGCGTCGTCGGGGCGTCGGGCCACGAGCGGAGCCAGCATCTCGGCCGCCTCATCGGCACGATCGAGCGCCACGAGCAGCTCCGCGAGGTCGATCGGCGCATTGGGCAGTTCTGGCGCGACGCCGGGCCGGCGTCTGGCGGGGGCGTCCCCTGGCGATCGCCGGTGTTCCGAAGCCGAAGTGCAGCGCATCCTTCGGGCAGACATCCACGCAGTCCATGCACTTCATGCAGCCGGGATCGACGACCATGCCCCACGTCCGCACCTCCTCGTGCACGCGCACGTTCGACGTGCACGTCGCCGTGCAGTGACCACAGCCCTCGCACGCGTCGGTGACGAGGATCCGCCCTGGCGCGACCTGGTCGGCGACGCCGAAGATGCCTCCGTACGGGCAGCCGTACGTGCAGAACCCCTTGTTGCCGAGCAGGTAGACGATGAGGAAGCCGCAGACCGCGAACGTGAGCAGGGCGATGGGCCAGGCGGGGAACCGCTCCCAGAAGTCGTCGGTCATGAAGTGCGT
>JAAELP010000005.1 GCA_024226535.1 Planctomycetota bacterium | reverse complement strand
CGACCGATGCGGTGGCCCTGCTCATCGAGGCCGGCGCCGACCTCGCCGCGCCCGGTCTCGATCACGGCACGCCGCTGCACCAGGCGGCGTGGTTCGGTCAGCCCGACAACGCGGCACTCCTCATCGAGGCGGGGGCGCCGCTCGACGTCTTCGACCCCGTGCACGAACGCTCGCCCATCGGGTGGGCGGCGCACGGATCGCGGTATTCCGGCGCCGCCGAGCAACGACAGGACGAATACGTCGCGGTGACGCGGGCCCTGCTCGACGCCGGGGCCGCTGTTCACTTCGACGGCACCGCCTACCTCGATCGCCTCATCGCCGACGCCAGCCCCGAGGTCAGTGTGGTCCTCCAGGCCCGCGATGTCCGCTCCTGATCCGGTAAGAGGGGGCACGATCCGACGGCTCCAAGGCTTTTGAACAATCTGCATCAAAGTTGCTGGACTTCGATGCGGGATGCATATATGCTCTGTGCATCGAAGGAGCCGTCATGCCCCAACGCCCGCCGAAGCGGTCATCACAGTCCCCCGAGGAACGCGCCTTCCTCGAGCGATACGACGCGTCGGCGTTCGACCGCCCCAGCGTCGCGGTGGACGTGGTCCTGCTGACCGTTACCGACGGCGAGCTGAACGTCCTGCTGATTCGACGCCGCGACCATCCGGGCAAGGGCGGGTGGAGCCTGCCCGGCGGGTTCGTGCGCCTGGACGAGTCGCTGGACGTCACGGCGGACCGGGTCATCGAGGCCAAGGCGGGGCTGACCGGCGTCTTCGTCGAGCAACTCTACACGTTCGGCGCCGCCGACCGGGATCCGCGCACACGCGTCGTCTCCGTCACGTACTACGCGCTCGTAGACGCGACGCGTCTCTCCGCGGCTTCCACCATCGAAGACGGCGAGCGGTGCATGGCGAGGGTCGTCGTTCCGTGGGTCGGAGAGACCGGTGGCGCCGCCACTGCGGTCGACGCCACCGGCGCACCGCTCCCGCTGGCGTTCGACCATGCGGACATCCTCGGCCTGGCCGTGCAACGCATCCGCGGGAAGCTGAACTACACGCCCATCGGGTTCCAGCTCCTGCCGGAGACGTTCACGCTGCGCCGGCTCCAGGTCGTGCACGAGACAGTCCTCGGGCGCCCGGTCAACAAGGACGCGTTTCGCCGTCGCATGCTCGCCACCGGTCTCGTGGAGCCGACGGGCGAGCGAGAACGCGCCGTCGGACATCGCCCGGCAGAGCTGTATCGATTCACTACCAAGTCCGCGGTCTGAGAAGCCCCAAGGGTTGGAAAGGAGCCGAACATGGCCGAGATCAAACGATTCCCGATCGTGCGGCATCTCCGCTCGGAGCCGAGTCAGCACGTCCTGCGTTTTCGGAGGGGGCGACTCGTCGGTCGCGGACGAGGGCTGACGTTCTGGTTCCACCCGCTGAGCGCGAGCATCTCCGAGGTGCCGGTCGACGATCGCGAACTTCCGTTCCTCTTCCACGGGCGTTCGCGCGACTTCCAGGACGCCGTCGTGCAGGGCGTCATCTCCTACCGGGTGGCGGACGCGGGCAAGCTGGCGGAGCGTGTCGACTTCACGGTGGATCTGGAATCCGGGGCGCACCGGCACAAGCCGATGGAGAAACTCGCCGGGTTGTTCACCGACCTGAGCCAGCAGTTCGCGCTGGAGTACCTCGTGCACACGGATCTCGAGGCGATCCTCGCCGACGGCGTCGAGGAGATGCGCAGCCGGATCGAGGGGGGACTGCGCGAGGACCGGGGCTTCCGGGAGATGGGGCTCGAGATCGTGTCGGTCCGCGTCGGCGCGATCAAGCCTGAAGCTGAGGTCGAGCGCGCACTTCAGGTGCGTGTGCGCGAGGCGATCCAGCAACAGGCGGACGAGGCGACGTTCCAGCGTCGTGCCCTCGCCGTCGAGAAGGAACGCGCGATTCAGGAGAACGAGCTTCAGAACCAGATCGAGCTGGCCCGCCGCGAGGAGCAGCTCATTGCCCAGCAGGGCGACAACGAGCGCAAGCGCATCACCGACGAGAACGACGCGGCGCGGATCGCGTCGGAGGGAGCAGCTCTGCGCCGCGAGATCCGGTCGACCGCGAAGGCCGCGGGCATTCGCACCGTCGAGGAGGCGCAGGTGGCGGCGGAGCGCGACCGCATGGCGATCTACCGGGAGTTCCCGGCCGACCGGCTGCTCGGGCTCGCGGCGCGAGCACTCGCCGGGAAGCTCGAGCGGATCGAGCACCTCAACCTCACGCCGGACCTGCTCGCGCCGTTGCTGACGAACCTCGTCGGCGCGAGCGCGAAGCACATCGGATCCACCAACGGGGAGGCATGATCATGGCCGTTCACGAAGCCCAGGGCGTGCGCGAGGCGGTGCGGGCGGCGATCCTCGGCCACGCGGTTGGCGACGCCCTCGGCGTGCCGGTGGAGTTTCTCCGGCGCGAGGAGCTGGAGCGAGCACCGGTGGACGGCATGCGCGGTCACGGCACGCACGACCAGCCCGCGGGTACGTGGTCGGACGACACGTCGCTGTCGTTGTGTCTCGCCGACAGCCTCTGCTCGGGATTCGATCTCGCCGACCAGGGCCGGCGCTTCGTGCAGTGGATGCGTGAGGCGCGGTGGACAGCGCATGACCAGGTCTTCGACATCGGCAACACGACGTTCCAGGCGATCAGCCGGTTGGAGTCGGGCGTCGATCCCGTGGAGGCCGGCCCCGCGGGGGAGGGGGACAACGGCAACGGGTCGCTCATGCGGATCCTGCCCCTCGCGGTGTACCTGGCGCACGCCCCCCGCGCCGAGCGCGTCGAGGCGACGATGAACTGCAGCCGGCTCACCCACGCGCACCCGCGATCGTGCATCGCCTGCTGCATGCTCGTGGAGATTGCCGCGGCCCTCGTCCGGGGTTCGGCTCTGCTCGACGCCCTCGACGATGCGGTGGGGGCAACGGCGCGGCTCGTCGCCGGGTCGCATCCGGACGAGCGGCTGGCGTTCGCGCGCCTGCTCTCGTCGGATCTCGGTGGGTGCGATCGATCGGAGATCGGCTCGACCGGGTACGTGATCCACTCGCTCGAGTCGGCCCTGTGGTGCTGCGCGGGCGCCGAGAGCTACCGCGACGCCGTGCTCACCGCGGTGAACCTCGGCGGTGACACGGACACGAACGCCGCCATCACCGGCGGGATCGCCGCCCTCGCCTTCGGGGTCGAGGCTGTTCCGGACTCGTGGCTCGACGAGCTTGCGCGGCGTGAGGATATCGAGCGTCTCTGTGGTCGTCTCGCCGAGGCGTGCATGCAGGTGTGGTCGCGGGAGTAGCGCATGTCGGGCACCGTACCCAGGGCCGTGATCGTCCGGCGCAGCAGCGACTACGAGCTGCTCCTCGCCCGGCACGCGACGCGGGGTCAGGCGAAGTTCTTCCTCGACGCGCGGGGCGAGGACATCGACGCGGTCGAGGGCGAGCACGAGACGCTGCGTGCGGTGGGCGTGAGCGTGCGCGGACGGATCCCGCCGCGTTGGCGCAGGGCCGAGGTTCACCGGGACGACCTCGACCGATTCCTGTTCGAGCCCGATGACGTCGTCGTGGCGATCGGCCAGGATGGGCTCGTCGCCAACCTCGCCAAGTACCTCGACGGGCAGCTCGTCATCGGCGTGAACCCGTTGCCGGAGCGGTACGACGGGGTGCTCGTGCGCATCGCTCCCGCCCAGGTTCCGGACGTGCTCCGCGGACTCGACGAGCACCGGACGCCGAGCGTCGAGTCGCGCACGATGGTCCGGGCCGGCCTCGATGACACGCAGTCGCTGCTCGCGCTCAACGAAGTGTTCGTCGGACACCGGACGCACCAGTCGGCGCGGTACCGGATCCGATGGCGCGACCGCGAGGAACGCCAGTCGTCCTCGGGCGTGATCGTCTCGACGGGAACGGGCTCGACCGGGTGGGCGCGATCCGTCAACCTCGCCCGCGGCGAGGTGCTCGAACTGCCGGCGCCGACCGACCGCCGCCTTGCGTTCTTCGTGCGCGAGGCGTTTCCGAGCGTCGCCACCGGTACGTCGCTCACCATGGGGTGCTGCGAGGGCGACGATGACGTGCGCATCGTCTCCGAGATGAACCATGGCGGCGTGGTTTTCGGCGACGGAATCGAGGACGACTTCCTTGCGTTCGAGTGGGGGCAGACGCTCACCGTCGTGATCGCCGACCGCACGCTCAACCTCGTGATCGGCTGAGCAAGAGGGGATCCGGACGCTTATCGCCTGACAAAGCGGTCGCGGTTGCTATCTTGAGCGTCCGTGGCAAGGACCTTGCCGCGAGCCACCCCGAAAGGAGACCGATCATGAAGAGGACCCTCATCGCGACCGCCGTGCTCGCGCCGGTTGCCGTTCTGCTGGCGGCGACGGCGCAGAGCGACCCGCTGCAGGATGCCATCGACACGATGCGCGTCGACATGGCCAACCTCCAGCTTCGCGTTTCCGACCTCGAGCACGCCGCCGGGGTGGCGCCGGTGAGCGGCGGTCAGTCAGAGCCGGCATCGGCGGCGCCGGCTCGCACCATGGTCCTCGTCAGCATCAACCAGTCGCTCCACGGCCAGGATCACGCCGAGGAGATCGACCGGCTCAAGCGGGAGTGCGCCTCGCTCATGAACACGGTCAACGCAAAGGCCGAGGACGCCGCCAACGACCTGGCGCAGCCGGTGTACGCCGCGCACGTTCGCGGCGGTATCCGCGGGTGGGGCCGGCACGTGGGTGGCGGGTACGGATCGACGAACGTGGGGACCATCGCGCGCCAGCACAACGCCGATCGCCAGATCGAGAGCCGCTACGCCACGCTGCACTCGATCAAGAAGCAGAAGCTCGAGGATCTCCAGAACGCGGATGCGCGGCCGCGTCAGATCATCATGGGCCACGACGGTGACACGATCATCTCACTCGAGACGAAGACCGACCTTGCGCGGTCGCTCGAGGACGTCAAGATCGGTGACCTCGTGACGTGGGCCGGCCGCCGATTGAGCGCCGACAACGACTCGGAGTCATGGCTGATCGACTCGGTCCACAAGGCGCCGCAGTAGGCTCCGGGGGACGGATCGTCGTCGTCACGCCCGTCATCGAGACGGGCGGGCGACGACGATCAGCAGCCTGCTCTATCCGCCGAGAACCTCGCGGAGCACCTCCAGCGTCGCCTCCGGCTCGGGGCGGCGCGTGTAGTCCGGGTTGACCTCCGCGTCGCGGATCGTCCCGGACATGTCGACGACGTACCGCGCGGGCATAGGCGCGCGCCAGCGGTCCTCGCCGTTGACCTTCGGCAGGTCGAGACCGAACGCGCTGTAGACCTCCACGAGATCCTCCGGCAGCTCGAACGCGATCCCGAAGCGTTCGGCCACGGCCAGACCCTCGTCGTGCAGGATCTCGAACCCGAGTCCCTGACGATCGACCATCTTCCGGCTGTGCTCGGGCGCCTGCGGCGAGAGGACGACGAGCTCGCCTCCGGCGGCGCGGACGTCGCCGACGATTCTGTTCAGAGCATCCAGCTCTGCGACACAGTACGGTCACCAGAAACCGCGGAAGAAGCTGAGCACGATCGGCCCGCTGCCGAGCAGCTCGTCGGACCGGGTGGCGTCGCCCTCGCTGTCGTTCAACTCGAACGACGGCATCGCGTCGCCGACCCTCTTCGTGCGCTCGAGCAGGCCGCTCGCCCGCAGCTTCTCCGCGGCGGCGTGGATGATCGCCACGGCTTCCGGCGGGGCCTTCTTCTCGAACGCCACCCGGATGTCGTCCAGCGTCGTCTGTAGTGAGGTCATGGGCGCATCCTACTCGATGATCACCCCGTGCTCTCCCGGGTGAGGGCGATCCAGTTTCCGCACGTGTCGGAGAACACCGCCATCTTCGCGTCGCCGACCTGCACCGGCGGTGACTTGAGCGGGGCCTCACGCGATACGGCGGCACCGGCTGAGGCCGCTCCGTCCCTGCGGGGCATACACTCGCCACGAAGTTACCGCTGTTCATCCCGCGGTGACCGTGGTGAGGGCTGGTGAAGCGTCTCACCGAGGGCAGTGGCGTCCGAGCATCGGGCTTCGCGACGCCGTGTTCCCGAGACTCGACGGAGACCGCCTCCATGTCGCCCCTGACTCACCCGCCGGCCCTCGTTCGCGTTGTCGGCGCGACCTTGCTCATGATGGCGTTCGCGGTGCATGCCTTCGCGGATGCGCAGACCGCTGGCGGCAGCGCCACGAGGGTCACGAACGCCGGGGCCGGGGGCGCGCCGCAGGCGGCGATCGAGATGGTCTACCCCGCGCTCGTGCGGATCTACGTCGTCATGGAGCAGCCGCGCGAGGGGCGCCTGTCTCGCATCCGCAGCGCCGGGTCCGGAGCGATCATCAGCCCCGATGGCTACGTCGTGACGAACCACCACGTGGCGGGGAACGCCAGCAACATCGTCTGCAACCTCGCCGATCAGCAGGAGGTCGAAGCCATTCTCGTGGGCACGGACCCGCTGGCGGACATCGCCGTTCTGAAGATCGATCGCCAGCAGCTCCACGATCCGGGGGCGCCGTTGCCGACGGCGACGTGGGGTAACTCGAGCGGGGTGCGCGTCGGCGACACCGTGTTCGCGATGGGCTCACCGGCGGCGATCAGCCAGTCGGTCACGCGCGGCATCATCGCCAACACGAGGATGATCATGCCCGATCGAGGCGGCATGGGGAAGCTCGACGGCGAGGACGTCGGCACGATCGTGCGCTGGTTCGTTCACGACGCGACCATCTTCGGGGGCAACTCCGGCGGGCCGCTCGTCAACGATCGCGGCGAGATCATCGGAATCAACGAAATCGGATTCGCCGGGCTGTCCGGTGCGATCCCCGGCGACCTCGCCCGGCGGGTGGCGAACGAGATCATCGAGTACGGCGAGGTCCGGCGATCGTGGACGGGCTTGACGCTCCAGCCGAGGCTCGACGCGCAGGCCGACATGTCCGGCGCCCTCGTGGCCAGCGTGGCGGCCGGCTCTCCGGCCGCGGAGGCGGGGATCCGCGCCGGGGATCTGCTTCAACAGTACGGGGATCGCCCGATCGACTGCGCGATCGCCGAGGACGTCCCCCCGGCCCGGGAGTGCCTCATGGACGCGCCCGTCGGCGACACGCTCGATGTGCGCCTCGAGCGCGACGGCCGAACGGTGCGGGCTCGCCTCACCACCGTTCCGCGGGAGCGAGCGCTCCCGCGCGCCAAGGAGCTCAGGTCCTGGGGCATCGTCTTCAGCGACGTCTCGCGTTCGATGCAGCTCCGGCACGAGCTGGAGGATCGCCGCGGCGCGTTCGTGCGATCGATCCGCCCCGGCGGGCCCGCGGCCGACGCCCAGCCGTCACTCGAAGCCGGGGACGTCATTCGAGCCGTCGACGGTCAGCCCATCCGGACGGCCGCCGATCTCGTGCGGGTGACCGACACGCAGGCGGTGGGAGGCGACGAGAAACGCGTGCTCACCGCCGAGGTGTTCCGCGACGACGCGAGCCTGATCGCCGTGATCGAAGCCGGACCGGAGCGCCGGAAGCGCCCGGCGGCCCGCGCGCGGAAGCCGTGGCTCCCGATCGAGACGCAGGTGGTGACGGGGGAGAT
>JAAELP010000004.1 GCA_024226535.1 Planctomycetota bacterium | reverse complement strand
TCCAAGAGAATCACATCCAGGAGAATCGCGTCCAAGAGAGGGTCGTTTGGGAGAGAAAATGATATAACTCTGGGTTACTGTAATGCAGGCCTAAATCAGGGTGTGGTGGGTGGTCCCAGGGGGTCCCCAGACCCAATCCGCCTGGTCCCATCCCAATTGGTCACACTTCACTTTTTGGCGAAAATTAGAATTTTCACAGGGTTACTGTAGTGCAGCCCTGATTCAGGGTGAGGGAGGAGGTGCCTGGGCCACCCCGGCCCCAACCCCCTTGGTGCCAGCCCAATTGCGCTCATTTCATTTTTTGTCAACCCGTGGAAAAGATGTTTCATCCCGAGGGACCACTGGAGGCGTCCGCGGAGGGGTGTCCCATGCACCGCGGCCCCAGGCCTATGCCCACGCAGGGTATCAGCCAAATCCCTCACACTTCACTTTTCGGTGAAAAAAGGCACAGGGGGGACCAAGCTGCAAAAGTGGATTTTTGCCTGTAACTCTGGATTACTGTAGCGCAGCCCTGATTCAGGGTCCATTTGGGGGTCCCAGGGGGGGCCCCCACCCAACCCCCCTACCGACTCCCCCAGGCCCCCCACCCATCTCTGTGAATCAAAAGCGCCGGATTCCATCCG
>JAAELP010000003.1 GCA_024226535.1 Planctomycetota bacterium | reverse complement strand
TGTCTGCTTCGAGCAAGGACGAACGAATCAACGATGATCGAGCGGGAGGGCGGGGGCAGTCCCAGGACAATCAGGCGATGAGCCGTCCAGGGGCTGCCCCCGCCCTCCCGCGTCGCCGCGCGACGGCCTTAGAGCCTATGAGAACACCACCGTCTTCCCGTTGCTCGCGAGGATCCGGTCCTCGACGTGCGCCCGCACCGCGCGGGCGAGCACCATGCGTTCGAGGTCCCGCCCCTTGCGGCGCAGGTCCGCGACCGTGTGCCGGTGGCTCACGTCCACGACCTCCTGGGCGATGATCGGCCCCGCGTCCAGCACCTCGGTGACGTAGTGGCTGGTCGCCCCGATGATCTTCACGCCGCGGTCGTACGCCTGCCGGTACGGGTCGCCGCCGGCGAAGGCGGGCAGGAAGCTGTGGTGGATGTTGATAACGCGTTGCTCGTAGCCGGCGAGGAACTCCGGCGAGAGGATCTGCATGTAGCGGGCGAGGACGACGAAGTCGCACCGGGCGTCGTTGAGGATCGCGCGGACCTGCTGCTCCTGGAGCGTCTTCCGACCCGGCTCGATCGGGCAGTGATGGAACGGCAGCCCCGCGTGCTCGGCGGCGCGGCGCAGCGTGTCGTGGTTGCTGATCACGGCGGCGATCTCGACGTTCAGCTCGCCGGCCTCCCAGCGCCAGATCAGGTCGTGGAGGCAGTGGGCCGCCTTGCTGACCATGATGGCCACGCGCTTCACGTCCTCGGACCAGTAGACCCGCCAGTTCATGCCGAGCCGCTCGGCGACCGGCCCCCAGACGTCGGCGAAGTTTCCGCGGGTGAGGTCGCAGCCGGCCACCTCGAACTCGGCGCGCATGAAGAACTCGCCGTGCTCGGTGTCGGTGTGCTGCTCGGACTCCAGCAGGTTCCCCCTGTGCTCGGCGACGAACCCCGCCACGGTCGCGACGATCCCCCGGGCGTCGGGGCACGCGATGAGCAGGCGGGCGGTGGGTGGGGCGGATGGGGGCACGACGACCTCTATCGGCAGAATCCCGGCCCGTTATCGAGCGCCCGACACGCAAACACGGGGCACGATCCGGGTGCCTGCCCCGGCCCCCTTCGAACTACAATCCTCGCCCATGTCGCCACCCCTCACCCTCGTCGAGAAGATCGCCACCGCCCACGCCGTCGGCCTCGGGCCCGGCGACGTCGCCCTCGCCGGCACGATCGTCAACATCCGCCCGAAGCACATCATGACCCACGACAACACGTCGGCGGTCATGGGCAAGTTCAAGTCGATCGGGGCCGCGAAGGTCCACGACCCGCGGCAGCCGGTGTTCGCGATCGACCACGACATCCAGAACACGACGCCGGAGAACCTCGGCAAGTACGCGAAGATCGAGGCGTTCGCCCGCGAGCAGGGGATCGACTTCTACCCGGCCGGCACCGGCATCTCCCACCAGGTCATGGTCGAGGAGGGGTACGTGACGCCGGGGAGCCTCGTCGTCGGCAGCGACTCCCACTCGAACCTCTACGGGGCGGCGGCGGCCCTGGGGACGCCCGTGGTCCGCACCGACGCGGCGTCGATCTGGGCGACCGGCCGGACGTGGTGGCAGGTGCCGCAGGTCGCCCGGGTGGAGCTGACCGGGGCGCTCGCGCCGGGGGTCGTCGGCAAGGACGTGATCATCGCCCTCTGCGGCCTGTTCAACTCCGACGAGGTCCTGAACATGGCCGTCGAGTTCGTCGGCGACGGGATCGCGGCGCTGTCGATGGACCAGCGGATGTCGGTCGCCAACATGACGACGGAGTGGGGGGCGCTGGCGGGGGTGTTCCCGTTCGACGACGTGCTGCGCGAGTACCTCAAGGGTCGGGCGAGGTACTTCGAGCAGCGCAGCGTCGATCGGTTCACGGCCGCCGAGGTGTCGCGGTGGCACGGCGAGCGACTCGTCGCCGACGATGGCGCGCACTACGCGGTGGAACTCTCGCTGGATCTCTCCACCGTAATCCCGCACGTCTCGGGCCCGGATCACGTCAAGGTCATGCACTCGCTGCCGGAGATCGAGCAGCGTCAAGTGCAGATCCACAAGGCGTACCTGCTGAGCTGCGTGAACGCGCGGCTGGAGGATCTCGAGGCCGCCGCGGCGGTGATCGACGGGAAGCGCGTGGCCGAGGGCGTGGAGATGTACGTCGCCGCCGCGTCGGCGAACGTGCAGGAGCAGGCCGAGGCTTCGGGAGCGTGGGGGTCGCTCGTGGCCGCCGGTGCGATCCCGCTGCCGCCGGGGTGCGGCACGTGCATCGGCCTCGGAGCGGGCACGCTGGAGCCGGGGGAGGTCGCGATCAGCGCGACGAACCGGAACTTCAAGGGCCGCATGGGCAGCCGCGACGCCGAGGCGTACCTCGGCAGCCCCGCCGTGGTCGCGGCGTCGGCGGTGGCGGGCTACATCTGCTCTCCGGCGCCCTTCGACGCGATCGAGCCACGCACGTCCACGCGGGTCCACGGTCGCCGGACGGTTGGCGGCGGGGGGGTGGAGATCGTCGACGGTTTCCCGGCCCGCGTCACCGGGCGCATCCTCTGGCTGCCGGTCGACAACCTGAACACCGACGGCATCTACTCGGGGAAGATGACCTACCGCGACGACGTCACCGAGGCGGAGATGGCCGCCGCGGCGATGGAGAACTACGACCCGGGCTTCGCCGCGACCGCGCTCGACGGCGACATCATCGTCGCGGGCCGCAACTTCGGCACCGGCTCGTCACGCGAGCAGGCGGCGACGTGCCTGAAGCTCCGCGGTATCCCGTGCGTCATCGCCGCGTCGTTCAGCGAGACGTACAAACGCAACGCGTTCAACAACGGCTTCATCGTCTTCGAGTGTGAGGACCTCGTGGAGCACCTGCGGAGCGCGTTCGCCGGCGACGCGGCGCCGACGATCGTCGGCCCGAACACCGAGATCGACTTCGCCGCCTCGACGATCACGGTGGGCGACCGGAGCTTCGGCTTCGTGGCGCTGAGCGCCGTCGCCCAGGAACTGATCGCCGTCGGCGGCGCTGAGAACCTCGTTCGGAGCCGTCTCTCGTGAACTCGCCCGGAGCCCTCGCATGATCTCGCGTCTCGCATCGCTGCTCGCCGTCGCCCTCATCGTCGGTGGCTGCGCCACCACGGGCTCCACCATCGGCGATCCCGCCTTCCAGGAGGTCGCCTGGCTCACCGGTCGGTGGGAGGGGTTCGCGTCCGACGGCGTGCTCACCGAGGAGCAGTGGATGAAGCCGCGGGCCGGCAGCATGCTCGGCATGAACCGGACGATGGCCGGCGACCGGACGGTCTTCTTCGAGTACCTCCGCATCGAGCCGACCGACGACGGCGGGCTGGTCTACCTCGCGGCGCCGAAGGGCCGGGCCCCGGCCACTCCCTTCACGCTCGTCGCGTCGGGCGGCGGGCGGCTGGTCTTCGAGAACCTCGACCACGACTACCCGCAACGCATCATCTACGAGTACGACCGCCGCCGCCGCGGCCTCGCCATGCGGATCGAGGGCGTCGAGAACGGCGTCGAGAACGGCGTCGAGAAGTCCGCCGACTGGCAGCTTCGCGCCGTCGCCCGCTGACGGCCGCCTTTCTATACTCCGGGACTCGTCCGATTTCGTCCGTTCCCCTGACCCCCAATAACCGTAGAACAATGCCAAAGTACAAGATCGCCTGGATGCCCGGAGACGGCGTCGGTAACGACGTCATGGAAGCCGCCCGCATCGTGCTCGACGCGATGAAGTTCGACGCCGAGTACGTGCCCGCGGACATCGGATGGAAGTTCTGGTGCGAGGAGGGCGATCCGCTGCCGCAGCGCACGATCGACCTGCTGAAGGAGACGCACTGCGCGTTGTTCGGTGCGATCACGAGCAAGCCGCGCGATGAAGCCAACGACGAGTTGGCCCCGGAGTTGAAGAACAAGGGCCTCGTCTACTTCAGCCCCATCGTGAAGCTGCGGCAGATGTTCAACCTGCACACGAACCTGCGGCCGTGCAGGGCGTACCCCGGCAACCCGCTGAACTACCGCGACGACGTCGACCTCGTCGTGTTCCGTGAGAACACCGAGGGCATGTACGGCGGCGTCGAGTGGTTCCCGCTGCCGGAGAAGATATACGAAGCGATGTGCGACAACCCCAAGATGGTCAAGTGGAAGGACAAGGGCCTCGAGAACGTCGCCCTCTCCACGCGGATCATGAGCAAGCAGGGGTGCGAGTCGATCGTGCGGCAGGCGTTCGAGTTCGCCAAGACGCACGGACGCAAGTCCGTCACGCTCGTCGAGAAGCCCAACGTGCTTCGCGAGACCGGCGGGCTCATCACCCGCGTCGCCCGCGAGGTCGCCAAGGACTACCCCAGCATTCCGCTGTGGGAGGCGAACATCGACGCCATCTGCATGTGGATGATCAAGAACCCGCAGGACTACGACGTGCTCGTGGCGGAGAACATGTTCGGGGACATCATCTCCGACCTCTGCGCGGGCCTCGTCGGCGGCCTCGGCTTCGCGTCGGCGGCGAACATCGGCGACGAGTACGCGGTCTTCGAGCCCACCCACGGTTCGGCCCCGAAGTACGACGGCATGTACAAGGTCAACCCGATGGCCATGCTGCTGACCGTCAAGCTCATGTTCGACTGGCTCGGCGAGGACGACCTGGCGAAGCGGCTCGACGACGCCGTCGCCCACGTCATCCGCGAGAAGAAGGTCGGCACCTACGACGTCGGCCTGAGCAACACGACGCTGGAGGTCGCCGAGGAGATCGCGCGTCACGCGAGCACGCCGGCGGGGGTCGGGGCTTAGAGATTGCCGTTGGGGCTCGTTTGGAAGTCCATCGACGAAAACCGGGACGCTTACGGGTTTGACATCCGTAAGCGTCCCGGGTTTACCGTCGTGCCCCCACAAAGAACTCGAGGGGGTAATCTACAACTGCACGGGGCGGCGGCACCATCGGTCAATGCCTGATTCCGGGCTTCCAAAAACCTGAATTTGGCTCTGACCCCTACGGACTGGAGCAGGGGGTGAGGCTCGGGCACACGTAAGTGCCTCCGCCGAGCACGGTGCGAATGGCGCCTGCCAGCGCGTCGAGCGCGTTCTCCTTGAGCACGTAGCCGGAGGCTCCCGCCGCGAGCATGCTCTCGACGAACTTCCGCTCGCTGTGCATCGAGAGGGCGAGCACCTTCACCGCCGGGTAGGCCTCGATGATCTGACGCGTCGCCTCGATCCCGCCGAGCTCGGGCATCGCGACGTCCATGACCACGACGTCGGGATTCAGCTCCCGCGTGAGCCGTATCGCCGTCCGGCCGTCTCCCGCCTCGGCCACTACCTCGAAGTCGGGCACCTCGTCCAGGAACGCCCGAAGCCGCTGGCGGTACGGCACGTGGTCGTCGGCCAGGAGCACGTGCGTGATCCTCGGCTGGCCGGCGGATTGGGGGATGGTCATGCTCGCACCGTGACAGGTTCGCGTGCCGGGTGCAATCGGGCGTTGCCTGAAAGGAGACTTCAGGATGCCTGAAGCTCCGAGACGGGATCGACCGCTCACTCGGCGAGCGAGGTCAGCCCTTCGCGGATCGCGTACTTGGTGAGCCCCGCGACGCTGTGGATGTCGAGCTTCGTCATGATGTGCTCGCGGTGGGTGCCGATGGTCTTGACGCTCAGGTGGAGACGCTCGGCGATGTCCCGGGTGGAGTGCCCTTCGGCGATGAGCTGGAGCACCGCCCGCTCCCGGTCGGTCAGGATCTCGAAGGCCGATCCACGCGCGTCGGAGCGCCCGGACTTCATGGCATCCACCACGGTGGCCGCGATGGCCGGGCTCAGGTACACCTGGCTCGCGGCCACGGCGCGGATCGCGCGGACCACCTCCGCGACGGCGCACTCCTTGAGCAGGTAGCCGGATGCGCCCGCGTCGAGCGCCGCGTGAACGAACTGTCCCTCCGCATGCATGGACAGGCAGAGCACCTTGACCTCCGGTCGCCGTGCGGTGATCTCGCGCGTCGCGTCGATGCCGTTCATGTCGGGCATCGAGATGTCCATGACGACGATGTCCGGCGCGGACTCGACGGCCTCGCGCACGGCGTCGCGCCCGTTGGTGATCCGGCCGATGATCTCCAGGTCCGGCTCAGCTGAGAGCAGGGCGCGGAGCCCGTCCGTGAAGATCTCGTGGTCGTCGACGAGCAGGATGCGGCTCATGGGGCGCCGTCCTCGATCGGCGCCAGCGGCGCGACGACGACCGTCCGGGTCCCGCGGTCCGGAGCCGACTCGATCTCGAGCCGACCCCCGAGGTGACGAAGCTGCTCCTGGATGTTGAACAGCCCGAACCCGCCGTCGGGACCGAAGCCCAGACCGGCGTCGGTGGCGTCGAACCCCACGCCGTCATCCTCGAGCGTGATCCGGATCTCGTCTTCGGTCGTGCCGACGCACAACCTTGCGCTCCGCGCCCGGGCGTGCGTCGCCACGTTGTTGAGCAGCTCGCGCACGATGCGATAGAGGACGACGGTCGCGTCGTCGGCGAGCAGCGGGGGCCGCGGCGCGGCCTGGAACCGGAACCGAAAGCCGTGACGGCGCCCGGTCTCTTCGCCGATGCTCTCGAGGGCGGCCTCGAACCCGAGTTCGTAGAGCACCGGGCTGCTGAGCTCGAAGGTGAGCGACCGCGTTTCCCTGATGGCCGCATCCAGAAGCTCGTCGATCTCTCGGATCGTCCTGTCCGCAACGCCGGGCTCGTCCGATCCCGTCAACTGCCCGAGCCTGAGCTTGGCCAGCGCGAGGGTGTGACCGATCTCGTCGTGCAGTCCGTCGGCGATCCGCCGCCGCTCGCGCTCTTCGGCCAGCCCCACCCGTGCCGTCAACTCGCGCAAAGCCGCGTCCAACCGCTTGCGTTCGGAGATGTCTTGCACGATGCAGAGGCACTCGCCGCGGGCTTCATCGAGGAGCGCGACGGCGATGAGAACCGGCACGCGCCGTCCATCGCGGGCGAGATACTCCTTCTCCCACGGCGCTCCGGCGCCGGTGGTCAGCACTTCCTCGATCTTGGCCTCATCCAGGGCGCGACACTCCGGCGGCGTCATCCGATCCCAGCGCAGCGGGAGATCCTCGCGGTCGTGGCCGAGCATACCGAGGAACACGTCGTTCGCTTCGGTGATGATGCCGTGAACGTCGCAGATCATGATGCCGGTGATGCCGGAATCGAACAAGCGCCCGTATCGCGCCTCGCTCCGGGCGCACGCATCCGCCTGCCGGTCGAAGGCCGCTTCGAGGTCGGCGACGGTACGGCGGGTCCTGTCCAACTCGGCGACGAGCCGCGCATCCTGAGAGTTCGTCAAGGGGCCCCCTTGCTGTCACGAGCGCTGTCTCGCAGCGCATCTCCATGTATACGGGAGCTTCGGTCGGAAGCACAGCGGGTTCGGTCGAATTTCGGGCTGTTGCCTTTTGGCTTCGGAGTAGTTTCCAGAAACGCATTGACGCCTGCGCTCGCGACGGTAAGCTGGCGCACGAGGTGGGGTGTCGTTGTGCACCCCGGGATGCTCCCTTGTTGGGGGCGGGGTGTACGTGGTCCTTTCCCACACCCCGTTAGGAGTACCCACAATGAATCTGGGAACTGCTCTCCGGTGCGGGTGTAGGTGCGCGCTGAGGGGAAGCGGCGCGTTCCACACATTCACCCGCGTGTTCGTCTTGGCGGTGGCGTTCTGGCTCAGTCCGAACGCGATCGCGGGTCCGGTGCCGGTCCTCGGCGCCTGTTGTCTGCCCTGTGGCCAGTGCATCGTGACCGGTGCCCTGCAATGTGCCGAACAGGGCGGCATCTTCCAGGGGGTCGGCACCGACTGCGCCGACGTCCTCTGCCTGGCGCCGGTGCCGGGCGCATGCTGTCTGCCCAGCGGGCTCTGCGTGGGCGGCTCGTGTCCGCAGGAGTGCGCGGCGCAGGGCGGCGCATTCCAGGGACCGGGGACCGGCTGCGCGTCGATCCTCTGCCCGATCCCGATCGGGGCGTGCTGCCTGCCGTGCGGCGGGTGCATCCAGGTCACGGCCGCCGCGTGCGAGGCGCAGGGCGGGTTCTACCAGGGTGACGGCACGCCGTGCAGCGACGTGTTCAACTGCCCGGTCGTGATCCCGGGCGCGTGCTGTCTGCCCGACGGCTCGTGCGTCGATGACGCGTGCGCGTTCGAATGCGCGCAGCAGGGCGGCATGTTCCAGGGCCCGAACAGCGCGTGCAGCGCCGTCGAGTGCCCGCAACCGATCGGCGCGTGCTGCCTTCCGTGCGAAGGGTGCGTGGACGGCTTCACCGCCGGCCAGTGCATGCTCCAGGGCGGCATCTTCAAGGGGCCCGGCTCCCAGTGCGGCGCCGGGGTCCTGTGTCCGGTGCTGATCCCGGGTGCGTGCTGTCTCCAGGACGGCACCTGCGTCGACAACGTCTGCCCGAGCGACTGCGACGACCTCGGCGGCATCTTCCAGGGCATCGGATCGAGCTGCGACGGCGTGCTCTGTCCGGCGCCGGCGCCCGGCGCGTGCTGCCTCCCGTGCGAAGGATGCATCGACGGCCAGACGCCGACGAGCTGCTCGGAGCTGGGTGGCATCTTCCAGGGTCCCGGCACGAACTGCGACTTCGTGCTGTGCCCCGTGCTCGTTCCCGGCGCGTGCTGCTTCCCGAACGGGACCTGCGGCGACAACTTCTGCCCGGCCGAGTGCATGGAGCTGGGCGGAGTGTTCCAGGGTCTCGGCACCAACTGCGCAAACGTGCTGTGCCCGGTGCCGCTGGGCGCGTGCTGCCTTCCGTGCGGCGGGTGCCTCGACCACGTGCCCGAAGCCTCGTGCAGTGGCCACGGCGGTTTCTGGCAGGGGCCCGGCTCCGGATGCGACGCGGTGATCTGCCCGCTGCCGTTGTTCGGCGCGTGCTGCCTCGAGAACGGCGCGTGCGTCGACGACGTCTGCGCGTACGACTGCGAGGCGCAGGGCGGGATCTTCCAGGGTCCCGGCTCGTCGTGCTCGGCGGGCGTGCTCTGCCCGGTGCCGCTCGGCGCGTGCTGCCTGCCGTGCGGCGGGTGCATCGACGGCGTGACGCCCCAGGGCTGCTCAGCGGAGGGCGGTGAGTTCCGGGGCGCGGGCTCGACGTGCGCCACCGTGTTCTGCCCGGCGCCGATCCCCGGCGCGTGCTGCCTGCCGTGCGGCGACTGCGTCAGCCCGGTGTGCCCGTTCGAGTGCGAGGCCAACGGCGGCGTCTTCCAGGGGCCGGGAACGGTCTGCGGAATCGCCGAGCTGTGCCCGGTGCCGGTTCCCGGCGCGTGCTGCTTCCCGAACGGCGGGTGCGTGGACGATGTCTGTCCGTACGACTGCGTCCAGCAGGGCGGGGCGTTCCAGGGGCCGGGCTCGCAGTGCGCGAGCGTGATCTGCCCGCCGGAGACCGGCGCGTGCTGCCTTCCGTGCGGCGAGTGCATCGACGGCGTGAGGCCCGGTGAATGCGTCGCCGAGGGAGGCACGTTCCAGGGCTTCGGGACGGACTGCTCGTTCACGCTGTGCCCGGCGCCGGTTCCCGGCGCGTGCTGCCTGCCGTGCGGTCAGTGCGTGGACGACGTCTGCCCGTTCGACTGCGCTCAGCAGGGCGGGATCTTCCAGGGGCCGGGCACGAACTGCTCGTCCGTGCTCTGTCCGGCGCCGGTCCCGGGAGCGTGCTGCCTGCCGTGCGGCGAGTGCCTGGACGGCGTCTGCCCCTCCGAGTGCGTCCAGCAGGGCGGCGTCTTCCAGGGCCCGGGCACGAACTGCTCGTTCACCGCGTGCCCGGCGCCGCTGCCGGGAGCGTGCTGTCTCCCGCTCGGTGTCTGCCTGGAGCTGTGCCCGTTCGAGTGCATCGCGATCGGCGGGATCTTCCAGGGCTCGGGGACGACCTGCCAGACCGTGAACTGCCCGGTTCCGTTCGGGGCGTGCTGTCTGCTGAACGGATCGTGCATCGTGACCGACGCGGTCACGTGTCACCAGGTGTGCGGCCAGTTCAGGGGTCCGGACACGACCTGCTCCCCGGCGATCGAGCTCTGCCCGTGCCGCGCCGATCTGAACGGCAACGGCCAGATCGACTTCGCCGACATCCTGGTCATCATCGGGAACTGGGGGCCCTGTCCGGGCATCCCGTGCTTCGCGGATCTCAACGGCAACGGCCAGGTGGATTTCGCGGACATCCTGAAGGTGATCGCGCACTGGGGGCAGTGCCAGTAACGGCCTGAGCCCGTCGGAGAATCGAGCACCCCCGGTCGCTTCGGCGGCCGGGGGTTTTCTGTATCCTGAGCGGCATGGCTGGACACGACACATCCAAGAAGCACACTGATTTCGTCACCTGGAACCTCTCGGAATGGGCTGCGGGCCTGCGCTACGAGCACCTCTCCGAGGACGCGATCCGCTGCGCGAAGCTGTTCCTCTTCGACAGCTTCGGCTGCGCGCTCGGCGGCTCGCAGCAGCACGACGTGCAGATGATGCTCGACCACGCCCGGGCGATGGGCGGGGCCGACACCTGCACCGTCTTTGGCTCGGGCTTTCGCACCGACCCCGTGATGGCCGCGCTGCTCAACGCGCTGTGCATCCGGGCGATGGACTACAACGACATCTACTGGAAGGCCGACCCGTCGCACCCGTCGGACATCATCCCGGCGGCGCTGTCGATCTGCGAGATGAACGGCCTGAGCGGACGCGACCTGATCCTCGGCACGGTCATCGGCCACGAGGTCGAGATGCGCCTGGCGGAGTTCGGCGACCCCGGCGTGCGCGAGTACGGCTGGCACCACGCCGCGATCACGTGCATCGCGTCACCGATCGTCGCCGGGCGCATGCTCGATCTGCCGCCGGACCAGATCCAGCAGGCGATCGGCATCAGCGCGTCGCCGTCGATGTGCCTCGGAGCGGTGACCGCGGGCAAGCTCACGAACATGAAGAACACGGTGGACCCGATGGCCACGCGGTGCGGCGTCGAGGCGGCGCTGCTCGCGAGCCGCGGCTATTCCGGTCCCGAGCACGTGATCGACGGCAAGGAAGGCCTCGTCCACTGCTTCGAGAAGTTCGGCGGCAAGTTCCATGTGAACATACTGACCGACGGGCTGCCGAGGTCGTCGTCTGATCACTGCAAGATCATCGACTGCGGCATGAAGAGCTTCCCGATCGAGGCCCTCTCCCACGCGCCGCTCACGGCGATGATGAAGATCGTCAAGGAGCGCGACCTCGATCCCGATGCGGTGCAGGAGATCAAGGTGGAGGTCATCGCGCGGGCTGCGGACATCCTCGGCGATCCCGCCAAGTATCGTCCGACGAGCAAGGAGACCGCCGACCACAGCCTGCCGTACTCGCTGGCGGTGGGGCTCGTGGACGGGATGGTCACGCCGCTCCAGTTCAAGCAGGAGCGCATCGACGACCCGGGGCTGATCCCGGTGATGGACAAGATCAAGGTCGTCCCCAACGACGAGTTCGAGGCGCTGTTCCCGAAGTTCCAGCCGAGCCGCGTGACGATCACGCTGGCCGACGGCCGCAGCTTCGACGCCCGCGTGGACGTGCCGAAGGGCGACCCGCGCGACCCGATGACCGAGGAGGAGATCGCCGTCAAGTTCGACGCCCTCGGCGGCGAGGTCGTCGGCGCCGACACCTGCGGAACCCTGCGTGAGCTGATCATGAACATGGAGCGGGAGGAGTCGCTCGGACGTCTCTTCGAGCTCATGACGGGAACGAAGACGCCCGCGCACGCGTAGTACGTTCATGCCCGAGCCCGAGCCGAAGCACGCGCGCGAAGTGCTCAAGCCGGCGTGGGTCGGCCCCGCCGGGTGCGGCATGATCATCGCGTCGGCCGTGCTGTTCTGTGGCATCATGGTGGCGGTGATCGCGGTGGCCACCGCGGGCATCTTCGCGATGATCGACGTGGACGGGGACGGACACCTCGGCCGGCCGATCGGGATCATCGCGCTGGCGGTCGCATTCCTGCTGAGCTTCGCCGCCTACGGCAAGGGTCTTCGGCGTTCGGTCGTGATCACCGTGTGCGCGGTGCTGATCGCGATCTCCCTGCTCTTCGCGCAGATCGACGGCGATCTGATCGACGCCATCATCTCGATGATGGGGCTGACCATGCTGCACGTGGCGATCTGGCTGCTCGTGTTCATCGTCCGCGGCTACGACCGGCTCTGGTCCGACGCCCACTGGCGGGCGCGCGCACTCGCCCAGCACCGCTGCCCATGGTGCGGTTACAGCACGCGAGGTCTCACCGACCACCGCTGCCCGGAGTGCGGTGAGGGGCTGCCGTAAGCGACCGCGTTACTCGCCGAGGCCCGGATCCATGTCGGGATCGAACGGCAGCTCGTCGAGGTGCTCGATGTACTCCAGCGGGTCGAACGGGAGATCCCGCTTGCTGACCACGGGGCGTCCCAGCGCCTTCACCTCCGGCGTCGCGTTGGCGATGCCCGTCCAGGGCACGCCGTGTTTCTCGCTGGAATCCGGATAGCGCTGCTTCCAGAGCTCGTGCCGGATCTTCATCCGGTTGAACGGGCTCTTGAGATGGATCAGGTTGACGAGCAGCGGTGAGTACTCGCGCGGATCGGCGGGGAGGAAGTAGAACGCCGCACCGATCCCGCTCGCTTCGCCCACGGGGTCCGGCGAGATCCAGTGGCGCTTGTAGTTGCCCTTCACCGTCGCTCCCAGACGCGGACCGGCGTAGATGAACACGTAGTCGCGTCGTCCGTTCGTGTCGCCGTTGACGAGCAGCGAGGTCTGGTCGATGCCGTCGATGACGCGGTCGGTCGGGATGTGCTCCATCGCGCCGGCGATCCGCGCGAACGTCGTGTAGAGATCGACCTCGTGGATGATGTCGCCGACGAGCTGCCCGGACTCGATCGTGCCGGGCCACCACGCCTGCGCCGGCACGCGCACACCGCCCTCGGTGAAGTCGCCCTTGCCGCCGCGGAAGATCGTCTCCGCCATGCCGAGCCCCGGCGGAGGGTTGTGCGACATCGGGCCGTTGTCGGCCATGCACACCACGAGTGTGTTCTCGGCGATGCCGAGCTCGCGCAGCTTGTCCAGGACCCGGCCCACGAATGGGTCGATGTTGCCCTGGAGGCCGTCCTGCAGGAGGCTCCGTGCCTGCGAGGTCTTCTTCGGGTTCGGGATGAAGCTGATCATGTTCGGCCAGTTCGCGACGTAGAACGGCTTGCCCGCCCGCGCGCTCCGCTCGATGAACTCCAGCGTGCGTCGCTGTGCTTCCGGGTCGATCTTCAGGTAGTTCTCGTGCGAGTTGTCGCCCCACTGGCGGGTCTCGCCGCCCTTGGTGCCCTCGGCGACCTGCACCCAGCCCTTGGTGATGAACGTGTCGTCAAGCTTGTAGGGGTCGGGCGGGAGCATGTCCTCGATCAGGCCGATCGAAGCGTTGGCGCCCTCGGCGATGCGCGTGTTGAGCGACAGGATCTGGTTGTAGCCCGTGAAGAACGCCTCGTCGTAGCCCTGGTTGTGCGGGTAGCTCTCCTCGATGTCGCCGAGATGCCACTTGCCGTGGAACGCCGTGGCGTAGCCGACGTTCCCGAGCACCTCGGCGAGCGTGACCTCCTGGCCGCGAATGCCGTGTCGTTCGCCCAGCATGCCGATGTTGTACATGCCGTTCCGGATCGCCAGGCGTCCGGTGGCGCACGCGGCGCGGCTCGGCGTGCAGCCCACCTCGGTGTACATCCGCGTGAAGAGAATCCCCTCGGCGGCCATCTTGTTCAGGTTGGGCGTGGTGAGTCCACGCACCTGCTGGATCGCGGGAATCCCGATGTCGCCGAACGGCGTGTCGTCCCACATGATGTGCACGATGTTGGGCGGTCGGCCGTGCTTGCGTCGCAGTTCGGCGAGCCTGTCGTTCAGGTCGCGGTCCTCGGCGCGCCATGCGTCGCCGTTCTGTGCTTCGAGGATGTAGTACTCGGCGTCGTGGACGATCTGCGCTCCGCCCTGGCCG
>JAAELP010000002.1 GCA_024226535.1 Planctomycetota bacterium | reverse complement strand
CCAGCGCGTCGATCCGCGCCGACAGATCGCGCGGCGGGGCCACGTCGCGTGGTGCGGCTCCCACCGCGGTGGCGATCATGATCGAACAGACAGTCGCGGCGATCACGCGGAGCGCGATCACGTGGATGCAACGCATCATGCGGGTGGCTCGATTCCCGGTGGGTGCGCGCCCCGTGCAACGAGCGCCGGGTTCGCCGAATCGACGCGGGGCACGTGCTCTCCTTCGAACCAGATCATCGTACCGCGCCGGGCGCATGTGGTGGGCGCGCCGGAGGCCAACGAGGACGGCCGATCGTCATCCGGAGCCAACTCCAGGTGCTGTTCTGACCAGGGGGCGCCCCGTTACGCCCGCGGCAGCACCAGCGTGAACACGCTGCCCGCGCCGAGTTCGCTCGTGACCTCGGTGCGGCCGCCGTGGACGAGCGCGATGTGCTTGACGATGGCCAGGCCCAGGCCGGTGCCGCCGAGGGCGCGGCTGCGGGCCAGGTCCACGCGGTAGAAGCGCTCGAAGAGGCGGGGCAGGTGCTGCGGGGCGATGCCCGGTCCCTGGTCGGCGACCGACAGCTCCAGCGTGGTCTCGTCGATCGCGTTTGCGCGGATGACGATCTCCGTCCCCTCCGGGCTGTAGTTGATCGCGTTGGACAGGAGGTTCCCGACCGCCTGCTCCAGGAGCTGATGCGACCCCCGCACCGCGAGCCCTGCATCGATCTCGTCGCGTGTCGTGATGCTCTTGGCCGCCGCGGCGGCCTCGAACCCGGTGATCACGCTGCGCACGATCAGGCCGACCGGCACGTCCTCCCAACCGACGCGATCCGGGCCGCTCGTCTGCTCCAGCTCTGCGAGCGAAAGCAGGTCCTCGATGATCGCCTCCAGCCGGTCCGCGGCCCGCACGATCACCCCGAGGAAGTCGCGCGTCTGCTCCTCGTCGTCCCAGCCGACGTCGAGCATCGTCTCGACGTATCCCTTGATGTTCGTGATCGGTGTCCGCAGCTCGTGGGAGACGTTCGCCGCGAAGTCGCTGCGGATGCGCACCAGGCGCCGAAGCTGCGTCACGTCGTTGACGAGCAGCAGCACGCCGACACGCTGGCGGTGCTCGTCGAGCATGGGCTCGCCGCGGACCTCGACGTCCTTGCCGCCACCGAACTGGAGCCGCAGCTCGCCGCGCACCGTGCCCTGTGCATCGATCGCCTCGGCTACGAACCGGTTCAGCTCCGGTTCACGGAGGATCTCCTGGAGGAGGCGGCCGCGGGCGGCGCGGTCGTCGAGGGCGAGCAGACGCTCGGCGGCGCGGTTGACGGTCAGGACGCGCTGGTCGACGTCCATCGCGATCATGCCGTCGCTCATCGACTGGATGATCGTGCTCTGCTCGCCCCGCTGCGCCTGGAGCTGGCCGATCCGCGTGTGCAGCTCACCGGCCATGTGGTTCAGGGCGTCGGCGAGCGAGGCCAGCTCGCTGGCGCGCGGGCGGGGGACCGCGTGGCCGAGCTGCCCCTCGGCGAACCGACCCGCGGCGGATGCGAGCCCGCTCACGGTGCGGCTCAGGTTCCGGGAGACGAGGTAGATGATGACGAGCGTCCAGCAACAGCGAGATGGCCGCCGCCGCCGCGAGCACCCGGATCATGGGTCCAGGAGGATCAGGTCCGGCCGCTGCCGGCCGATCTCCTGAAGCGCGGTGCGGCCGGAGGCCACGATCCGGCCCTGGAAGCCCTCGCGGGCCACGTGAAACTGGAGAAGCTCGGCAATGTCGTGCTCGTCTTCGACGATGAGCACCTTCTGCTTGCCCACGGGTCGTTCCCTCGATTGATCGCCGCCGATCGTATCCATGGCGTGTTCAGGTTGCGCTCAGGTGGGGCCGTTGATCACTGGACGGATAGCGCCGCGAATGCCGATGCTGAGGTCGGAGCGATGCGCGGCTGGTGTGCACGCAAGGGCCGATAAACCGCTCGCTCGGTGATCGACCAGACTCGGGACCGACCTCGGCGTGATGAGGCCGCGGATGCTCTACCAAATCACGGCACGCAGGCGACGCGTCGAGGTACACCGTTACTATAAGAGGAGCGCCGTTTGCGGTGGTTCATCCACCGCATCGGAGGACGGCGCTCGGGTGGATCTGGTGGCGAGCGCGTCCCGACGCGGGCGCCGCCGTCGTTCCGTCCGCGAGAGGGGTTCATGAGCCAGGGTTCGCTCGACACACGCGAGACCGTGCCGCTGCGCGGGGTGCGTCTGATCCGGCCGTTCGGGGGATGGCTGGCCCTGGTGGTGGTGCTCCTGTGCCTGCTCACCATCACCGACATGGCCCTGCCGTGGTTCCTCAAGCTCCTCGTCGACGACGTGTTCGTGCCGGCGGCCAGCGGCGGGGGGAACTGGAGCCTGCTCTGGCTGATCCTCCCCGGCATCGGGGTGATCTACGTCTCGCGAAACACGCTGTTCTTCCTCAGCCGGATGCGGGCCCTCCGGATCAGCGAGGATCTCTGCTTCGAGTTGCGACAGCGCATCTTCGAGCACCTCCAGCAGCTCAGCATGCGGTTCTACCGCTCCCACCAGCCGGGACGGCTCAGCGCCCGCCTGATGGACGACACCTTCCGGATCCAGTTGTTCATCCAGGACAAGCTCCCCACGCTCATCCGCTACCTGCTCGAGTTCCAGGTGCTGTTGATCATCGTGTACGCGGTCAACTGGCGGCTCGCGCTCGCGAGCACGATCGTGCTGCCGTTGCACCTCCTGGTCTACCGGCGCTACCGCCGCTCGATCCGCTCCAGCCACTCCGAGGCGCAGCAGCAACTCGAGGTCGCTCACGGCAGCGTCGTCGAGCAGTTCCTCGGGATCGAGGTCGTCAAGGGCTTCACCGCCGAGGAGCGCGAGTCGCGGTCGTTCCGCGAGGCGATCGACGCCAGCCGGCGCAGCAAGATCCGGTCGCAGCGCTTCCACTTCTCGCAGAAAGTCGCGGCGGACCTCGTCGTGGGTGTCGGCACGGTGCTCCTGCTGGGGTACGGCGCGTGGGAGGTCGCGCAGGCGCGCATGACCGGCGGCTCGTTCCTCATGTTCTTCTGGTACGTGAAGATGCTTTACCCCGCGGCGCTGGAGGTGATCAGCGGGGCCGGTCACCTGTCGCGGGCTTCGGCGAGCGCCGACCGGATCTTCGAGATGCTCGACGAGCCGATGACCGAGAAGGCGAGCAAGGGCGAGGACGTCGATCCCGAGTCCGTCGCCGGCGCGATCGCCTTCGAGGGCGTCTCCTTCGCCTACGAGCCCGGCGGGGCCCCGGCGTTGACGGGCATCGACCTCGAGATCCGTCCCGGCGAGCACATCGCCGTCACCGGTCCCAGCGGATCGGGCAAGAGCACGCTGCTCAGCCTGCTGCCCCGCTTCAACGAGGCCGACACGGGACGAGTGCTCATCGACGGCCGGCCCGTGGATGATCTGAACGTCCGCGCCCTGCGGCGTCTCTTCGGCATCGTCTTCCAGGATCTCTTCCTGTTCGACGCGTCGATCTACGAGAACCTCCGCTACGCGCGGCCGAAGGCCACGCCCGACGAGCTGATCGAGGCGTGCCGCATCACCGGGGCGCACGAGTTCATCGACCGCCTGCCCCACGGGTACGACACGCGCATCGGCGCCTCCGGGGTCGAGCTGTCGCGGGGCGAGAAGCAGCGCATTACGATCGCCCGCGCGCTCGTGCGCAATCCGCGCATCCTGATCCTCGACGAGGCCACCGCGTCGCTCGACGCCGTCAGCGGTCGCGAGATCATGCGCACGGTTCTCGAGCGGGCGCAGGATCGAACGGTGATCCTGGTCACGCACGACAACGAGTTGCTGGACCTCGTGGACCGCGTCGTTGCGCTCGAGCAGGGTCGCATCACCTTTGAAGGAACGCCTGCGGACATGGACCATCCCCTCATCTCGAACTCGCCCGGTTCACCGCCGGCGACGCACCTGCGCCGCGCGGCGGAGGAAGCGGAGCGGGACGCGGTCGTCACGCGCGACGATTCCAACGGGTCACGTCACGACGCTCCCGCCATCGTCGAGGAGACGGAGCGCGGATCGCGCACCAAGCCGCGGACCGGTCCCGCCGCGACGCTCCTCCTGCTGACGCTGCTCGTGGCCGGAAGCTGTCGCACGGAGCGCACGAGTTCGTCGCTCGGTTTCGACGAGCCGCGGGTGGGACCCGGAACGCTGATCATCGAGGAAGCCGAGCCGGTGCGCCTGCTCGAGATGGCCGAGGCGCTCGACGCGATCGCGCTCGATCCGAGCGGGATCCGTCCCGGCGGCGACGCCCACCCGACCCTCGAGGCCGCGCTCGCGGCCCGCGACGCGAAGCGGGCGACCGTCGACGAGGTCGTCGAGATCCTGACCAGCGACCAGGTGCCCGCCGACGCGCAGGCGCTGCGAACCATGCCTCGTCTCAACGACACCGAGTTGCGCGAGCTGATCTCAGGCCTCAAGCTCCGGCTCGGCGCCGAGCACGGCTACGCTGACGCCACCGACCTGCTCGACGGCGGCATGCCCGACCCGCCGCCCGGCATGAAGGATGCCGGCGTCATCGCCCGCGTCGTCGACGGGCAGACCACGGCGATTCGTTTCGCGTACCGCGAGTTCGCCTCGCAGCCGCCGCATCTCTGGTACGCGGCCGTGAGCATCGGTCCCGACGAGACGATCACCGCGAGCCCGGACCTCGCCCTCATCGAGCCGGCCGTGGCCGTGTTGCTCGGCTCGCTGGAGGAGATGCGCGGGAGCATCACGGCCGCGGAGCTGGACGCCAAGATGATTCAGCTCGGGTACGCCGACGCCACCCACGCGGTCTCGGTGCTCAGGAGCCTCGGCATCAACGCCATCGACGAGGCAGGCAAGGTCCCGGAGGCGATCGACTTCGCGAAGCTCCCGTTCGTGATCAAGATGCCCGACCCCGAAGCCGGCGAAATCGCCCTCGTTGGCGGCAACCAGGCGATCGGCGGCGGCTCGACCGGGCTCTCGCTCGCGCCGAGCGTGGCCACGGCAATCAACGGCCGGAACCTCATGTCGCCCATGACGCAACTGCTCGTGCTGTACCACCCGGCGCACCCCGAGCAGTTCAGCCGCGTGGAGTCCCTCGTCGACGAGTACATCGATCGTCCCGCCCGCCAGATCTTCGTCGAGGGCATGGTGCTCCAGATCAGCGAGAGCGGGCTCAAGGACCTCGGGATCGAGTGGGAGATGAACTCGGGGCCGATCCGGTGGGGGGCCGGCACGCTCGAGGCGGACGGGCTCGAGGACACGCTCGACTTCCAGATGGACGACCTCGACTTCTGGCGCGTCTTCACCCGCAACTTCGAGTACATGTTCACCGTGAAGCTGCGCACGCTCGTCCGCGACGGCAAGGCGCAGATCCTCTCCCGCCCCAGCGTGCTCACGGTGAACAACCGGCAGTCGACGATCCGCGTCGGCACGGACATCCCGATCGCGACGAGCCAGGAGATCGGCGTCAACTCGAGCAAGGTGTCCTTCCAGTTCAAGTACCTGCCCACGGGGATCCTGCTCAACATCCGGCCGCGGATCAACGAGGACGGCTCCGAGGTCAGCATGCTCGTGGACACGATCGTCTCGCAGACGGTGACCGGCGAGGAGCTCGAGGTGCGCGACTCCGAGGGGAACCTCCTCGCGTCGGCCCCGACCGTCGCGTCGCGGCGCGTGCAGACCTACGCCCGTATCCGCAACAACACGCCGTTCATCATCGGCGGCCTCGTGTCGAACATCGAGACGACCGAGATGGACAAGGTCCCGCTGCTCGGCGATCTGCCGCTCATCGGCGGCCTCTTCCGCGCCGAGCGCACGGTGACCGAGAAGCTCGAGGTCATCATCGTGCTCACGCCGTACGTGCTGCCGGAGGGCCGGCTCGCGGGGCGCACGACCCCCAAGGGCGAGGACATCTTCGACAGCTTCGGCAACCGCCTCTTCCGCGACTCGTATCGCATCCGCGCCCGCGACGTGTTCGACCTCGGCTTCCTGATCGAGAACCACCGCCTCAACGTCTACCGGGACCTCGCGCAGGAGGCGATCGAGGGGAACTTCGAGCTGGGCGAGATCGAGCCGTTCCGCTCGTTCGCCGACGGGGCGCTGCCCGGCGAGGACGTGCTCGTGACCCGCATGATCTACGAGGTGGCCAAGCGCCTGGAAGTCGGCATGGACATCCCGCTCGTCAAGATGCTCCTGTTCGCGGAGGAGAACGTCGGCGGCTTCGAAGTCGCCGACATCGAGTCCGCGCTCGCGCAGGCGGTGGACAGCAAGAACTACAAGGACTTCTTCCGCCGGCGACCGGACCAGGCGCTTGCGATCAGCTTCGTCAGCGACCCCAGGACCATGGAGCCGGGGACGATCGCCAGGCGCCAGATCCCGAAGATCAAGGTGGTCGACTGCCCGCGCAGCATGGAGCGCGAGACGTGGTCGGACCTGCTCTGGACGCTCAACCAGCCCGACGAGTACGGCCAACCGCGGAGCACGGTCCTCATCCAGAACGACAAGGACCTGATCCGTCTCCGCCGGGCCGTGGCGCTGAGGCGCATCGTGCTCCTCAACGGCGGGCCCGAGCACCTGACGCTGGAGCAGTTCAGCGCCGGCAAGGTGCTGCTCGTGCCGGAGATCAAGCCCGAGCAGGGGCACATCATCGACCCCGAGGTCGCCCGCTACTTCTTCTGGACCGAGCACTACTACGGCGCGGCGCTCCAGAAGATCGAGAACCGGCTGACGGAGCTGGACCTCGCCCTGCGCCGGCCCGAGGTGCGGGCGCTGCTCGGCGAAGCCGCGGAGCAGTTGCCGGAGGAGTGACGTCGCACCTTTGAAGCTCAGGCGCGCCGCGTGGTCTTCATGGAGACGCGGTCGCTCGGTGGACGGACGAAGAGCGGCGCTCCACGAGGTGGTTCACGATGACGTCGGCGGCGCGGCCGTCGCCGTAGATCTCCTCGTCGGGGATCACCGCCTCGCGGGCCCACTCGAAGCCGCGGACGATCTCCTCGGCATCGGCCCCGACGAGCCGGTTGGCGCCGACCTCGATCAGCTCGACCCACTCGGTTTCATCGCGCAGCGTGATGCACGGCACGCGGTTGAAGAACGCCTCCTTCTGGACGCCGCCGGAGTCGGTGGCGATCACCGCCGCGGCGCCCTGGAGCGCGAGCATGTCGAGGTAGCCGACGGGCGGCATCATCCGCAGTGCGGCGCGGGCGCGTTCTCCGAGCTTTGTCTTCTCCAGCGCCTGCCTCGTGCGTGGATGGACCGGGCAGACCACGGGCAGCGTGTCGCCGACGGTCGCGAGGCCCTCCACGATGCCCGCGAGGCGCCGCGGGTCGTCGGTGTTCTCCGCGCGGTGGATGGTGCTGAGCACGTACCCGCCGCGGGTGACGCCCAGTTCCGCCAGCAACGCCTCGGCGCGGCGACTCGCCTCCGGGCGGTGGTGGAGGATGACGTCGTACATCACGTCACCGACCGGGCAGATCCGCTCTTCCGGGATGCCCTCGCGGCGGAGGTTCTCCACCGCGACCGGCGTCGGTGCGAACAGCAGGTCCGACACGTGATCGGCGACCACGCGGTTGGTCTCCTCCGGCATCTTCCGGTTGAAGGAACGCAACCCGGCCTCGACGTGGGCGACGGGAACGTGCAGCTTCGCGGCCGCGAGCGCGCCGGCGAGCGTGGAGTTCGTATCCCCGTACACGACCACCCAGTCGGGCGTCGTTTCGAGCAGCCGCTCCTCCATCGCCTCGAGCATGCGGCCGGTCATGGCGCCGTGTCCGCCGCCGCTGATGCCGAGGTGATGATCCGGCGCGCGGATGTCCATCTCCTGGAAGAACACGTCGGACATGTTGGCGTCGAAATGCTGTCCGGTGTGGACGAGGCACTCGTGCACGCTGCCGGCGTCGCGCGCTCCCCGGGCGGCGATGGCCCGGCTCACGGCCGAGGCCTTGATGAACTGCGGTCTGGCCCCCACGACGGTCACGATCTTCAACGGGATCTCCTCGGCGAAAGGTCGTCATGATAGCCGGGGGCCGTCGGCTCCCGTTTTGGTGGATCCGGCCCACGGGCCTTCTTATCATGGCCGCACCACCGTCCGAGAGACCCCTTTTTCCACAGGAGTGGATTCGATGAGGTTCCTGATCACCGGCGGCGCCGGCTTCCTGGGCTCGCATCTCGCCGAGCACCTGCTCGAGCGCGACCACAGCGTCATGTCGATCGACAACTACGCGACCGGTGATCCCGGGAACCTGCCGAACCACGATCTGCTCTCGGTCGTGGAGGGCGACATCGCCGACGGGGACGCCGTCACGGCGCTGTGCGAGACCTTCCGCCCCGAGGTCGTGATCCACGCGGCGGCGTCGTACCAGGATCCGGACGACTGGGAAACGGACGTTCGCACGAACATCGCGGGCACGGTGAACGTCGTCCGCGCGTGCCAGGCGGTGGGTACTCGCCGGCTGATCTACCTCCAGACCGCGCTGTGCTACGGCCGCGCGCTTCAAACGCCGATCCCGCGCTCCCACCCGGTTCAGCCGTTCTCGAGCTACGCGATCACGAAGACCGCCGGCGAGCAGTACGTCTCGCTGTCCGGGCTGTCGGCGGTCTCGCTGCGGCTCGCGAACATCTACGGCCCGCGGTTGTTCTGCGGACCCCAGCCCGCGTTCTACAAGCGTCTCAAGGCCGGGCAACGGTGCCACGTCGTGGACACGCGTCGTGACTTCATGGAGATCGCGGACTTCCTCCGTCTCATGGACGCCGTGATCGCCAGCGATCGCACCGGCTGCTACAACGTCTCGTCGGGGGCCGACTGCACGATCAAGGAGGTCTTCGACCTCATCGTCGAACGGCTCGGGGTCACGCTCGACGAGCCGGTCGAGGTCCGCGCTCCGGGTGACGACGATGTCTCGACGCTCCTGCTCGATCCGCGGGAGACGGAGCGGGACTTCGGCTGGCGCGCGGAGGTGCCGCTGGAGCAGGGGACCCACCGCCTGCTCGACTGGTACGACGAGCACGGCGTCGAGCAGACGTATTCGCACCTGGCGCCCGGCGGGAAGGGCTGAGCGAGCCCCGTTCGCCTCACCCCGGTCGGACCCGCTGCACGACCTTGCGCACCACCCCCATCCCGCGTTGGATGATCGGTTTGACGACCCGCCGCACGGGACGCGGCATCAGGCGTCGTGCCGTCGGGATGAGCCACGGGTGGCGCTCGTCGATCTGCCAGCGCAGGAGGCTGGCCGGTGTCGGCTCGCTCGCCGGCCACGAGGTTCCCGTCGTAAACCGGGCGTTCACGGGCGCGAAGCGACCGTCGGTCTCCAGGCCGCCGATGACACCGATGATCCTGCGCCCCGACGCCCGGCCGCACTCTTCCTCGAAGATCCGATCGACGTCGCGGATGAAGTGGGGGTAGCCCCAGCGCCCGGAGGCGGCGATCTCCTCGTACGCGCAGTCCGTCAACTCGCGAACGCGATCGTCGTCATTCACCTGCGCGAGCACGTCGTCGACGTTGCTGAAGTCCTTGCGCAACGGGATGTAGTGGCGGTTCGGTTCCAGCACGCCCGAGTACTCGCCGTCGAACAGGACGAGTGCCGTCCGGAGCGAGATCGCCTCGAACAGCTTCGGCGAGATCTGGTTCATCCTGATCTTGCCGTCGCGGTCCTTGAGGAAGCGCTCGGAGGCTTCTTCGAACGTCATGTCGGGCTGGTCCTTCAGCGCGCGGCGGATCGTCTTCGCGAGCGTGCCGTCCCAGTCGAAGACGTTCGCGCCGCTCTCCGTGCCCAGCGTCGCGCGGCAGTTGCCGAGGAACTCGTACCAGCCGTCACCGTAGATCCGATCCTCCTCTTCCCATGCGATGTCGCAGGGAATGCCCTTCGCCTCGCAGATCTCCCGCATGCGCTGGCCGATCCGCATCTTCTCCTGTCCGAGTTCGCCGTACCAATACGACAGCGGGCGCCCGCGGTACCCGAGGGCGAAGTCGCGCTCCTCGAGCGGGCGGCCGAAGGGAAGGTGCAGCACGCGCTCGGAGATGAACCCCGTGAGGGTCCCGACGAACCGGACGTGTTCGAGCTGGTCCTCGGGATAGACGTGCCGCACGAAGCCGTCGGGGACGCACGTGAACACGAGCTGGATGCCGAGGTCGTCGATCCAGTTGCAGGTCGTGTGGGGCGTGTCGTACTCGTCCTGGATGAACAGCACCTTGAGCCCGCCGAATGCTCGAAGGGCATCGGCGAAGGATGGGGAGATGTGGTCGGGGAGGCTCAGGCGCACCGAGTAGTGAACGATGACGACATCGAAGACCGACAGGTCGAGCGGGCACACCTTGTCGCGCGTCGCGGCCGCGAACCAGTAGTGGTGGCGCGAGTAGAGGCGGAAGCTGTCGAGGTACTCCCGGATCGTGTTCACGAAGAGGCTGAACGGGTCGTAGAGGATCAGGATGTTCAGCCGCGTGCCGACGATCGGGCGCTTCTCGGCGGACGCAAGACGTGAGAGGATCGTCGCGAAGCATCGCTCGCCGCTCGGCCCATCGTCGGCGCCGCCCTGGGCCGGCGGCACCTCGTCCAGCACGAGCGACGGGCCCTCGTAGCGGCAGCGGGTGACGAGCGTGCGGATCACGTCCGCGTCGTCGGCGACGACGAGATCACAGAGGTCGAGCATGCGGCGCAGACGCGCGTCGTCGTCGACGGTGCGCCTCTCGTCGGCGAGGACGGAGGCCTGCGCCCGATACACCTTGAGACCGGCGAAGAGCCCTTCGGCGATCTCCGGATGATGATCGTCGACGAGCCACAGGAGCGGGCGCTTGATGCGCCGGTTCCGCAACTCGCGGACGACGACTCCCCGGAGCGGCTCCTCGCCGCCCGCCGCCACGACCGTCACGCCTTCCGCATCCGTCGACGGCGGCTGGTCGTTGCCGGGTTCGTTGGTGTCGATGATCAGGACCGGCAGGTGCCGGGCGAACCGGCGCAGCTCGTCGGTTTCGGGTTCACCCGCGGGGCGTCCACGGAAAGCGACCACCGCGTCGAATTGGCGGACGAGCGTCTCGGCATCGTCGGCGTGCCCGTCGGCGCGCCGCGCGTGCGGGTCGTGTATTTCCGAGACGGTTCTCCCCGTCGAGAGTGACATCAGCCCAGTCTACCGAATCGCCGGAGGCCCTACCAACGCGGGCAAACCTCGCTGCGCCAAAAGGTTGGACAGCCCTCGCGGGCCGGGCTATCCTGACGGCCCGCCCGATCCCGCGTCGCGGGACACGGGTTGGGGGAAGGCCGCGCGACCGCCGGGGCGGGACCGCGGCGGAGCACGCCGAACCGATGTGCGGGATTGCTGGAGCCATTCATCTCGCGGGACACTCCGTGCCCGCGCTCGACCATCGCCTGTCCGTGATGGGTGCGCTGATCCGTCATCGCGGACCGGACGATGACGGTACGTGGAGCCGCGCCGACAAGCGCGTGGGCTTCGCGCATCGGCGTCTGAGCATCATCGACATCGAGCACGGCCACCAGCCGATGCGCGACGACCAGGGAAACTGGATCGTCTTCAACGGCGAGATCTACAACTACCGCGAGCTGCGGCGGGAACTCGGCGAGGACCGGTTCCGAACCAACTCGGATACCGAGGTCATCCTTCACGCGTACCGGGAGTGGGGGCGCGCATGCGTCGACCGGCTCCGGGGGATGTTCGCTTTCGCGATCTGGGACGAGGCGGCCGGCGAGCTGTTCTGCGCCCGCGACCGGTTCGGCATCAAGCCGTTCTATTGGGCCGTCGCCGACGACGTGCTCTACTTCGCGTCGGAGGTCAAAGCCCTCCTTCCGTTCATGGATCGGATCGAGACCGACCCGCTGGCGCTCAAGGAGTACCTCACCTTCCAGTTCTGCCTTGACGGCAAGACGCTCTTCGCGGGCGTGAAGGAACTCCCCGCCGGTCACATGATGCGTGTTCGCGGCGACAAGGTCTGGACGGAACGCTACTGGGAGGTCTACTACGACCTCGACTTCGATCACACCGGCCAGTACTTCGAAGAACAGATCCGCAGCCTCTTCGCCGAATCGGTCGACATCCACCTGCGGGCGGACGTGCCGCTCGGCTCGTACGTCAGCGGCGGCTTCGACTCCAGCATCGTGGCCACGCTCGGCTCGCGGCACACGTCCGAGCCGTTCCTGGGATTCAACGGTCGCTTCACGGAGGGGCCGGAGTTCGACGAGAGCCACCACGCCCGCGCCGTCGCCGACGCGGCGGGCTTCGAACTGCACACGCTCGACATCACCGTCGACGACTTCGTCGAGCACATCCGTCGCATCATCTACCACCTCGACTACCCGGTGGCCGGCCCCGGCTCGTTCCCGCAGTTCATGATCTCCGGGCTCGCGAGCCAGCACCGGAAGGTGCTGCTCGGCGGGCAGGGGGGCGACGAGATCTTCGGCGGCTACACGCGCTACCTGATCGCCTACTTCGAGCAGTGCATCAAGGCCGCGATCGACGGGACGAGCAAGGACGGCAGCTACATCGTCACCTACGAGTCGATCATCCCCGGCCTCGAGTCGCTCCGGCAGTACAAGCCGCTGCTCAAGCACTTCTGGAAGGACGGCCTGTTCGAGAGCCTCGACCGGCGGTACTTCCGGCTGATCGACCGGGCGCCGTCGCTCGGGCCGGAGATCAACTGGGAGATGCTCGGCGACTACGACCCGTTCGAGACCTTCCGGCGCATCTTCCGCGCCGACAACGTGCAGAAGGAGTCCTACTTCGACTCCATGACGCACTTCGACTTCAAGACGCTGCTGCCCGCCCTGCTCCACGTGGAGGACCGGGTCAGCATGGCGCACGGGCTCGAGTCGCGGGTTCCGCTGCTCGACCACCCGCTCGTCGAGGTTGCCGCCACGATCCCCTCGAACATCAAGTTCAAGGACGGGAACATGAAGCACCTGCTGCGGCAGGCGCTGGGGGCCCAGTTGCCGGACCAGGTCGTCAACCGCAAGGACAAGATGGGCTTCCCGGTCCCGCTCACCGACTGGGTGAACGGCCCCGCCCGCGACTTCGTGCGCGACGTGCTCAGCACGCAGGCCGCGCGCACGCGTGACTTCGTCGACAACGAGACGGTCCTCGCGAACCTCGACTCGGAATCGCGTTTCGGCCGGAAGCTCTGGGGGCTGCTCAGCCTCGAGCTGTGGCAGCAGGAGTTCCACGACAAGGCGCACGAGTATCGAGGGATGCTCGAGCGACAGGAGATATCGCTATGAAAGTGCTCATCACGGGTGGGGGCGGGTTCATCGGATCGCACCTCGCCGATCGTCTCTCGGCCCGGGGCGACGAGATCCTGATCCTCGACAACTACGTCACCGGTCGACGGGACAACATCGCCTCCGGCGACCACGTGCGGATCGTCGAGGGCTCCATCGCCGACCCGGCGGTCGTCGACGGCGCGTTCGACGACTTCGCTCCGGACGTCGTGATCCACGCCGCCGCTTCCTACCGCGACCCCGACGGCTGGTCGGAGGACATCCACTCGAACGTGCTCGGAACCACCCACGTGGTGCGCGCCAGCCAGCGACACGACGTGCGTCGCGTGATCTACTTCCAGACCTCGCTGTGCTACGGGCTCCACCCGAAGGAGCAGCCGATCACGATCACGCACCCGATCAACCCCGAGTGCAGCAGCTACTCGGTGAGCAAGACCGGCGGCGAGCAGTACATCCACCTCAGCGGGCTCGACTACGTGAGTTTCCGGCTCGCCAACCCGCTCGGTCCGCGCACGATCTCCGGGCCGCTCCCGACGTTCTTCCGGCGTCTGTCCGCCGGACAGAAGTGCTTCGTGACGGACACGCGACGCGACTTCATCTTCATCGACGACCTCGTGGACGTCGTGGAGAAGGCGGTGGACGGACGCGGATCGCGCGGCCCGTACCACATCGCCTCCGGCGTGGACGTCTCCATCAAGGAGCTGTTCGACACGACCGTGGCCGCGATGGGCGTGACGCTCGACGAACCCGTCGAGGTGCGAGCCCCCGGTCCCGACGACGCCGCCTCGATCCTGCTCGATCCGTCGAAGACCAACGCGGACTTCGACTGGAAGGTGTCGACGCCGTTCGAGGAGGCCGTCCGCCGGTCCGTGGCCTACTACCAGGAGTTCGGGCTCGAGGAGACGTACACCCATCTCCGCATCGAGGAGCCCGCCGCGTCGCACTGACGCGGCCAATGGAGTCAGACAGATGAGCATCGACGCGCCCCGGGCGGGGACGGAGTTCAAGGACACGACGACGCTCGTCGTCGGCGGGGCCGGGTTCGTGGGCAGCAACCTGGTGCGAGCCGTGCTCGCCGGGCCCTGCCGCCGCGTCATCGTCGTCGACAACCTGCTCTCCGCGGAGCGGGAGAACCTGCCGAGCGACGATCGGCTCGAGTTCATCGAGGCGTCGATCAACGACGACGACGTGCTGCGGTCGCTGCCCGAGGACCTGGACTACGCGTTCCACCTCGCGACCTACCACGGCAACCAGAGCTCCATCGCCGATCCCATCGCGGACCACGAGCACAACACGCTCACGAGCCTGAAGCTCTTCGAGCGGCTCAAGGACCTGCCCGGGCTGACGAAGGTGGTGTACGCCGGGGCGGGGTGCACGGTGGCCGAGAAGACCTTCGAGAGCGCGAGCGCGACCCAGGAGGACGCTCCCGTCTCGCTGCACCTGGACAGCCCGTACCAGATCTCCAAGGTCATCGGCGAGTTCTACGCGAACTACTACTGGCGCCGCCACGGCCTGCCGGTGGTCAAGGCGCGGTTCCAGAACGTCTACGGCCCCGGCGAGGTGCTCGGCGCCGGCCAGTGGCGCGGCACGCCGCACACGGTGTGGCGGAACGTGGTGCCGTCGTTCATCTACCGCGGTCTCAAGGGCATGGGGCTCACCGTCGAGAACGGCGGCGTCGCCACCCGCGATTTCATCCACGTGTTCGATCTCGTGCAGGGGCTCCTGTGCTGCGCGACCCGCGGCGGCGATGGTGACGTCTTCAACCTCGCCAGCGGCGTGGAGACGTCCATCATGGACCTCGCGGAAGCCGTGAACCGGCTGACGGAGAACCCCACGCCGATCGACTACCTGCCGGCGCGCGATTGGGATCGCTCCGGCAAGCGCTTCGGGAGCACCGGCAAGTCGGAATCGGAGATCGGGTTCCGGGCCGGGATCGCGCTGGAGCCCGGGCTCGCCTCGACCGTCGCGTGGACGCGTGAGCATCTCGACCGGATCGACGACTGCATTCGCCGCCACGAGCATCACCTCGCGGTGACGACGTGACCGGCGGGGCCGCCGCTCAGCGGCCCTTGCGGGCGACGATGTAGAGGTCGACGCCGCAGATCCGAGCGGGGAACGTGAGCAGGCGTTCGCGCGCGATGCGCCCCCGGAACAGCGAATCGAAGTTCTGGACGTCGATCCGGATCTTCTCGAAGTCGCCGAAGATGCGGCGCACGTCCCGGCGCGAGACGAAATCGGTGTGCGGCGCCGCGTCGCCTTCCTCGTTCGCGTCGTAGGTGCGCCGGAGCGTCTCGTCCATCGCGTTCGGGTCGCTCTTGCCCGCCAGCTTCGCCTTCACGCGGATCACGATGTTCCGGTACGAGTTGCGGTTGTAGAGCATGACGACCGCCGTGCCGCCCGGCCGGAGCACGCGGTACACCTCCTGCACAGCCTTGGGTGTGTTCCCGGTGTGGTGCAGGCAGCCGATCGAGTACACGAAGTCGAACGAGCCGTCCGCCCAGGGAATCTCCAGGGCCGAGCCCGTGCGCACGCGGTCGCCCGAATCGATGCCGATGTGCTGGAGCCGCTGCCGCGTCATCTCCGCCGCGTTGGGCGCGATGTCGAGCCCGTGGTAGGTGCACCGCTGTGACGCGAGGAACTGCCCTAGCGTGCCGTAGCCGAGCCCGATCTCCAGGACGTCCTTGCCCGCGAGGGCCTCGTCGGTCACGTAGCGGGCGAGGTACGGGTAGATCCCGAAGTACGCGTCGTCGAACTTCTTCAGGCTCTCCGGCGAAGCGTCGGTGATGCCGACCATGCGCGCCAGGCCCGAACCGCACAGCTCGTTCCAGAAACCGGCGTTGTCGTGGTCGATCGTGGTCTGTTCGGGGGCGATCGCGGCCGCTTCGGCCCCGGCGGTTTCGAGGTCAGGCATCAGGACTCTCCATGGACGGCACCCGGCCGCCGACGGTGGCTACTGTAGCCCGTCGGGGCCGTCCCTGCACGGGTCGGACGTCGCGTAGAATCACCGTTCGGGCTCGGAAGCCTCGCGTCGTGGCGACGCCCCGAACGGTCGCACCAGGTCATCGGAACGAACCATGCATCTCGCGGACAAGAAGCTGTTGGTGATCGGCGGCGCCGGCCTCATCGGGTCGCACACCGTCGATCGACTCCTCGACGAGGACGTGAGCGTGATCCGCGTGTTCGACAACTTCACCCGCGGAAGCCGCGAGAACCTGGAGACGGCCCTCGCCGATCCCCGCGTCGAGGTGTTCCCGCTTGGCGGCGAGCTTCTGCACCGGGATCTCCTGCGTGAGGCGATGGAGGGCATGGACGGCGTCTTCCATTTTGCTGCGATGTGGCTGCGCCACTGCCAGGACTTCCCGCGCTCCGCGTTCGAGGTGAACATCGCCGGCACGTTCAACGTCGTGGAGGCGTGCATCGCCACCGGCGTGAAGCGGCTCGTCTACTCGTCATCGGCGTCCGTGTACGGCGACGCGGTCGCCGAGCCGATGACGGAGGATCATCCCTTCGACAACACGAACTTCTACGGGGCCACGAAGATCGCGGGCGAGGCGATGTGCCGCGCGCTCCACCACCGCCACCGGGGCACCGACCAGAACTTCGACTACGTCGGGCTTCGTTACATGAACGTCTACGGTCCGCGGCAGGACTACCGCGGCGAGTACGTCTCGGTCGTCATGAGCATGCTCGACCGGATCGAGCGCGGGCTTCCGCCCGTCGTGTTCGGCGACGGCTCGCAGTCCTACGACTTCGTGTACGTGGGTGACTGCGCCGCCGCGAACGTCTGCGCCATGAAGGCGGAGACCACCGATCGGTTCTACAACGTGGGCACCGGGGAGAAGACGTCCATCCTCGAGCTGGCGGAGATGCTCCTGGAGCTGACGGGCAGCGACCTCACGCTGGCGTACGAACCCGGCGGGACGACGTTCGTGCGCAATCGCGTCGGATGCCCGCGGCGCGCCGCCGAGGAGATCGGGTTCACGGCCGGCGTCGAGCTGCGCGAGGGCATGCAGAGGCTGATCGAGTGGCGACGCGGTCACGCCGGCGAGGTCGAGCGGCGACGCGAGGACGCCGGCGTTCCCGGTTGACGGGGGGCGTCCTGCGATCGGGCCGGCGGCGGGGCTTCGCCGTACAGCAGATCCGAGTAGACCTGGGCGAGACGCCGCGCGGCGGCGGCCCGTGAGTGCCACTTGAGCGCGAACGCCCGGCTGCGGCGACCGATCTCGCGCCGTCGCTCGGGATCGGTCACGAGATCGACGATCACGTCGTGCACGGTTTCCGGCGTCGCGCTGATGACGGGCAGCTCGTCCACGAACTCCGGGATCTCCCGCCGCATGGTCTCGAGCCACTCCGGGCGCAGGTAGCACACCGCGGGCTTGCCGAGCATGAGGGCTTCCCGCACGTTGGCGCCGAAGAAGCCGTAGGTGAGCATGTCGACGAAGATGTCCGACTGGACCTGGTAGTAGCGCACCACCTTGTTCGGAACGTCGGTGCAGAAGACCAGCTCGACCGGGTATCCCTCCGCCTTGAGCTGCTCCACGAGCGGGACGATGATGTGCGTCGTCTTGATGTTCTCGCGCAAGCCGCCCTTCGTTCGGCGGTCGTAGTCGCCCACCCCGTGGTAGATCTTCACTGTCTCCGGCGGCATGTTCAGCCGGTGCGGCGTCGGCACGACCAGGTCCGGGTGCCACATGTCCTCGTCGAGGCAGCAGAACTCGGGAACTTCGTGGCACGCGGGGTCGTCGTTGCAGTCCACGCGATTGCCCCCGAGGGTGATCTGGTAGTCGGCGAGGTAGTTGCGCAGTCGCCCCCAGCGGAGGTTGCGGTCGTCGGAGCAGACGGTCGGCTCGTCGCGCCACCGGCAGATGTCGCAGACGGTGTGGGGGCCCCACTTGCGGAAGGAGGTCTGTGACACGCCGTCGAGGCAGCCGATGTTCGTGTAGACGATCTTCTTCCCCATGCGCTTGAGGACGTCGACGTCCCATCCGATGGCGTGCGACGGAAACGCCGACGGCCAGCAGAAGTAGAGCAATCGCGTGCTGTGCACGCCGGTGAAGTGGATGATGTCGTAGCTGTCGATCTCGTGGATCGGCGTGAGACCGGGGACGGGACCGGGGCTCGACTCCCGCACGAGCGCCCGGAAGAGCGAGGCCAGCGCGATCGGCCGCGTCTCCCACTGCAACGCGTCGACGAGACGCTGGACGACGTGCGGCCGTCGCCGTCGGCGCAGACCCTGGGGGTCGACGTGCCGACGAACCCACCGGGTCAGCGCCCGTTGGGCGAGGCCCGGGCGCGGGGGCGCGGCACGCGCAGGCTCCCCGCGATCGATCCGGTCGACGAACTCATCGGCCACGGCGTTGAGATACGTGGCCAACTCGGGCGTCATCGGCCCGCAGTGCTCGCCCTCCTCGACGTGGTAGTCGCGGTCGTGGACGTAGAGCCCGGCGCTCTCCCCCGCGCAGGTGAACGTATCCGCGCGCCAACCCATCTTGCGAAGCTCGCGCGACAGGTACCACGTGTTGTAGAACGACGAACCGATGAAGAGCACGCGGCCCGGCGGCCGCAGGAGCGGCGATGCCTGGAGGTCGGCGGGCGGCGTGGGGATCGCGGTCACCGGTCACCTCTCACGAGACGCCCGGTTTCCGCGAAGCCGCAATGCATGATCGCGTCGACCACCGACAGGCCGGCGATGAACTCGGAGACGCCCGGTTGCGGGTACACCGGATGCTCGAACGTCTGGTAGACCAGGCCGACCCCGGCGTCGCGAAAACGGTCGTCGTCCTGGTATCCGGACGCGCCGCCGCCGCAGAGGTAGGCGTTCCCTCCCAGTTCGCGGGTCATGGCGATGAGCAGGTCGGTCGCATCGCCTTCGGCGTCGAGATCCGACCCGCGGGCGAGCACCGTGTCGTCGAGGCCCAGGACCTCGCACAGCCGCCGGATCGCGTGTTCGTTGAGTTCCGCGAGCCGATCCGTCGCGAGCCCGAGGCACTCTTCGAGCAGGGGGAAGAGATCGTCGAAGAACCGTGCGCGGCCGTAGGCGCTGCGGATCGTCTTCAGGATCTTGGTGCGCCACGACGGATCGGCGGCGACGCGTACGTCACGGACGTCCCGCGTGCCGGAGTAACCGCGGTCGATCGGCACCGTGACCCACGTCGCGCGATCGTTGATCGCCATGCGGACGCGGTTGGTCCAACTGCCGCCGGTCTTCTGGAGCTGCACGTTGTCCATGAAGCAGAAGACGTCAGCCTTGGCGATCTTGTTGAAGAAGCCCAGCCACGGCAGAAAGTTAGGCTGATGGATGGCGACGGTCTTGTGCTCCATGACCGCTGAGGATCCTGTCTCGCAACGCACGAATCTCGGGAAGCGGGACGAGCGAGTCGAGCACCATCTTCCGCCCGTCGTCATTGTAATAGAACGCCCCCGGCCACGGCGACACGAGCGAGCGGACGAGGTCGTAGATCCGCTCCGCGGGCTGCGTCCAGTCGATCTCGCCGTCGTCGGGGCAACGGCGCGGCCAGTGGCGAGCTCGTCGCTCGTCCTGAGGTTCGGCGACGATCGTCCCCGCTTCGAGCCCCGCGAGCAGCTCCGGCAGCATCTCGCCGATCAGGTCGACGAGCTTTGCGCTGAGCGTGACGGCCGTGTCCTCGTGGGCGATCGGCACCGCGCGCCGCATGAGGATCGGGCCGGTGTCGACCCCCGCGTCCAGCCGGTGGATGGTCACGCCCGTCTCCGACGCGCCGCTGATCAGCGCCCAGTTGACGACGTTCGCGCCGCGGAACTCCGGCAGCAGGCCGCCGTGCACGTTGATCGCGTCGACGGACGGGATCCCGAGCCATCGCTCGGGCAGGATCAACGAGTAGGAGTTGACGAGGAACACGTCGGCGTTCAGGTCCCCGAGCACGCGCTCGAACGCGTCCGTCGCCGCGGTGTCCCGGCGAAACGGGTGGACGAGCACGGGCAGGCTCGGCGCGCCGAGCTGCTCGCGGATGCACGGAAT
This sequence comes from Planctomycetota bacterium, assembly GCA_024226535.1. Lineage (GTDB taxonomy): Bacteria > Planctomycetota > Phycisphaerae > Phycisphaerales > SM1A02 > JAAELP01. The sequence goes on along the minus strand of JAAELP010000002.1, from coordinate 24,774 downwards.
CTGCTCGACGCGGTTCGCGGCCACGACCACGGCGATGAGGTCGCCCCGGCCGCACGCCCGCAGGGAGGAGCGGACCCCGCTCGCGTCAGCCCAGAGAACGATGCGCATGACCCGCCTCCGTCATCGCGCCCAGCAGTTCCGCCACGGCCGCGGCGTACGCGTCGGCGTCGGGGACGTGGCCTCGATCGGTCGTGGCCAGTGTCCGGCGTGTCGCCGCGCAAAGCTCCGGCAAGGCTTCGTCGAGCGTGTGGGCACGGCGTCGCAGCTCGCCGGCCAGCAGGCCGAGCACCAACCGCCGGTGCCCGAGCAGGTGGAGGTTCCTGATGACGTCGGCGGTCGCCGGGTCCAGCGACGCCGCCTCGTCGAACGCGTCGTCGTCGCCGATGTTCAAGCGGGCGCCGGCGGCGGTTGCTCCGCTGTACTGTTGCTTGATGAGATCCGCGTGCTGCTCGATCGTGCGCCAGATGCGTTGCTTGGGGGGAATGGGCGGATCGAAGACCCAGAAGACCGGGTGCGTGAGCACCTGAAGCGTCGGCTCCGCGCCGGACTCGATGACGTCGAGCAGGCGCCGGTGACGCCAGTACCCGTTGGAGTCGGAGCAGTAGCCGATCTCCCGGAAGTAGCGAGGGGCGTACGCGTTGGTCATGCCGGCGATCACGTCGTCCTCGTGGGCGAGCATGTCGCCCGTCGGATTGTGGAACGAGAACGCGTCGATCGGCGTGCCGGTGATCGCTTCGAGCGCCGTCCGGTCCGCGGTCAACGCGGTGACGAGGTCCGCTTCCGACGCGATCGCGTGAGCGTGCCCGTCGAAGTGCAGGCCAAGCTCGTGGCCCAGGCTGCCGACGGTTCGGATGAGCTTCCGGTTCGACGCGCTGTGCAGGTTCAGGAAGTCCGAACGCATGTTCAGGAAGTACGTGGCGACGACGCCCTCGTCGGCCTCGATGCGGGCGAGCGTGCAGGCCGCGTCCATGCAGCAGTCGATGTCGTGCCGCCAGTAGACCCGGCCCGCCTCCGGTGCGTCGGAGAAGGTGCTGAAGCGGTACCGCTCCCGCGTCGCCCGCAGCACCGCGCGGTACGCGGTGGGCGTGAAGTCGGCGGCATGGGCGCGGGGGTCGGTGGTCATCGATCGATGGCTCCTGAAGCCGGAATCCGCCCATGGTAGAGGGGTTCTCGCGGACGCGGCCGGGCGGTTCGGGCGGATCGGCCGTGAAGCCGGTATGATCCGCGACCCGGATCGGAGACACGCCCGCAAGAGGCCGTTTCCGGGCCGAGCGGAGGTAGACGAGCTTGGACATGACGCCGCCTTTGATGACCGACGACGACCCCGGTGCGGTCGTCTGGATCACCGGCCTCTCCGGCGCGGGCAAGACGACCCTCGCCCGGGCGGTGACCGCGCGTCTACGCGGCGGCGGCCAGCCGGCGGTCATGATCGACGGCGACGACCTCCGCAAGCTCCACCGTCGCGACCTGAGCCACAGCCCGGCCGACCGCCTCGAGAACGCTCGGCGCATCGGTCGGCTCGCGCAGTTCCTCTCCGCCCAGCGGGTGAACGTCGTGGTCGCGACGATCTCGCTGTTCCACGAGGTGCACGAGTGGAACCGGGAGCACCTGGAGCGCTACCTCGAGGTGTACCTGCACGCGTCGATCGACTTCCTGGAGCGCCGCGATCCGAAGGGTCTGTACCGGCGCGCCCGCGAGGGCCTGATCTCCGAGGTCGCCGGTGTCGATCTTGCCTTCGAAGAGCCGCTCCGGCCGGACCTTCGGTTCGACTCCGAAAAGGAGCTGGAGCCCGAGGTCCTCGTCGACCGCGTCCTGAACGAACTCCTGCGCTACGAGGTAAAGACGGTTTGACCAGAGCACCTGCCACGACCCCCGCGAGCGGACAGCCCGCGATGAAGCTCGGTGACTTCACCAAGCTCGCGCAGTCATACCGCTATCGCACGGGCTACTCGCTGACCGTGCTTCGCTACCTCGCCCCGGAACCGATTCCCGGCGCGTTCCGCGTCGCCGATGTCGGCGCGGGTACGGGCAAGCTCACCGAGAACCTCGTGCAGATCGGGCTCCGCGGATTCGCGGTCGAGCCGAACGAGGCGATGCGGGCCGAAGGTATCCGAACCCTCGGCGACGACGATCACTTCGCGTGGTCGGAAGGCGCCGGCGAAGTGACGGGGCTGCCCGACGCGTCCGTGGACTGGGTGCTCATGGGGTCGTCGTTTCACTGGACGGATCGACCCTGCGCGCTGGCCGAGTTCCATCGGATCCTCCGGCCCGGCGGCCGCTTCACGGCGCTCTGGAACCCGCGCGATCTCGCCTCCAGCGAGTTCCACATGGGTATCGAGGCGAAGATTCGCGAGATCGTGCCCGAGCTGAAGCGCGTCTCATCCGGCTCCCGCCAGTGCACGGAGGATCTGGACGAGGTGTTGGTCTCGACCGGCCACTTCCGCGACCTCGTGTTCATGGAAGCACCCCATGCCGTGCACGCGACGCCCGAGCGCTACGTCGGCGCGTGGCGCAGCGTCAACGACATCCAGGCCCAGGCGGGTGCGGAGCGGTTCGAGGCGATCATGCGGATGATCGAGACGGAGATCCGCGGCATGGACGCGATCGAGGTGCCGTACCGCACCCGGGCGTGGACCGTGCACCGCGTGGACGACTGATCGCGCCGTTTACGACTCGTCGTGCCAGCGGAACGGATCCCAGTCGACGTGCTCGGCCAGCTCGCGATTGCTGTCGGCAAGATAGTCCGTGAGCTCGGCGCGGACGCGCTCGTCCAGCTTCGGGTGGTTCATCGTGAGGTTGGCGCGGAGAAGCCGGTCGCGCCATCCGCGGCCGCGTCCGGCGTCGGCCTGCCGGGTGCGCTCGATCGCGCGGTCGAAGTCCGGGCCGTGCAAACGGCGGAGCAGCTTCTGGAGCCGACGGCTGCGCACCGATGACGTGGGGAACGTGCCCGGGTCGCCGAACGGCGCGTCCGGATCGACGTCGAGGAACGCGCACACGCGGCGCAGCGCCTCCGGCTCGTGGCGCTTCACCCAGTCGGAGTTGAGCACGAGGAGCTGGTCGGCGGCGAAGTGTTCACGCAAGAGCCGGAGCTGCTCGCCGTACCGGCTTCGGGCGAGATACGCGAACGGCTGAACCTCACGCCAGAACGGGTCCTTCTCGCGACGCAGCCGGTCGGCTTCGAGCGCGACCGCCCGCGCGAAGCCCTGCGTCTCCAGGCCCGACTGCACGGTGAATCGCCAGTTGGAGTACGCCCGGGCGACGGGCTCGCGGAGCATCACGATCAACCGGGCGTCGGGAAGACGTTCGTGGATCCGCGGGATGCACTGCTCCCCGAACATGTACGACGACGATCGCTCGCCCACCGCCGCGGCGGTGTCGGGCACGGCCGCGAAGTACCGGTCGAGGTAGTGGTCGTAGCCCTTCTCGTACTCGGCGGTCTTGAAGAAGAAGTGCGGCTCCGGGCGCAGCGACGCGGGCATGAAGATCTGCGGATGCTGGAGCAGGCAGGCCGTCAGCCACGACGTGCCGGATTCACCGGCGCCGACGATCAGGAAGTTGGGGTCGCGTCGCGTGGTGCTCATCGGTATCGGGTCACTGGAAGTGGGCCAGCCACTTCTCGAAGCTGAGGAAGCTCCAGATGAGCAGACGGCGATTCCGTCGGCCGGACTGGTGCTCGTCGAGGACATTCTCCACGAACGCGAGGTCGAGGTACTCGCCGAGCGGGGAGGCGGGATCGAGCAGCGTGTCGCGGACGTACCGTTCGGCCCGACCGCGGAACCACGTTTCGTCGGGCGCGCTGAACCCCTGCTTGCGCGCCTCGCCCACGTCCGGCGGGAGGATCCGCGACATCGTGGAGCGGAGGATGTTCTTTCCGGTGTGCATCCGGCGGCGGTACTCCTCCTTCTTCCAGAGGAGGTTCTCGTCGAGCCGTTCGAGATGGTCGATTCCCGCGACCTTCATCGTGACGGGGATCGTCATCGCCAGGTCCACGAGATCGTTGTCGAGCAGGGGCACGCGCTCCTCGAGCCCGTGCGCCATCCCCAGCTTGTCCTGCACGACCAGCAGCCCGTGCAGGAACGTCTTGCACTCGAAGTAGAGCGAGTGGCGGACGAGGTCGCCGAGGCCGTCCACCTCCGGCTCGTTGCGAAACACGCGCTTGAAGACCGACAGCGTGTGGTCCTGGAAGGGCACTGCCCCGTCATCTCGCAGGTCGCGCAGCTCGGCGACGACGTCGCCGCTGAAGAGGCTCGGCTTGTCCGCGTTGCTGACGAGGCGCTTCCAGTAGCGGTAGTAGTGCTCGATGTAGTCCGCGGCGGTCGGCCCGATCGCCGCGGCGTACCGCCACGGGTACCCGCCGAACAGCTCGTCGCCGCCCACGCCGCCCATCACCACCTTGACGAATCGGCTCGCGAGCCGGGCGATGTAGTAGTTCGGGTAGCACTGCCCGACCCGCAGGTCCTCGAGATGCCAGATCAGCTCGTCCATGACCGCCGCGAGGTCGCCGGAGTGCATGACGAACTCGTAGTGCTCGGTCTGGAAGAGCGTGGCCATCTTCTCGGCCTGCGCGCGCTCGTCGAAGGACATCTCGCGCTCGGTCGCCTCGGAGAGATCGAACCCGCCGGTGAACGTACAGAGCCGCCCGAGGTTCCCCACCGCGAGGGCGGTGACCGTGCCCGAGTCCATGCCGCCGCTCAGGTAGCAGCCGATGGGGACGTCGCTCACGCACTGGCGCTCCACGGCGCGGCCGATCGCCTCGGCGAGTTGCTCCTCGATCTGCTCGCGGGGGACGTCGCTCTCCCGGCTGAAGTCGAAGTCCCAGTACCGCTCCTTCGTGACGCCACCCCCGGCGAGGTCCACGGTCAGGACGTGACCGGGCGGCAGGAGGTGCACGCCTTCGAAGAGCGTGCGGTCGCTCAGGACATTCTGGAACGAGAAGTACTCGTTCAGCGCGAGCAGATCGACGGGCGGCGAGCCCCGGCGGTACTCGAGGAGCGACTTGATCTCCGATCCGAAGAGCAGCGTGCCGTCGTCGACCGTGTAGTAGAGAGGCTTGATGCCGTAGCGGTCGCGGACGAGGTGGAGCCGCTGTCGGCGGCGATCCCACAGCGCGAAGGCGAACATCCCGTTCAGGCGGTCCACGCAGCGGATGCCCCAGCGTTCGTACGCGGCGGCGATCACCTCGGTGTCGGAGCTTCCGCGGAAACGGATTCCGTCGGTCTCGAGCTCCGCGCGAAGCTCGCGGAAGTTGTAGGTCTCCCCGTTGTAGACGATCCACGTGGAGTCGTCGTGAGCGGGCATCGGCTGGTGACCGGTCTCCGTGAGATCGATGATCGAGAGCCGGCGGTGCCCGAGGAAGATGCTCCACGGCCGCGCCGAGAGCGCCGCGCGGCCGTCGCCGTCGTCGATCGCCGGCATCGCCGGCCGCCGGTGGCGGAACTGCGTGTCCGTCATGAGCACCGGGGCGACCTCGCCCGGTGCGCCGACGAGGTACCCGGCGTCATCCGGCCCGCGGTGCGCGATGACGTCGACCATCGGCTGGAGACGCTCGATGTCGAGCGGCTGCCCCCGGAGGCTCACGGCGCCGGCGATTCCGCACATGGCGTCAGGGCGCTCCCGCCGCCCGGTCGATGGCGCGCAGGGCGGCGACGACGCGCGCGAAGTCATCGCTCGTCATGCGGTTGTGCAGGGGGATCGCGACCGAGCATCGGTCGCAGTCACGCGCCGCCGGGAAGTCGTCGGGCTTCAGGCCGAAGCGCTCGCGGTAGTAGCCGAGCATGTGTACGGCGTGGGTCCCGGGGCGGGTGCTGATGCCCTGGTCCTGGAGCCGGTCCATCAGCGTGTTGCGCGTCATCGGCGCGGCGTCCTCGTCGACGAAGCACACGTACGCCTGCCAGGCGTGGGTGTATCCGGCCGGGGTCCGCGGCGTCCGGAGCCAGGAGATGCCGGCCAGCTCGCGTTCGTAGAAGTCCGCCCATCGTCGTCGCTCGTCCAGGAACCGATCCAGCTTGCCGAGTTGCACGATGCCGACCGCCGCCTGGAGGTCCGTCATCCGGTAGTTGAACCCGGGCACGTCGAAGTCCGGGAGCAGGTGCGGGCGCGGTCCGGAGTGGCGGACCTCCTCGGGAACGGACGCTCCGTGGTTTCGCAGCATGTTCGCGCGATCGGCGAAAGCCGCGTCGTTGGTCGTCACCATTCCGCCCTCGCCGGTGGTGATCGACTTGCGGGGGTGGAAGGAGAACGCGCCGGCCACGCCCATGCTCCCGGCGTGACGTTCGCCGATCGCGCCCCCGGCGGCGCACGCGGCGTCCTCGATCACGGGGATTGCGCCGGCGATGGCGAGGATCCGATCCATGTCGGCACACAGTCCGAACAGGTGAACCGCGATGATCGCGCGGGTTCGCTCGGTGATCCGCGTGGCGAGCTGCTCGGCGTCCATGTTGAAGGTGTGCGGATCGATGTCCACGAACACCGGCGTCGCCCCGGTGAGGATGACCACGTTCGCGGTGGCGACCCACGTGAACGCGGGCACGATCACCTCGTCGCCCGGGCCGATCTCCAGGGCCGCGAGGGCGAGATGCAGCGCGGTGGTGCAGCTCGTCGTGGCGAGCGCGTGGGCCACGCCGTGGCGCTCCCGGAACGCCGCTTCGAACGCGGCGACCTTCGGTCCCTGGGTGAGCCAACCGCTCATGAGCGGCTCGCGGACCGCCTCCCACTCCTCGTCGCCGAGCGACGGAGCGGCGATGGCGATCGGGCGCGGCTCGGGCGCGGGGGACCGAGCTTCCTCGGCCACGGCGTGTCGATCGTGCTCAGCCACCGGTCGAGACCTCCCGTGGCGCGTGGTCGCCGCGCCTCGCGCCGGGGTTGTGCTCCCAGCGGACGACGGGCCTGAAGATGGCGTTGAAGACGCTGCCGTCGCGGGCGATGGACACGCGATGCGTGAACTGGTGCAGTTCGTAGCAGTCGACGTTGTACGGCCGGTTGGCGAGCAGGCCGATGGACAACGCGTACGTACCCTCGTTGAGCTGGAGCGGCTCGATGCACGCCTCGATGTACCCGGTGCGGCCGGCCTGCTGGCGGTAGGGGGCCTTGTCGTAGTCCGCGAAGTCGGCGTCGCGCAGGACATTCGTCGTGTTGAACTGCATCACGTTGGTCCAGTCCGACTCGCGCACGAAGGTGACGCCCATGCCCAGCGTCTCCTCGGGGATCGCTCCCTCGCAGTGGTACCACACGCGGATCCGAAGCGACTCCCAGAACCGGAAGATGTGCGAGGCGTTTCCCGCCTCGTCGAGGAACTCGATCTCGTCGATGACGATCGGCCCCTGCCGGAACACCATCGGGGCGTGTTCATCGGGCGGTGTGCTCGGCTCGTCGTTTTCGCCGTCCCCGGGGGTTGCGACGGTGGCCTCCACGACGGCGGCCGGCACCGTGGTGCCGCGGCCCTCGCTGATCTGCTCGTAGATGCTGTAGTCGTACGCGCGGACGACGTCGAGCGCGCTGCCGTGCATTCTTACCCGCCCCTTCTCGAGCCAGATCGCCTCGTCGCAGAGCTGCGTGACCATCGGGCTGGAGTGGGAGACGAAGAGCACCGTCGCTCCGGAATCGCAGATCGCGCGCATGCGGGCGAGGCACTTCTGCACGAACACCGCGTCGCCGGCGGCCAGCGCCTCGTCGACGATGAAGATCTCCGGATCGACGGCCGTCGCCGTGGCGAACGTGAGACGGGCCTGCATGCCGCTGGAGTAGGTCTTGAAGGGTTGGTCGATGAAGTCCCGGATCCCGCTGAACTCGATGATCGACTCGAGCTTCTCCCCGACCTCCTCCCGGCTCATCCCCAGGCACATGCCGCCCATGATCACGTTGTCGCGGCCCGTGTACTCCGGGTGGAAGCCGGTACCGAGTTCGAGGATCGCCGACAACGACCCGTTCACCTCAGCTTCTCCACCCGTCTTGTCGAGCGTGCCCGCGAGGATCTTCAACAACGTGCTCTTGCCGGAGCCGTTGAGTCCGACTACGCCGAGGACCTTGCCCCAGCCGACCTCGAACGAGACGTCATCCAGCGCCTTGAGCAGGTGATGGCGCGGCCGGCCCGTCACGAGCTCCCGAAGCATGTCGGCGGGGCGCGCGTAGATCCGGTACGCCTTGCTGAGATTCGCGACGCGAATGGCCGCGCCCGCCGACGCCGCGCTCACAGCACGCTCCCGAAGTGGTGCTTGAGCCGCCCGAAGATGCGGTACCCGGCCAGCAGTGCGATGATCGAACAGAGGGGGAAGACGAGCCACGCCCATGGATGCGCGATCGAGCCGAAGAAGAAGACGTCCTGGTAGCACCAGATCATGTAGCTGAACGGGTTGATGTACAGGATCGGCCGGATGACCTCGGGCACCCACTCCGGCAGGTAGAACGCCGGCATGAGGTAGAGGTTGACGAGCGCGAAGACCGTCACCAATTCCTTGAGGTCGCGGATGTAGCAGGCGGCCGCGGCCACCGCGTAGGCGATGCCCGCCATCGCCAGCATCTGGAAGAACATGAGGACCGGGATCAGCGCGTACGTCCACGGGAGCTCGCGGAACCGAAAGAGCACGTACGCGATGAGCAGGATCGCGAAGATGACGTGCGTGAGAACCGTCGCCAGAACGACCTTCGCGGGGAGGATCTCGACGGGGAAGACGACTTGCTTGACGAGCGTCGCGTTGCCCGTGATCGCCGTGGCGCCCTTGTTCATCGACTCCTGGAACACGAGCCACGGCACGAGTCCCGCGAGGATGTAGACGGTGAAGTCGAGGGGGACGGGGAGCCCCTTGGTCTCGATCTTCGCCTGGAACACCACGGCGAAGAGGAAGACGTAGACGAGCATCATGATGAGCGGATGGGCGATCGTCCAGATCGCCCCGATCGCCTGGCCGGCGTGCTTCTCGGTGAGCTCTCGTTTCGCGAGTTCCCACGTGAGCTGACGCCGCGCGACCAGGATCGCCACCAGATCGTGCGCGGCGCGCCACTGGGCGACCGGATTGACGATGCGACTCAGCACGATGCTCCTCGACGATCGCGAGCCCGGTGCGTCCCGGCGCCCGGCGTCCGTGCGTCCACGAACCTGGCGATGAATGCGTCCGCGGCGGCTCGCGGGGCCCGTCCGTGAGCCCCACGGACAGCGCGAAACCGCATGATACAGGCGGCGCAGGGCGATAGCCACCGACCCGTGGCACGGAACGGTTGACGCTCCATGGCGCGGCCGTTACGGTGCCAGTCGCACCGGGAGCGCGACGCACCGGCCCACAAGGAAACTGCTCAATGTCTACTGGCCCGGCGAAGGGAAGCCACGGCGGGGTTGCCGTCATCGGTTGCGGCGGATGGGGGAAGAACCTCGTGCGCTGCATGGGGCGGCTGGGTGCGCTCGCGGCCGTCGCGGACGTGGACCCGGCGGGACGGGCCCGGGCCCATGAGCTCGTCCCCGGCATTCCGGTCTCGGACGACCCGGCCGCGGTGCTCCGCGACGACTCGATCCGCGCGGTGATGATCGCGACGCCGGCGGAGACGCACTACCGCATGGCCGTCGACGCGATCGAGGCCGGCAAGGACGTGTTCGTCGAGAAGCCGCTGACGATCGACGTCGAGGAGGCGCGCGACCTGATCGCGCGCGCCGACGCACGCGAGCGCGTGCTGATGGTCGGCCACCTCCTGGAATACCATCCGGCGGTGCTCGAGCTGCGCAAGCTGGTCGCCTCCGGCGCGCTCGGCAAGATCCGCTACCTGATCTCCAATCGGCTCAACCTCGGCAAGATCCGCACCGAGGAGAACGCGCTGTGGTCGTTCGCGCCGCACGACATCGCGATCATCCTGCGTCTCGTCGGCATGATGCCGTTCGAGGTCGTCGCGACCGGCGGCTGCTACGTCACGCCGAATCTCGCGGACGTCAGCGTCACCCAGATGCTCTTCGACAACGGCGTGCGCAGCCACATCTTCGTGTCGTGGCTGCACCCGTTCAAGGAGCAGCGCCTGGTGATCATCGGGTCGAAGAAGATGGCGAGCTTCGACGACGTCTCCAAGAAGCTCGTGCTCTATGACCAGCGCGTCGACTGGGAAGAGGGACAGCCCGTTCCGGTGCGGGGCGACGGCGTCGACGTCGCGTATCCGGACGACGAGCCGCTGGAGATGGAGTGCCGTCACTTCCTCGAGTGCATCGAGTCCCGGGCGCGCCCCCGCACGGACGGCCGCAACGGCCTCGCGGTGCTCGAGATCCTCAGCGCGGCCCAGCGCTCCCTGACCACGAACGGCCGCCCGGTCATGCTGGATGCCCGTGGCGTTCAGACTTCCGTGCCCGTGATTCACACGGTTCCCGCGCCGGACCCCGCCTCCCATGTCACCATCTGAGGCCGCCAAGCACGAGGGGGTCCGGATCCACGAGTCGGCGTACGTCGACGACCCCTGCGAGATCGGGGCGGGGACGAGCATCTGGCACTTCACGCACGTGATGCCGAATTGCCGGATCGGGCGCCGGTGCAACCTCGGGCAGAACGTCGTCGTCTCGCCGGACGTCACGCTCGGCGACAACGTCAAGGTGCAGAACAACGTCTCGATCTACACGGGGGTCGTGCTCGAGGACGACGTCTTCTGCGGACCCTCCATGGTGTTCACGAACGTCGTGAACCCGCGGTGCGAGATCCCGCGGCGCGACCAGTACCAGCGCACGCTCGTCAAGAAGGGCGCGAGCCTCGGCGCCAACTGCACCATCGTCTGCGGGATCGAGGTCGGGCGCTTCGCGTTCGTCGCCGCCGGCGCGGTGGTGACGCGCGACGTTCCCGACTATGCGCTCATGGTCGGCGTGCCCGCCCGGCGCCGGGGCTGGGTCTGCCGGTGCGGGGAGAGTCTGCCCGCCGGCGGGGCCGACGGCCGGGTTCCGTGTGCGGCATGCGGCAACGAGTACGTCGAGCGCGACGCGTGTCTCGATGTCATCCGGGAGACGCAGTCGCCGGAGGTGGCCGGCGCGCGGTGAGTCGCGTCGCGTCCGCCGAGCCGTCGATGAGCTCCGAATACCAATCGACATAACGGCGACGCTGATCGCGGGCGTCGAAGCGCTCCCGCGCGCGATCGCGCGCCGCTCCGCCCATCGCTTCGCGCCGGGCCGGGTCGGCGAGCAGGGCGCCGACGGCGTCGGCGAGCCCTGCGGCGTCACCGGGCTCGACGAGCAGACCGGTCTCCCCGTGCACGACCTGCTCGGCGAGACCGCCGATGTTGGTGGCGATCACAGCCCGGCCGCACGCCATCGCCTCGGCCACGACGAGCCCGAACGTCTCCGCCCGGGCGGGGTGCACGTACAGGTCCGCGGCGCGGTAGTAGTCGGCCAGCCGCGCCGGGTCGGTCTCGTAGGGGCGGAACACCAGGCGTGTCGAGCCGTACGTTCGATCGGCACCGCGCTGGCCCAGCGCGACGGCCAGCGGTCCGCTCGGGCCGGAGCCGAGTCGCTCGAGGGCGGCCTCCAGCGTGGCGAAGTCCTTCCACGGGTTGTTCGCGGGCGTCGTCGCCGCGAAGAGAAGGCAGGCGCCCTCGCCCGGCAGGTCGAGCCGCGCGCGGGCGTCGGTCGACGGTCCGGGGGAGAAGACCTCGGTGTCGACGCCGTTGGCGATCAGGCGCGCCTCGGTCACCGCGCCGGCGAGGATCGAGTCCTTCGCGCGGTCCATGATCCACTGGCTCGGGCAGGCGATCGCCAGCCGCGACCGCCGGTAGATCTCGCGCTTGACCCGCCAGTTCGCGGCCGTCCGGTCGCGGAGCTTGCGCATCGGCAGGTCCAGGTGCGGACACGCGCCGCAGCCGTCTCGCCAACGCTCGCACTCCAGCGAGTGGCAGCAGTGGCCGGCGAGCAGCCACGCGTCGTGCAGGGTTACCAGCCACGGAGTCTCACGGGTCAGCGCGGGCAGGGCCCGCAGGTCGAAGTAGTCGCCGTGGAGGTTGTGGGCATGGACCAGCGCCGGCCGCTGCCCCACGAGTTCGTCGAGGCGCGGCGTCCACGGGTGGCCGAAGTGCTCGCTTCCGCGGGTCGCGTGCCAGACACGGGCGGGCTCGGCGAGCGCCTTGGCCGCGATCCGCAGGGGAGCGATAGTCGAGACGCGCTGCGCCAGCCCGTGCCACGTCCGCCACCAGGGCGACCGCGGCGTCGCGACGCACCGCGGATCGTCCCCGTGACGCACGCCCGCGACGAAGCGAGTGCGGTACCCGGCCTGCTCGGCCGCGTTGGCGAGCGCCCACGCCATCGCCTCCGCTCCGCCGGCGTGGTCGGTGGCGTTCAGCGTGACGATCAGCGGGGGCGGGGGATCGGCACTCGGCTCGCGAGATCGGTCGATCATGGTGCTGCCGGCACGTCGGAAACCGAGCCGCGGGCGGACGAGCGGGAAGCGAGCGGGCGGCTGGCCGCTGCGGACGCGCCGGGAATGGTCGCATGACCGTTCCATCGCCAGGGGCCACGTGTGAACCGGCGTCGGTACCGGCGAGCGCATCGCAGCGCGGATACCCAGCCCACGATCGGGAAGACGAAGCGTGTCTTGTCCATGGACCAGCGGTGCACGACCCATTTCGCCGACCAGCGCCAGCCCGCTTTCCCGAAGTACGCGTGCATGATGTGCCCGCCCTCCACGAGCGCGCGGAGCCGGCGGCGGCGTGTCTTCGTGTCCCCGTAGCAACGGAGCACGGCGGTGGTCTGGTCGTAGAACACCGCGGGCGCCTGCTGCATGATCCGCAGCCACCACTCGTAGTCCATGCAGAGGTCGAGCCGTTCGTTGAGGAGCCCGACGGAATCGAGGACGCGGCGCCGCAGGAAGACCGACGGCTGGCAGACGTGGCACATGCGCCGGAAGTCGTCGATCGTCAGCTCGAACGTCGGGTACGGCCGCAGAGGCGTGCCGTCCTCGTCGGCGATGGTGCCGCGCCCGTAGATCATGCCGGCGTCGGGGTGCGCATCGAGGCACGCCAGCGCGTGGTCGAAGGCGCCGGGAAGGTAGTAGTCGTCGGTGTTCAGCCACCCGATGATCTCGCCGTCGGCACGGCGGAAGCCCTCGTTGAGCGAGGCGCTTTGCCCGAGGCCGGGGCGGCTGAGCCACGTGATCGCGTCCCCGTAGGACTCGAGGATCTCCACCGTTCCGTCCGTCGATCCGCCGTCGATGACGAGGTGCTGCACGCCCTCGTGGCCCTGGTCGAGGACCGAGTCGAGGCACTGGCGCAGGTACGGGGCCTGGTTCAGGGACGGGGTGACGACGGTCAGGCTCATGGGCGAGGGGATGATAGCTTGGGGCTCGGACGACCTGGAGTTCTCGGACCATCCCGGTCCCCGGCCCCCGGCTCCGGGGGGGATCTCCGCCCTTGCCCCCCGCCTTTTGCGGAACCCCGGGCGAGGCGCCCGCGTCAACGCCCGATCTACCGGTACGGGAACGTCCAACTGGGCCAGGTGGCCCGGGCACCCGAGAACCGCGCCCATGTATCCCCAGATCTTCCGGATCCTGAACTTCGCCTGGGCGGCTTCGGCCACCGTCTACTTCGCGCTCCAACTGTTCGACCCGACGCGGCTGGACACGGAGCGCGTGGTGTTCTGGTCGATCTATCTGCTCGCCGCCATCGGTACGTTCCAGGACCTGCGCATCGCGTGGGCCGTGACGATCTGCCAACTCCTGGTCATCTGGTCGATGATGGGTTTCGCCGTCTCCGACGGGTCCTTCTCGTTCTTTACCTCCCAGGCGGGGGGCGTGCGACAACGGGTGGACGCGACGGTCATCAACACCTTCTTCGGGATCCTCGCGCCCGCGACGGTCCTGATCATGCTGGTCATCGTGACGCACCGCCACGTGATCTGGGTCTTCACGCGGAAACCGCTACGTCGGCGGGTGCGCCCGCGGACGTGGTCCATGGCCACGCGGTGACAGGCCGGGCGGCGAGCTCCAAAAGAGCGGACCGCCGCCCGAAACAGGAGCAGGAGCTGGGGCGGCGGTCCTTAGGGGGGAATGACCCGCGTTGGTGATGGTTGGAGACGGATAGTACGTCCCCACCATGACTTCCTTTGTACTGAGCGTCCCGGCTTCCCGGTAGGGGGAAAGCACCCCGACGTGGGGGCTGTTAGGATGCCATCCGCGGCATCGAAAACCGCCTCTCCAACGATCTCGGCAGATTTTCATGAACGATACCAAGCGCACCGGACGAGCCTGGCCCGTCGTCGCGACCGTCACGCTCGCGACGCTGACGCCGGCGGCGACCGCCGACTTCACCTGGAACGGGAACGGCGGCAGCGACGACTTCACGGACAACGGCAACTGGGACGGCAACATGGCCCCGACGGCCACCGTCGGCCAGGCGATCATCTTCGGCGACGACGGGGGGAACTACCAGGTCACCGGCGTCAACATCACGTACGACGACATCCGCGGGATGCGCTTCACCGACGCTCTCGACAGCTACACGATCGGCGGCACCGGCACGTTCCAGTTCGCCCACGGCTTCAGCCTCGAGAACGACAGCGCCTTCGAGCAGCGGATCAACGTCACCATCAAGGGCACGAACAACGGCGGGGGGCCCGGCGCGCTCACGATCGACGCGTCGTCGGGGAACTTCATCCTCAACAACATCGACCTCACCGATCCCGCCGGCATCGCCCTTACCGTGCAGGGCAACCGGAACACCACGATCGACGGCACGATCAGCGGCGGAGCGGGTTCGAGCCTGGTCAAGACCGGCAGCGGAACGCTCATCATCAACAACGCGAACACGATGTTCGCCGGTTCGACGTCGCTCCAGAACGGCACCGTCGTCGCCGGCAACGACATGGCGTTCGGGACCGGGTTCGTGCAGGTCACCGGCGACGCGTCGCTCCAGGCGGACGTCGACGGACGGACGATCGGGAACCTCGTCGGCCTCCTCGCCGGGAACACGCTGACCGTCTCCGGCGGCTCGAACCTGATTCTGACGAACGTCACCGGCGCCGGCGCGTTGAAGATGAGCATGTCGACCGACGACGACATGCTCACGCTCTCCAACTCCATGAGCTACACCGGGGGCACCGAGCTTAGCCGCGGCACGCTCATGCTCGGGCACGCGAACGCCCTCGGGACCGGCGCGCTCACGGTGTCGGGCAGCTCCTTCCTCGACACCAGCCTCGCTCTCAACGTCGGGACCGCCATCAGCATCGACCCGGGTCGGATCCTGACCGTCGCGGGCAGCAATGATCTCGAGCTTTCCGGCAACATCGACGGTCTCGGGTTCCTGACCAAGGATGGCGCGGCCACGCTCCTGCTGTCGGGCACGAACGACTTCAACGGGACGCTCGCGATCGCCGGCGGCACGGTGCAGCTCCAGAATGGCGATGCCATCAAGGACACGACCAACGTCCAGCTCGCGAACACCGCCGCCGTGCGGTTGGAGCTGCTCAACGACGAGACGATCGGAGCGCTGTTCGGCGGCGGCGACATGGGTGGCGTCGTGGATCTCGGCGCGAACACGCTGACCGTGAACGAGGTGGGCGACTCCCAGTACTCCGGGAAGATCACGGGGGCGGGCTCGCTCATTCACTCCGGCACCGGGCGCATCGTGCTCAGCGGTGAGAACGACCACACCGGTGGGACGTCCATTACCGGTGCCGGCGGCACGATCGCGTTCGGGAACGACATGGCCCTCGGCATGGGCTCCCTGACGATCGACGCCAACGGCAACCTCCAGCCGTTCGGCGGTGACCGCACGATCGGCAACGATATCACGATCAACGCGGACCTCGGGCTCGGCGGGGTGAACGTCCTGACCTTCACGGGCACGACGACGCTCACGGTCGTCTCCACGATGGACGTTACGAACACTGCCGGCGTGGACTTCGCGAACGTCATCCAGGGCGCCGGCGGCCTGACCAAGACGGGCGCCGGTACCCTCACGCTGAGCGCCGCCAACACGTACGCGGGCGATACGAACATCGACGGCGGCGCGCTCATGCTCACCGGCTCGGTGGCCGGCGATCTGAACGTCAACGACACGGGCATGCTCCGCGGTACCGGGACCGTCGGTGGCCTGTTGACCAACGCGATGGGCGGGCGCATCCAGCCCGGCGACAACGGCGTCATCGGCACGCTCAACGTCACCGGCAACTACGTGCAGCAGGCCGGCAGCACGCTCACCGTGGACGTCGACGGCGGCAGCGGCACGTCGGACCTTCTCAATGTCACGGGGAACGCGACGCTGGCGGCGGGAAGCACGATCGAGGCCGTCATTGCCTCCACGAGCTTCATCTCCGACGGGCAGACATTCTCCGTCCTCCGCGCCGCGGGCGCCAACGGCGTCATGGACATGGGGGCCGATGTCACGACGACGTCCGCGACGATGACGTTCATCCTCCAGCGGGCCCTGGCGTTCCAGCAGGGCGACCTGGAGTACATCCTCCAGGCGTTCCGGGCTCCGACCGCGTACGAGTCGGCGGCGATCACGAACAACAACCAAGCGGTCGGGCGCTCGCTCGACACGCTTACCCCCATCGCCAACGCCGATCCCTCCGGCCTCGCCGCGGACCTGCTCGGGCGGCTCGACCCGTTGAACAGCGCCGAGGTCAACGTGGCGATGAAGCAGTTGAGCCCGGCGGCGACGAACGCGGCGGCGACGGCGGGGTTCGAGGCGGTTGACGCGTTCACGAACACGCAGGCGTCGTACCTCGCGTCCAAGCGTGTCGGGGCCGACGCCGTGGCGACCCGCGTGGCGATGGAGGCGGGCATGCTCGCGAGCGCGGTCGACAGCCCGACCCTGCTTGCGGCGGCCATCGCCGCCCAGGACACGGCGTACCAGGCCTCGATCGAGTCGGAGAATCCGCTGGGCATGTACGTTCGCGCGCTCGGCGTCTGGACCGACCAGGACACTGAGTTCGCCCGAACGGGCTTCGACGCCGACACGTACGGCGTGCAGGCGGGCGTCGACTACACCTTCTCCAAGGAGTTCATCGTCGGCGCCGTCTTCGGGTACACGACCACCGACGTCTCGCTGGACGCCGGCCTCGGCGACATCGACATCGACACCTATCGGATCGGTCCGTACTTCACCTGGGTGAACGACGGCTGGTACCTCGACGGCTCGCTGACCGCGGGGTTCAGCTCGAACGACCAGCAGCGCAACATCTCCCAGATCGGCCTCAGCGCGATCGGCGACTACGACGGCAACGACGTGACGGTCTACGTCGGCGGCGGCATCGAGCTGGAGCTGGACAACTCCTGGATCCTGACGCCGACGCTCTCGATGCAGTACAGCTACTTCGACTACGACGGGTACGTCGAGACCGGCGCCGCCGGCGCGAACCTCATCGTGCCCGACCGCGATACGGACTCACTCCGAAGCCGCCTCGGCGTCACGCTCAGCTACCGGCCCGACGCGGGCACGTCGCCGTACTTCCTGGACTTCAACTTCGGCTGGGAGCACGAGTACATGGAGAACGACGACATCGCCTCGACGTTCTCCGCCGGCGGCTCACCCTTCGCCGTGGACACCGGTAACCGCGACGATGACAGCATCTTCATCGGCGGCGGTTTCACCCGCATCATCCGCGACAACATGACCGCGTTCCTGCGCTACGAAGGACTGTTCGGCGACACGAGCGAGGTCCACGCGTTGTCGGGCGGAATCAGCGTGCGGTTCTGAAGCTGCGACTCGACTACGTTCCACTTCCCGGCGCGCGGTACGGCTCGAAGACCAGCCGCTTGGCCTGATCGGCCTGCCGGGAGTTTTCGCAGGCGCGGCGGTACAGCTCTTCCTGGCTTCCGACGGCGCCCGGGGTGGGCTCGGGACGGGTGTACTCACCATCGGCATCGAGGCGCCGCGCCTTCGCGGGGTCGTTCAGGCAGCAGTGCAGGATCTCCACGAGCCGATCGCGGCACGCCGGGGTCTCCACGGGCACGAGCAACTCGACGCGCTTGTCGAGGTTGCGCGACATGCAGTCGGCGCTGGAGATGAGCACGAGGTCGTCGCCGCCGTGGTGGAAGTAGAAGATCCGGCTGTGCTCGAGGTAGCGATCGATGATGCTCGTGACGGTGATGTTCTCGCTGAGGCCGGGCACGCCCGGCCGGAGGCAGCAGATGCCGCGCACGCTCGCTTCGATCTTCACGCCGGCCTTGGACGCTTTGTAGAGGGCGTCGATGATCTTCGGATCCGAGAGCGAGTTGCACTTGAGCATGATGTGCGCCTTGTGCCCCTGGCGCTTGTGCTCCTTCTCCGCTCCGATGAGCGACAGCAGCTTCTCGCGCAGCGTGATCGGGGCGGCGGCGAGCTTCCGCAATCGCTGCACCTGCGCGTAGCCGTTGATCGTGTTGAAGAACTTCGTGGCGTCGGCGCCGAGGTCTTCGTCAGAGGTCAGGAAGCTCACGTCGGTGTACAGCTTCGCCGTGCTCTCGTTGTAGTTGCCGGTCCCGAAGTGGACGTAGCGCCGGATCCCCAGCGGCTCGCGCCGGATGATGATCAGCACCTTGCAGTGCGTCTTCAGGCCCTTCAGGCCGTAGATCACCTGCACGCCGGCCCGCTCCAGGTCCCGCGCCCACTCGATGTTGCGGGCCTCGTCGAACCGTGCCCTCAGCTCCACGAGCGCGGTGACGTACTTGCCCTTCTCCGCGGCGCGTCGCAGCGCCGCCACGATCGGGCTCTCCCGGCTCGTGCGATAGAGCGTCTGCTTGATGGCGAGGACGTCCGGGTCGTCGGCGGCCTCGTCAATGAGCCGGAGCACGGGCTCGAAGCTGTTGAAGGGGTGGTAGAGCACCACGTCCTGTCGCGCGAGCACGTCGAACATGCTCATGGTGAGGTCCACCGCCGGCGACGGCTGCGGTTCCCACGGCTTGTACCGCAGCTCGTCGAAGCCGGGTAGGCCGCCGAGCGTCATGAGGGCGGCGAGGTCGAGCGGTCCGGGGACGCGTTCGACCTGCGTCTCGTCCACGTCGAGCACGCGCTTCAGGAACCCGAGGGTCTCCTCGGAGATGGCGTCCGAGGTTTCCAGGCGCACGCAGGCGCTGACCTGGCGGAGATCGAGGATGAGCTCCATTTCCTCGAGCAGGTCGGCGGCGAAGTCCTCGCGCAGGGTGAGATCGGCGTTGCGACAGATGCGAAAGGGCACGGACTCGAGCACGCGACGACCGGGGAAGAAACGATCGGCGTACATGCCGATCACGTCCTCCACCCGGATGCACTCGTACCCGGCCTCGGCCGGGAGCGTGGCGAAGCGCGCGATCGATCTGCTTAGCGGGATGAACGCGTAGCACTCGGGCTCGTCGTCTTCGGGTCCGGGCTCGAGACGCACGGCGATGATGATCGTCTGGTCGCGCAGCAGCGGGGCTTCCGCCGTCGCGTTGACCGCCCTGGGTGTGACCACCGCGTACAGTTCTTCGAAGAGCTGCTCGACGGTCGTGGTCTGCCGCGACGAGAGGTCGTCGGGGCGCCGAAAGCGGAGCCCGGCCTCCGCCAGCGCCGGCTCCAGCTCGAGATAGCACGCGTACCGCTCGTCCGTCATGCGGCGATTCCGGGCTCGGATCGCGTCGAGCTGCTGCCGCGGCGTCATGCCGGCGGGATCGGTCTTCGTGACGCCGCGCTCGTCGAGCATCTGGAGCCCGCCGACGCGTACCGCGAAGAACTCGTCGAGGTTGGAGCTGGTGATCGCAAGGAACTTGAGCCGCTCCAGCAGGGGGATGGACTCGTCGAGCGCCTCGTCCAGCACGCGCTGGTTGAACTCGAGCCAGCTCAGTTCGCGGTTGAAGTACTTCGACGTCATGCTCGAACGGCTCCTGTCTTCATCCCCGGCGCAGCAGCACGGTCATGCCGAAGATGTCGTCGAAGAGCGAGCCCTTCTGCTTGAGGGCAAGTTGTTCGAGCGAGACGTCCTCGACGTTCTGGATCTGGATGACCAGCCGGTCGCCTTGCTTCTGGCAGGTGAGGTTCTTGATGCGCTGGCTGTCGGAGCGATCGAGGGCATCTGCGACGCGCAGCAGAGCCGCCATCTTGGCAACCGCGATCCGGCTCTCCGGCGTCAGTGCCGCGTACCCCTCGTGCGCGCTCCGCGGCGCCGCCCGCCGGTGGTACCGGGCGACGAGCGCCACGAGCAACATGTCCTGCCGTCCCAGCCCGAACAGGTCGCTGTTCTCGATCAGGTACATCGAGTGCTTGTGGTGGCTGCGGTTGTTCACGACGTTGCCCACGTCGTGGAGCAGCGCCGCGATGTACAGGATCAACTCGTAGCGGTGATCGAGCTGGTGCTCGGCCTGAAGCTCCTGGAAGAGCGTCCGGCTCAGCTCCGCGGTGTGACGGCCGTGTGCCTCGTTGAAGCCGTACCGGCGACCGAGGTCGATCGCCGAGCGGATGATCTGCTCGCGGAACGCCTCGGTCCAGGCGCCGCCGACGGCCATCTCCTGGAGCAGGCCGTCCCGAAGCGTCGTACTCGTGAGGTGGATGTGGTCCAGCTCGAAGGCGCGGGCAAGCTCCGTGTTGGCCAGCAGGGCGGGGCCCACGGACTCGGCGTCGGGGAAGGTCAGGGGATACCGCTGCACGAGCTCGTCCACCGGGGTCTCGAGCATGTGCCGGGCAAGCCGCTCGACGTCGTCGACGCGAAGCGTCCTGATCGCCGCGGTGTCATCGGCCCCGAGGATCTGCGTCGCCGCGAAGCGGACGTCGCCGCCGAGCGTGACCAACTCCGACGGGCCGTCGTGCGGGATGTCGCGTCGGATCTGTTCGATCGTGCGCCGGATCTGTCCGTCGATGATGGCGCTGGCGATCGTCACGGGGGCGCGGTACGTCTCGAGCATCTTCCGCAGCCGCAACGAACCGAGTCGATAGCTCCGCGAGAACTCGACCTGCTCGCCCTTGAGCATGAGCAGCTCGGTGCTGCCGCCGCCGATCTCGACCACGAGCGCCCGCGCGTCGCCGAGGGTCGGATCCGATGCGAGGACGGAGCGCACGCCGAGGTAGGTGAGTCGGGTCGCCTCCGCCTCGTCGATCGGCTCCACCCGCAGTCCGGTCGCGACGAGCACGCGGTCGAGGAACGACTGGGAGTTGACCGCTTCGCGCACCGCGGTCGTGGCGACCACGCGTGTCCGCTCGGAGCCGTCGACGCCGTACTCGCGGAGCACGTTGACGTAGTTGCGGAGGATGCGCACGCACTCCTCCACGGTGCTCTTCTCGATCGAGCCACGCGTGAACGTGTCCTTGCCGAGGTTGACCGGGTGGGAGAGGGTCTCGAGCGGCGCGACGCGACCATCGGCGTCGATCTGGGCGATCGCGACCCGGATCGAAGTCGAGCCGATGTCGATAACGGCCACGGGCTTCATCGCCCCGGCAGGGGGCTCCGACGTGCGGCTCGAGGTGGGCGCGGGCTCGGTCTTCATGGGGAGGAATCGGGGGCCACGCATTGTACGGGCGCCGGCGCGCTCGTGTGCTGCTCCGGGTGCCGCGCCAGGTCCCGCTCCGGGTGCCGTGGTCTTGCCCGCCTCGGGTGCCGTGGTCTTGCCCAAAGGGCAAGGCCGCGTGTCGGGGGACGAGCGCGCGGCCATGTCTTTGATCCAGAATGCACAGGACCAGCTCGTCGTGGTGCACGGGCGTGGCCGCCTGCTCCGCGTCGACCCACCGGCGTTGGCGCCACGATCGCTGCGGCCAGGTCCAGGGACCGCAGCGACTCGAGTCGGCGGCGCATAGGGAGCCCTCGTGGCCCCTTCCATCGACCGTCATCGGCATGATGTCGCCGCTCTTGCAAGAGGCGAGGGCGGACGGCGGGTCCGCAGCAGGCGCGTCGGGGGGCCGGCTCGGCTCCTTGTCGGGGCGGCCTGGTGAGCGCCGGATGCCAACCACTCGGTTGGTGGTTCGCGTCTCGACCGGGGAGCTTTCCACGCCGCCGCGGAAGATGCGGTGGTTTGTGGTTAACAAGGAAGGCGGAGAGTGCGAGACGTTGGTGATCGGCAGGAATCCCCGACGGTGCGGTGGTTTCGGACGAGTGCCGTCGCGCCGCCAAAACTCTCGGTTCGCAAACGCGCGCCAGGGGTGGCAGGCGCAACCTTGAGGGTTTCGACTGCGACCCTTCAGACTCGCTTTCAAACTCTCTGACTCTCCAGTGAACAAGGCGTTCTGGTTAACTCGGATAACCGCTCTCAGAGGCCGTGAGGGGCTTCTTCGGTCTTGCCCACAACGACCACACGGCGGTCGAGGCTCGAGACGCGGTGGCGGTGGCGCTGATTCAGGGCTGCCGCGCAGCGGCTTCGTTCAACAACTCGCGAGTGCTCTGACGTGGCGACGCGCTATGAGTTGCGGGACAACGTCATCTCCGCTCGTTCCACTTGGAATCGGTCTTGGCGAGCGGACATTTGCCAACAGCTTACTTGGGGACCGAAGGCACGAGCGAGCGATTGCAGCTCCGCCGCTCCCACTTGATCGGTCCGACAGCCAAACACAAGTTCAACCAACGAAGCGCGGGGGAAGGCGATATCCTCGTGATCCCCCAAGGTTGTCCGTGCAGCTATTAATGCGAATCGCCACTCCCTCTCATACGACCAGTCGGAGTGCTTCGTCAGCGCCCATTGCCGACCGATCGCCTCCCAGTCCCAGGTCCAATCGAGCCCGAAGATCATCGACCGATGCCATTGCTGCGGGTCAATGAGTGACGGCGGTGCGTCTCGGTAGAGCACCGGCTCGAGCGGACGTAGGAGACCATTCTCGATCGCAGAGGATTCAAATCCGATCGCCACGCCGCAGTGCTGATCTGCGTAGTGCGACCACATCAATATGGAGTCGTCTCGCTCGGACAAACAAAGGACTCTCATGCGACGCCTGAGGTCATCGAGCATCCGGGCCTGCTGTTCTGGGGGCTTGCCGCTTGATCCAGTCTGCGTGACGAGATCGGTGATCGCATCTTCTTGTTCCTCACCAGGTAGCAGCCTGATCCGCTCGCGCTCCCGCGCCATAGCTCGACGGTGTTTCGGATCAGCATCGTCCGGCCACGAGCCTGGATCCAAAAGTGCACGTCTGATCAACGCTCGCTCATACTCAATCGCCTCAGGAGTAGACGCAGGCCACGTCATGTCCCATTGCGAATCGAACGGATCGTTGTAGCTGAGCGGGGACCGAAACCGCAGCTTCCCGGTCGAGAGGACGATGCGCGCAGTCTCGACGGTCGTGTACTTGTAGAGGATCGTCGGTGGACTTACTTCTCGTGATCGCACATGCTCATGGAAGTGTTCGTCGCCGCGGGGCATTATCGGGAGCGTACCTCCCGACGGCCGTTGAGACAACGCGCACCCATGGTCGCCGCTGCGGTGCTCCAAGTCATCGTCGCCGCGATCGGCCTCACCGCGTGCTCCCGGATCGGGTCGCGGGCCGCTCGCAGATGCAGGAACTCTGTCCAGCTCTGTCAAGGACGAGTGTATTGCTGCGATGATTGCGTCACTGACCGGATTCTGGTGGGGCTTCACTCCGTGCGCTGCTCACATCCTTGAACCCCTTGCCGAGTAGGTAGCCGACGACAGCGGACAGCAGCGGCAGTCCTGCTTCCGTCGAGACGATCTTCTCAGCCATTAGCAAGCAGACAAGGGCGACAGCCAGGAGACCGAAGAGCATTTGAGATGTAATGTGGATAGAGCTCAGCAAGGTCTGCGCCATTTCTACGGGTCGTCCAGACCCTCGGAAAATTGCTGTGCTACCGATGCGCAGACCATGCCGACTGGAGAAGACGATCAGCGCAGCTACCACTCCTGACGCGATCATGATTGTCCATGAGACTGCATCCATCGGAACATCCCCTTATCGCATACTCTTCGATTGCTCTCGCCCTCCCAACAGTCGGGCGTAAGGCGTTTTTGCGAGCGCGATGCTGAGCCCGAGAGCGCACCAACGCCCATCCTATCGTGCAGCCAGACTCCGCGCTCGGAGCGCCGCCGCGCGGAGCGTTCGCCACCCCCTCCGCTGCTTGCCCCAGTCTGGGGTCGCCGCGATCGGCCGCATCAAGTCCCGGATCGGATCGCGCCCGCGATTGCTCTAGCGATTCGCTTGCCCGACGGTCATACGTGAACCGTACAACGACGCGAAGTGGCGGAGATGCATAGCATCATGGTGCTGACCCGCGGCGCGGACAAGCGGTTTGTGAGTGAGTGCT
Organism: Planctomycetota bacterium; assembly: GCA_024226535.1. Taxonomy (GTDB): domain Bacteria; phylum Planctomycetota; class Phycisphaerae; order Phycisphaerales; family SM1A02; genus JAAELP01. The sequence continues at coordinate 671 of JAAELP010000002.1, read as the reverse complement.
GAGGATCACACGAGCCCCGCCCAGCTTGCTGTGGCTCCCCTTGTGCCCCCCAGTCGCTCGGGTTTGCCTGTTGGCAATCACCGTCGGAGGTCGGCAAATCCAGGAGGCGGCGCAATGCGGTTCTCTGGCTCGATCTACGACAATCTGAGGCAGCCGGGTGTTCTCAGCGCGCTCGACCGAGCAACTGGTGGCGACGCCGCCCGAATGAGGCAGGCCATCTTGGCACGCTTGCGTCTTGACGATCTCCTGTCGAAGGACTCGATCGACGACGAGCGGCCGCAGCTAGTAGAGTCGATCTCGAACGTCCTTGATGGACGTCTGTTCACGCTGCTGTCGCCGGAGGATCTTGCCGGACTGAGACTGGAAGTAGTGTGCCATCAGCGCTTTGTCAGGGATCCTGCGACTGCTGGTTTGAGGATCGTGCGCTCCTGGATGCAGAATGAGAGCGGCCAGGGGCGACCGGGGTACTTCCTCGCGGAGCCCGCCGGCGTGCCTGATCACGAGGTGGCCCGGGCGATCAGTAAGATGAAGCTCGACGTCACGACATGGGAGAAAGCCGCAGACGTCCTTCGCGACGCAGGATACGGGGTGGAACAGTCGAAGCGATTGGTAGAGCATTGGACGAGGTGGTCCCAGGCAATTGCGGACGGCGAAGTGAAGTTGAAGCCGTT
>JAAELP010000001.1 GCA_024226535.1 Planctomycetota bacterium | reverse complement strand
GCCACACGGATGGCATCAACTCCGCGGAGTTCAGCCGCGACGGCGCTCGCATCCTCACCGGTTCCAGTGACCTGACGGCGCGGATCTGGAACGCGCAAACCGGCAAGGAACTGATCAGCCTGGACGGGCCGTCGCGGATATTCGCCGCGTCCTTCAACGCCGACGGCTCGCGCATTCTCACCCAATCGGAAGACCGGCAGGTCCGGATCCGGGACTCGCAAGACGGCGCCGAGATCCTGGTCTTTGGCGACGGCGCCTACAGTGCGTCGTACAGCACCGACAACGCCCGCGTGGTCACCGGCCGCCGCGACGGCACGGCGCGGATATGGAACGCGCAGACCGGCGAAGAGATCGTCCGGCTGGAGGGTCACACGGATCGTATCTATACGGTATCGTTCAGTCGTGACGGGTCTCGCGTCGTCACCGGCTCCGGCGACAATACGGCGCGGATATGGGATGCACAAACCGGCGCGGAAGTCGCCCGGTTGGAGGGGCATGAGAACCCGATCTTCTGCGCGGCCTTCAGCCGTGACGGCTCCCGCGTAGTCACCGGCTCGAGCGACGATACGGCACGGATATGGATCGTCACCGACGACTACACCACCTATCTCCAGAGCCGCATCCGGGCTCGCACTCCGCTCTGCCTGCCCGCCGACTTCCGCCAGGACACGCTGCTCGAGGAGCCCG